>JAZBOH010000199.1:0-4546 GCA_036351055.1 Lysobacterales bacterium
ATGAAGGTCTGGGCCGTCGCGGGGTGGTCCAACCCGCCGTGCGGGAATTTGAAGCCCTTCTTGTCCCACGGCTGTTCCGGGTCGCCTTTTTCCAGCACCCATTGCCTGGCCTTCTCGACGATTTCGGCGACCGGGGCGAGTTCGTGCACCAGGCCGAGCGCAAGCGCCTGCTCGGGGCGCTGGTTGCGGCACTGCAGGATCATGGTGGCGGCGTTGCGGAAACCGATCAGCCGCGGTGTTCGTTGGGTGCCGCCTGCACCCGGCAACAGGCCGATGTTTACCTCGGGGAAGCCGAGTACGGCGCCGCTGTCGCTGGCCAGCACGCGGTAATGGCAGGCCAGGCAGACCTCCAGTCCACCACCCAGTGCAAGGCCGGTAATGGCGACAGCAAACGGTTTGCCGCACGTTTCCATGTCACGCAGGGTCTTATTCAGCTGGGCGCTGAATTCGGCGGCTTCTTTTTTCGTCATGCCCCGGTCGTAGGCAGTCACCATGTCCTTGATATCGGCGCCGGCGATAAACGCCTTCTTGCCGGAAGTCAGAACGAGGCCTTTCACGTCATCGTCTGCAGCGGCACGTGCCGTGAGCTCAGCAAGGTCAGACATCAGCCTCGGTGTCAGCACGTTCATGGACGCGCCGGGCAGGTCGATGGTCAGTAGTGCGATTCCGTCCTGGTCGACGGCGTATTGGATCGTTTGGTTCATGTCGTTTCCTGCGCTCCGGTGTCTCAGACGCGTTCGATGACGGTGGCGGTGCCCATGCCGGCGCCGATACACAGCGAGACCAGGCCGGTCGCCAGGTCTCGGCGTTCCATTTCGTCCAACAGGGTGCCCAGCACCATGGCGCCGGTGGCGCCCAGCGGGTGGCCCATGGCGATGGCGCCGCCGTTCACGTTGATGATGTCGTGTGCCACGTTCAGAACATCCATGTAATGCAGTACGACCGATGCGAAGGCCTCGTTGAGTTCCCACAGGTCGATATCGGATGGCGTCATTCCACCCAGGTCCAGCGCTTTTTCAGAGGCGGGCGCGGGCCCCGTGAGCATGATGGTCGGCTCCGTGCCGATCGAGGCGAAGGAGTGAATCCTGGCGCGGGGTTTCAGGCCCATGCGTTTACCGGCTTCTGCGTTTCCGACCAGGACCGCCGCGGAACCATCGACGATACCACTGGAGTTACCCGCCGTGTGCACGTGGTCAATGGCTTCGACCTGCGGGTATTTCTGAATAGCCACGTCGTCGAAACCGGCCTGGGCGCCCAGCTTGGCGAAAGCAGGGTTAAGGCCGCCCAGGCTTTCCATGCTGGCGTCGCCGCGCACGGTTTCATCGTGGTCAAGCACGACCTCGCCGATGTGGTCCAGGACAGGCCATACCGACTTTTCGAAGTAGCCGTTTTTCCAGGCGTGGGCTGCGCGGCGCTGGCTTTCCACCGCGTATGCGTCGCAGTCCTTTCGTGAGTAGCCGTACAGGGTTGCAATCAGGTCGGCGCTGATGCCCTGGGGTACGAAATAGCTGTGGTAGGCCACCTGGGGGTCGATGGCCCAGGCGCCGCCATCGGACATCATGGGTACGCGCGACATGCTTTCCAGGCCGCCGCCGACCGCCGCCGTCCCCTGCCCCGCCATGATCAGAGCCGCCGCCGTGTTGACCGCTTCCAGGCCGGACGAGCAGAACCGGTTGATCTGTTTTCCCGGAACGTTTTCCGCGTAGCCTGCGTTCATGGCCGCCACGCGTGCAACGTTGGCGCCCTGTTCGCCCACGGGGGCGACGCAGCCGAGGATCACGTCATCGAGAATTGACGTATCAAGTTGATTCCGGTCCCGCAGCCCGGCGAGGATTTGGGTGGCGAGGTTGATCGGGGTGATGGAGTTGAGTGCGCCGCCGACTTTGCCGCGACCCCTGGGGGACCTGAGGTGGTCGTAAATATAGGCGTCGGTCATGTCGGTTTCCTCTGTGTTCAGGTGGCGCGCAGCATGCGCACAAAGTTACGTTTAAAGTCTGCATACGCGGCAGGCAGGTCGAAGTCCGGACTGACTTGCCATTGGTGGTTGATGCCGATCAGGCCGCCGTAGTACTGCTCTGCGGTATGCCCGGGATGGATGTCAGCGCGAATCTCGCCCCTGTCTATTCCGCCCTGGATCCAGCTGGCTACGGTTTCACGCTGGATTTGCATGAATTCGGCGGCGTTGGGTTTGAACGCAGATGCCGGGTCGATCGCCGCGCCCCAGAGAATGTACTGAACCCGGATGTACTCCGGGTGCTTGAGCGCATACGCGAGGTGGGTGTTAATGGCGATTTCGACCGCTTCCAGCCCCGTTTTTCCGCCCAGTTTCCGGTTCAGTTCGATCGACCAGGCGCCCGATAACCGTCTCAGGATGGTGCTGAACAGGCCTGCTTTCGACCCGAAGTGGTGGGTGGCGAGACCCCGGCTGTATCCGGATTTTTCCCCGATGGCGACCAGGGTTGTGCCCTGGATTCCGACGGTATTGAGCAGTGCAATGGCGGCAAGCACCATCCTGGTTTCAGCTCGCGCAGTCCGTTCCGCCTGGGTGCGGGACTGGCTGTCATCGTCGCTGGCGGGCAGGGAGAGAGGCATAGGCAAAATAACTTGTTAGTGACAAGCAAGTTTATCAAAAAATGGCGGCAGGTAAAGAAAAATTTAAAACCGGACACCTGGCTACACGCACCCGGCGCAAGAAAATGTTTCGCCCCGGGTTTGGGGCCACAAGGTCAGGAAAAATCGCCGGCCAGGGCCTGCACGGTCACTTCGGGCACGGTCGCGGAATGGAGGTAGGCTGGATGGTCCGAACCGAACTCGAGGTCGGCGCCGCCCAGCAGTTCAGTAATCATGTCGTGGGTAAATTCAAAACGCATGAAATGCACGGCCGACGTTTTTTCGTCGGTGGAGCGCTCGAGGTCTTCGTTTGAAATCGCGAAGACCTTTTCATGGCCATCCACGCGCGCCCAGACCTGGTGTTCCATGCCGGCCATCTCGGCAAGGCGTTTCTTGCGCAGTTCGACGTCGCCGAATTCAAGCATGGCGGTGCATTTCAGGTTGCTGCCATCGGGGATCAGCGGGTTGTAGGCGCCCAGTTCTTCGAGGATACCCTCGGCGTCAAAGATTTTTTCGATGCGCAACATTTCCTGTACCTGGTACTGGATGGTCAGGCGGTCCTCGAAATACAGGGTGAAATTGGGACCGATATCCACGCGGCGATTCTTCTTGTGTTCCATCACGCGCTGACGGAAAGCAGGCCGTATCCCGGCGTATTGTTCGAGGCTGTAGAGGTCTTGTCTTTCCAGTTTTTCCATGACTCTTCCTCCGCTGGAGCGACGCAAGCCGCTCCTGCAGGCTGGTTCTATATCCCGTAGGCCTTGCGCAAAATTGTCAACGGGTTGGATTCTTCATTAGGTAGATCCATGTTGTTGGCAATCTGGGTGGCGGCCATCGGGCAATCGGAAACCAGGTAGTCCGGCTCCATTTTCTTTGCCCGGTTAACCACCGGGCGGGCTATCTTCTGCGATTTTTCGTAAGTGCCGGCACGCACACCGTAGGTGCCGTCGTGGCCGGAGCAGCGTTCGATCATTTCCACCTCGGTCTCCGGCACCAGCGCCAGCACGTCGCGCGTCTTGGGGCCTATATTCTGCACGCGCTGGTGGCAGGGCACCTGCCAGACGACCTTGCCGAGGGGATTCTTGAACTCGGTATTCAGCAGTCCGGCCTTGTGGCGGTGCACCAGGTACTCGAAGGGGTCGAAAATGTGCTGCTTCACCTTCTGTACGTCCGCGTCGTCCGGGTACATCAAGGGCAATTCCTGTTTGAACATCAAGACGCAGGAGGGAATACCGGCGACCATATCCCAGCCTTCATCAATCAGCTTGACCAGTTGCGGAATGTTGACTTTTTTGTATTTTTCGACCGTTTCCAGGTCGCCCTGCTCGAGTTTGGGCATACCGCAGCATTCTTCCTTCCCGGTCAACCGTACAGGGATTCCGTTATGTTCAAAGACCCGGATCAGATCCTGGCCGACCCCGGGTGTATTGACGTTGCAGTAACAGGTGGCGAACAGGGCTACTTTGCCACGGGTCGGCCCGGCTTCCATCGTTTCTGCTGCCAGGGGCGTACGTGCTTTTTCCCGTCTGCGCAGGGTGTCCGAGTGGAATTCCGGCAGGTGGGCGTCGGGGTGCAGGTCCATGACTTTTTCCATCACCTTGCGCACACCCTTGTTACGGTTGCTGGCGTTGATCAACTTGCTGACACCTGGCAGGGTGCCGACCGAGGCCTGCACCTTGGTATTGCTGAGCAGTTTGTGGCTGAGCTTGCGTTCGCCTTTTTTGAACTGGACTGCCTTGGCGCGCAGCATCACGTGCGGGAAATCCAGGTTCCACTCGTGCGGCGGGACATAGGGGCACTTGGTCTGGTAACACAGGTCACACAGGTAGCACTGGTCCACGACCTTCCAGTAGTCCTGCTTGTGCACTCCGTCCACCTCGAAGGTGTCGGATTCGTCGACCAGGTCGAAAAGCGTGGGGTAGGCGTCGCAAAGCGA
>JAZBOH010000200.1:0-12562 GCA_036351055.1 Lysobacterales bacterium
CAAAAAGGCCGTAACCGCGGCCTGGCGCAGGTGGGCAACCGCGTGAGTTTTGGGGAGTTCGGCCTGAAGGCTACGACCCGTGGATTCGTCACTGCCCGTCAAATCGAGGCAGCGCGCCGGGCCATCACCCGCTACGTGAAACGTGGCGGAAAGCTGTGGATCCGTATCTTCCCCGACAAGCCGGTGACGAAGAAGCCCGTCGAAGTACGTATGGGTAAGGGTAAAGGTAATGTTGAGTATTGGGTGGCGGCGATCCAGCCCGGCCGCGTTTTGTACGAAATCCAGGGTGTGACTGAAGAACAGGCACGCGAGGCATTTCGTCTGGCCGCAGCCAAGCTGGCCGTTCGGACCACCTTTGTGAAGAGGTCTGTGCTGTGATGAATGCGCAAGATTTGAGAAAAAAGAACGAAGTTGAGTTGCGCGAAGAGCTTTCCGGGCTGTTGCGCGAACAGTTCAACCTCAGAATGCAACGCGGTATCGGCCAGTTGGCTTCACCGCATGATCTGCGCCGTGTGCGCAGGGACATTGCTCGTGTCAGGACCGTCCTGACCGAGAAGAAAGGTGAAGCGTCATGAGTACGACCGAAACTGTAAAACGAACCAAGACCGGGCGTGTGACCAGCAGCAAGGCTGACAAGACCGTCACCGTTCTGCTCGAGCGCCAGGTAAAGCACCCGCTGTACGGTAAGTACATTAAGCGTTCTACCAAGGTGCACGCGCACGATGAAGAGAACAGCTGTGGCGAGGGCGACCTGGTCAAGATCTCAGAATGCCGCCCGCTTTCCAAGACGAAAAGCTGGCGGGTCGTTGAAATATTGGAGCGCGCCCAGTAAGGCCCCGGCCTGCGGGACTCCCTAGCAGAGGACATCGAAGATGATTCAGATGCAAAGCATGCTTTCAGCCGCGGACAACAGCGGCGCGCGCCGGGTTCAGTGCATCAAGGTACTGGGCGGTTCCAAGCGCCGTTATGCACGGATTGGTGACGTGATCAAGGTCACGGTCAAGGAAGCCATTCCGCGCGGCAAGGTAAAGAAGGGCGAGGTTTACGACGCCGTGGTCGTACGGACCCGGTCCGGCGTCCGTCGTGGTGACGGCTCGCTGATCCGTTTTGATGGTAATGCCGCGGTACTGCTTGACCCCAAGCATGAGCCGATTGGCACACGTATTTTTGGCCCAGTGACACGTGAACTGCGTAACGAGAAGTTCATGAAAATCGTCTCACTCGCGCCCGAAGTGCTGTAAGCGAAGGAACAGAAAGATGAAACGAATTCGCAAAGGCGACGAAGTTATCGTAACCACTGGCCGCAGCAAGGGTCAGCGCGGACACGTATTGCGCGTGGCCGGCGACAAGCTGCTGGTGGAAAACGTAAACATGGTGAAAAAACACCAGAAGCCCAACCCGTCCATGAACCAGGCCGGTGGCATCGTTGAAAAGGAATCTTTGATTCACCAGTCCAACGTTGCGCTGTACAACCCGGGTACCGGCAAGGGCGACCGCGTGTCGTTCAAGACGCTCGAAGATGGCCACAAGGTACGGATTTTCACTTCCACCGGCGAAGCCGTGGATATTTAAGGATAGTCAGATGTCGAGACTACAGACTTATTACAAAGAGACCGTGGTGCCCGAACTGCAGAAGCAGTTCAACTACAAGAACATCATGGAAGTGCCGAAGATCACCAAGGTCACGCTCAACATGGGTGTGGGCGAGGCCCTGGGCGACAAGAAAGTGATGGAGCGAGCCGTTGGCGACATGACCGCGATCGCCGGTCAGAAACCCGTCGTCAACCTGGCGCGCAAGTCCGTCGCCAGCTTCAAGCTCCGTGATGGCTGGGCAGTGGGTTGCAAAGTTACGTTGCGTCGCGAACGGATGTACGAATTCCTGGATCGCCTGGTCAACGTCTCCATCCCGCGTATCCGCGATTTCCGCGGGCTGAACCGCAAGTCGTTTGATGGCCGCGGCAACTTCAGCATGGGCGTGAAGGAGCAGATCATGTTTCCGGAAATAGACTACGACAAGATCGACACGATCCGGGGTATGGACATCACCATCACGACAAACGCCAAGTCGGACGATGAAGCCAGGGCTTTGCTTAAAGCCTTCAACTTCCCGTTCAGAGAAAAGTAAAGGAATCACGATGGCTAAAGTATCAATGGTTAACCGCGAGAAGCGTCGCACCAAGCTGGTGGCGAAGTACGCCAAGAAGCGCGCAGAACTCAAAGCGATTATCACCAACCCCGATGTGGGCTTCGAAGAGCAGCAGGACGCCATGTTCAGGTTGCAGAAGTTGCCACGTGATTCGAGCCCGGTGCGTCAGCGTAACCGGTGCGCCATTTCTGGTCGCCCGCGCGGTTTTTACCGCAAGTTCGGGCTCGGCCGTAACAAGTTGCGTGAAGCCGCGATGCGCGGTGATGTACCCGGCCTGCGTAAGGCCAGCTGGTAAAGAGGAAAAATATCATGAGCATGAGCGACCCTATTTCGGACATGCTGACGCGCATCCGCAACGCCCAGGCGGTGCAGAAAGCGACGGTCAAGATTCCGGCTTCCAAGGTGAAGACCGGCATCGCAAGTGTGCTGAAGGACGAAGGTTACATCACCGACTACCGTGATGCGGAATTGGAAGGCAAGCCCGCGTTGGAAGTCACGCTGAAATATGCCCAGGGCCGAGGCGTCATCGAATCGATGAAACGCGTCAGCCGCCCGGGACTGCGCCAGTATCGCGGGAAAGACGATTTGCCGAAGATCCAGAACGGATTGGGTATCGCAGTGGTCAGCACGTCCATGGGAATCATGACCGATAACGCCGCACGTGCTGCGGGGCAGGGCGGTGAAATCCTGTGCATCGTTACGTGATGCAATAAGGGATTGGGAGAAAGAATATGTCGCGTATAGCAAAAGCCCCTATTGAGCTGCCCTCCGGCGTCGAAATCAAAATTGCCGGTAGTGAAGTCAGCGTCAAGGGCCCGAAAGGAAGCCTGGTCCAGCAACTGCACCCCAGCGTCAGTGTGGAACAGGAAGACACGACCCTGACCGTGAAGCCCGCCAGTGATTCGGATATCCCGATGGCGGGCACGTTCCGGTCGCTCGTGAACAACATGGTCATCGGCGTATCAAACGGTTTCGAAAAGAAACTGACGCTGGTTGGCGTGGGTTACCGTGCACAGGTCCAGGGTGCGAAATTGACCCTGGCGCTGGGCTATTCACATCCGATCGAGTACACCGCACCCGAGGGCGTCACGATCGAAGTTCCGAGCCAGACTGAAATCGTAGTGAAAGGCTGCGACAAGCAGAAAGTTGGCCAGGTTGCTTCTGAAATTCGTGCCTTCCGGTCGCCGGAACCCTACAAGGGCAAGGGCGTCCGTTATTCGGACGAGCGCGTTGTGCGGAAGGAGGCCAAGAAAGCTTGATCGTTGAGCTTTCCTGACCGACCAAGATTACGAGGAATCTGAGATGCAAAAGAAAAAGGAAGCACGTTTGCGCAGGGCGCGGAAATCACGTGCTCAAATCCGGCGGCAGGGCAAGGCCCGGCTGACGGTTCACCGCAGCGGCCAGCATATCTATGCCCAGGTCATCAATGCAGAGGACGGCAATGTGCTGGCCTCGGCAAACACGCTGCAAAGCGACGTTCGTGAAGGCCTGAAAAGCACTTCGAACAAGGAGGCAGCCGCGGCGGTAGGTAAATTCGTGGCCGAAAGGGCTGTCGAAGCCGGCGTCAAGGAAGTGGCTTTCGACCGTTCGGGTTATCAGTACCACGGCCGGATCAAAGTACTGGCCGACGCTGCTCGCGAAGTCGGGCTGAAATTCTAAACACAGGTAAGAATCATGGCGAATATGGACAAAGACACAGGCGACGGCCTGCTTGAAAAACTGGTAGCCGTCAATCGTGTGGCCAAAGTGGTCAAGGGTGGCCGGATCTTCGGCTTCACGGCCCTGAGCGTCGTCGGAGACGGTAACGGCAAGATTGGTTTCGGTTACGGCAAGGCGCGTGAAGTGCCGGTCGCAATCCAGAAGTCAATGGAAAAGGCCCGTCGCAACATGGTCACCGTATCGCTGCGTGAAGGCACGTTGTGGCACGCGGTGAAGAGCAGCCACGCGGGTTCGCGCATTTACATGCAGCCGGCTTCCGAAGGTACCGGCGTTATTGCCGGCGGCGCCATGCGTGCCGTACTGGAAACGGTCGGTGTGCGTAACGTATTGGCCAAGAGCGTAGGCTCCAATAATCCCATCAACCTGGTTCGTGCGACGATCAAGGGTTTGCAGGCAATGCAAAGCCCTCAGTCCGTGGCTGCCAAGCGTGGCAAGCCGGTTGATGAAATCATGGCGAACGTCGGGTAAGAACAATGGCCAAGAAAAAACAAAAGCAGATAAAGGTAACCCTGGTCCGTTCCCCCATCGGCTATCAGCCGAAACACCGGGAATGTGTCCGTGGTCTCGGGCTGAAGCGCATGCACCAGACGGTTGTCCTCGAAGACACTCCGTCCGTGCGTGGCATGGTCAACAAAATCGATTACATGGTACGAGTGGAAGAAGCCTGAAAAAACCGGGGTCAGAGTAAGTTTTCTGCCCCGATCTTCCGCGAACCAGAATGCGTGTCAGAAAAACTTACTCTGACCCCATTTTTTAAAGGAAAGTACTGATATGAAACTGAATGAACTCAGCCCTGCAGAGGGCAGCAAAAAAGACCGCAAACGCGTTGGCCGCGGTATTGGTTCCGGTCTGGGCAAAACTGCTGGCCGTGGCCACAAGGGCCAGAAGTCGCGTTCCGGTGGTTTTCACAAGGTCGGATTCGAAGGCGGCCAGATGCCTTTGCAGCGCCGTTTGCCGAAGCGTGGTTTTGCTTCACGCACGGCCCGTTACAACGCGGAAATCCGCCTGTACCAGATTCAGGTCATGAAGGCTGACGTCATCGACCTGGAAACACTGAAGGCAGAAAACATGGTTGGTCACGATGCCAAGAAGGTCAAAGTGATCAATACAGGAACCCTGGATCGCGCGGTTACCATTAAGGGGCTGGGTGTGACCAAGGGTGCACAGGCGGCGATTGAAGCTGCCGGAGGCAAGGTGGAATAATGTCCCGTTCCCCGTCACAAATGGCGGAAACGCTCAGCGGCCTGGGTAGGTTGACCGAGCTGCGGCAGCGTCTGCTGTTCGTTTTCGCGGCGTTGATCATCTATCGCATCGGAACGTTTATCCCGGTGCCTGGGGTCAACCCGCAGGCCCTGTTGCAGTTCATGAACTCGCAGCAGGGAACCATCGTCGACGTGTTCAACCTGTTTACGGGTGGTGCGCTGGAACGATTCTCCCTGTTTGCCCTCGGTGTGATGCCCTATATTTCGGCGTCCATCATCATGCAGTTGATGAGCAGCGCGGTACCGCAGCTGCAGCAACTGAAGAAAGAGGGTTCGTCAGGACGCCAGAAGATCACGCAGTACACGCGCAACTTCACCGTGATACTCGCGGGCATCCAGGCTGGCGGTGTCGCCTTTGCTTTGCAGGGACAATCCGCCGTCGTGCTGGCGCCCGGGTTTGGCTTCATATTCACGGCTATCGTTTCGCTGACCGCGGGTACGATCTTCCTGATGTGGCTGGGTGAGCAGATTACCGAGCGTGGTGTCGGCAACGGTATTTCGCTGATCATCTTTGCCGGTATCGTTGCAGGCTTGCCGCGAGCCGTCGCAGGTACGCTGGAACTGGTCAATACCGGGCAGCTCAGCATTCCGGCGATGTTGATCATCCTGGCGGCAGTGCTTGGTGTGATCTATTTCATCGTGCGGGTCGAAAGAGGCCAGCGCCGGATCACGGTCAATTACGCACAACGCCAGGGGCGTGTTGCGTACCAGAACCAGTCCACGCATTTGCCGCTGAAGGTGAACATGTCCGGCGTTATCCCGGCTATCTTCGCTTCCAGTATCGTGATCTTCCCGTCCACGCTGGCCACATGGTTCAGTGGTTCGGAAGGTCTCGGCTTCTTGACGGACGTATCGGCGGCACTGACGCCGGGTAACCTGGCGTATACGATCCTGTTTTCAGGCTTGATCATTTTCTTCTGTTTCTTCTACACCGCGATGGTGTTCAATTCGAAGGAAACAGCAGACAACCTGAAACGTTCAGGTGCATTTATTCCGGGTATTCGCCCCGGCCGGCAGACAGCGGAGTACATCGACAATGTACTGACCCGTCTGACCATGGTCGGTTCCATATACCTGGTTGCGGTCTGCCTGCTGCCGGACCTGTTCCGGGTGTTGTGGCAGGTGCCGTTTTACTTTGGCGGCACGTCGGTCCTGATCGTCGTGGTTGTCATCATGGATTTCATCGCCCAGGTCCAGGCGCATCTGATTTCACATCAGTACGACAGCCTGATGAAAAAGGCGAACCTGAAATCATACGGACGATCCGGCGTAGTCCGGAGATAGGGAACTTGGTGCCGCTTGTGCGGTGAATGTCGGGATGCCGTTACGGGCACGCCCGCTTGCATTGGAGAAGAGTTATGAAAGTGCAGGCTTCAGTTAAGAAAATCTGCCGTAATTGCAAAATTGTGCGGCGCAAAGGCGTGCTTTACGTGATTTGCAGTGAAAAGAAGCACAAGCAGCGGCAGGGTTGAGACAAGCATACGTCGGAAAGAAAGCAAACAGATTCAGGCTTTTACCGACACTTTGAATTAGATATAATGTGCTGTTTACATTCGCGGCACTGAACTGACAGGAGTTATTGAGTATGGCTCGTATCGCAGGAGTCAACATTCCGGTACAGAAGCACACCTGGGTGGGCTTGACGCACATCTATGGCATCGGGAAAACCCGTGCCTACCAGATTTGCGAGGCTGCCGGAGTGGCGCCAGAAACAAAGATCCGTGACCTGACCGAAGGGGAAGAGGAAGCTCTTCGCTCGGAAGTCGGCAAAATCGCGGTTGAAGGTGATTTGCGCCGTGAAGTGGCAATGAACATCAAACGTTTGATGGATCTCGGTTGTTACCGTGGCCTGCGGCACCGCCGTGGTCTGCCGGTTCGTGGCCAGCAGACAAAGACCAACGCACGCACCCGTAAGGGTCCGCGCCGGCCCATCAAACGTTGATGACAAGCGTTAAAGGCGGAAAGAATTATGGCTAAGCCAATCAGAAAGAAAAAAGTCAAGAAGACAGTCGTGGACGGCATCGCCCACGTTCATGCTTCTTTCAACAATACGATCATCACGATCACCGATCGCCAGGGTAATGCTCTTTCATGGGCCACTGCCGGCGGCGCCGGTTTCCGTGGGTCACGCAAGAGCACGCCTTTTGCCGCGCAGGTTGCCGCTGAAAACGCCGGTCGCGCCGCACTGGATTATGGCCTGAAGAACCTCGACGTGCGCGTCAAGGGCCCGGGTCCTGGTCGTGAATCTTCCGTCCGTGCATTGCATGCGCTGGGTTACAAAATTACGAACATTACTGACGTGACGCCGATCCCCCATAACGGGTGCCGGCCGCCGAAGAAACGTCGCGTCTGACTGGAGTTATCAGAATGGCAAGATATATCGGACCCACCTGTAAACTGGCTCGCCGCGAAGGCGTCGACCTGGAACTGAAGAGCCCCGCGCGCGGACTTGAATCCAAGTGCAAGCTGAACCAGCTTCCCGGTCAGCACGGTTCATCGCGTCGCATGCGCCTGTCGGACTATGCCCTGCAGTTGCGTGAAAAGCAGAAAGTTCGCCGTACCTACGGTGTGCTGGAGCGCCAGTTCCGCAACTACTACAAGCTGGCTGCCAAGCAGAAAGGCGCTACGGGTGAAAACCTGCTGCGCTTGCTCGAATGCCGCCTCGACAACGTGGTTTACCGCATGGGTTTCGCGGTTACGCGCGCCCAGGCTCGCCAGATGGTTTCACACAAGGCCATCATGGTGAACGGCAAACCGGTCAACATTCCGTCCTTCCGCGTCAAGCCCGAAGATGTCGTGTCCGTGCGTGACAAGGCGAAAGACCAGTTGCGTGTCAAGGAAGCGGCCGCTTTAAGCCAGGAAATGGATTTGATTCCGGCCTGGGTCGACGTTGATTCCAAGAAACTGGAAGGCACGTTCAAGGCGTACCCTGACCGCGATGAGCTGTCACCGGGTATTAATGAAAACCTGATCGTGGAGCTGTACTCCAAGTAAGGAGTTCATCCCGGCTGATACGGTTTTGTGCTGCGCTCATGGGTGCAGCGATTGGAAACACAACAGAAACATAGTTCAAGAGGGCGATCCCTATGATGGGTGTTATTGATCAAATGCTGAAGCCCAGCGCGGTGGGCGTTGACGAAGTCAACCCGAACCGGGCAAAGATTACGCTGGAGCCGCTGGAGCGCGGTTTTGGCCATACGCTTGGCAACGCGCTTCGCCGTGTTCTTTTGTCATCCATCCCCGGCTGCGCGATTGTCGAGGTTGAGATGGACGGCGTATTGCACGAATACACGGCTGTTGAAGGCCTGCAGGAAGACATCATTGAAGTTCTGTTGAACCTCAAGGGTATTGCGCTGCGCATGCACGAACGCGAAGAAGCGGTCTTGACATTGAGCAAATCCGGTGCCGGTCCCGTGACGGCGGGTGACATCCAGGTCGACCACACGGTAGAAGTCGTCAATCCGGAACACCTCATCTGCAACCTGACCCAGGACGGCAGCATTAACATGCGCCTGAAAGTGGCACGGGGCGTTGGTTACGAGCCCGCTACCCAGATCACGATCGGCGAACAGGAAAGCCGCCCGATTGGCCGCCTGCAGCTGGATGCTTCCTACTGCCCGGTCAGGAAGGTTGCCTATTCTGTCGATGCCGCGCGCGTCGAACAACGCACCAACCTGGACAAGCTGATCCTCGACATCGAGACCAATGGCACCGTGGATTGTGAAGGCGCCGTAAAGCTGGCTGCCAACATCCTGGCCGACCAGTTGTCCGTGTTCGTCGACTTCAAGGCACGCCAGGTAGTTGAAGTGCAGGAGAAGGAACAGGAAATCGACCCGGTGCTGTTACGCCCCATCGACGACCTCGAACTGACGGTTCGTTCCGCGAACTGCCTGAAAGCCGAGAGTATTCTATATATCGGCGATCTGGTGCAGCGCACGGAAGTGGAACTGCTGAAAACCCCGAACCTGGGTAAAAAATCCCTGACGGAAATCAAGGACGTATTGGCGTCCCACGACCTGTCACTGGGCATGAAATTGGAAAATTGGCCGCCGGAGAGCCTAGTCAGCGCCTGAGCTGACCGGACCGAGACCAAGGCTGAGTAAAGAAGGACAAGACGATGCGTCACCAAAAATCCGGAAGAAAACTGAATCGCAACAGTGCGCACCGCAAGGCCATGTTTCGCAACATGGCGTCATCGCTGTTCGAGCACGAAATCATCAAGACCACGGTACCCAAAGCCAAGGAACTGCGCCGCGTAGCCGAGCCGCTGATCACCCTGGCAAAGGAAGACAGCGTGGCGCACCGCCGCCAGGCTTTCGACCGCTTGCGCGACCGTGATGTGGTGACCAAGCTGTTCAACGAACTGGGCCCGCGTTACGCGGATCGTCCGGGCGGTTACCTGCGGATTCTCAAATGCGGCCACCGCGCCGGAGACAGCGCTCCCATGGCTTACGTGGAGCTGGTCGACCGCCCGCGTTTGGACGATGCCGTGGAAGCTGAATAAGTCATACCGGGGTCTCTTTGAGGCTTCCAGACTGAAAACGGGCCGAACGGCCCGTTTTTTGTGTGCACGGAGAGTTTCTCCTTCCTAGGCGATCCGGCTTCCCACCTGATAGATCAACAGCGCACCCGTGTAACCGATAAAGGTCATGTAGGACCAGGCAAAAATGGGCCAGCGCCAGCCGTTGGTCTCGCGACGGATGATCGCAATGGTCGCCGCGCATTGCAGGCACCAGGCATAAAAAATCAGCAGTCCAAGGACCATGGGCAGGGTGAACACGGGGCTGCCGTCGGGCCAGGATGCCGAACGCAACTTGCCGGCCAGGCTGGAGTCCGATGCTTCGTCACCGACGGCGTAGATGGTCCCCATGACCGCAACCACGACTTCCCGCGCCGGGAAGCCGGCGATGACGGCCGCGGATACGCGCCAGTCCCATCCCAATGGCCTGAATAGCGGTTCGACCACCTGACCGGCCCGCCCAAGCAGGCTCTGGGAAAGCTGGTCTGCAGCGGCCTGGTGCTGGATACGCTGCAGTTCAGCTTCCAGTTCGGTTCCAGCCAGCGTGGCCTGGGCCTGCGTCGTGGCGGCCTGCATTTCAGACCGCACCGTTTCTGAGCGGGGGAAAAAGGCCAGCGCCCACACCAGGACCGCGACTGCAAAAATCACCGTACCTGCGCGCTTCAGGAAGACCCGCGCACGGTCCAGTAACTTGATCGCCACGGTCTGCGGATTGGGCCAGCGAAACTCCGGAAGGGCCAGCGCAAAGTGGGGCTTGGGTCCACGCAGCGCCGAGCGCTTCAGCATCCAGGCCGTGACCAGTCCGCCGAAGATGCCAAGCAGGTACAGGCCCAGCAATACCAGGCCTTGCAAATTGAACCAGCCGATACTCTCATCCGGCACAAAAGCAGCGATCAGCAATGCGTACACCGGCAGGCGGGCGGAACAGGTCATGAAGGGCGCCGCCAGTATCGTCGCTATGCGGTCGCGGCGGTTAGGGATGACCCGTGTCGCCATGATGGCCGGTACAGCACAGGCGAAACTGGACAACATCGGGATGACGGATTGGCCGGACAGTCCGACGCCACGCATCACGCGGTCCATCAGGAAGGCGGCACGTGCCAGGAATCCGGAGTCCTCGAGCACGATAATGAACAGGAACAGGATCAGGATCTGTGGCAGGAAAACCAGCACGCTGCCAACGCCGGCGATCACCCCGTCGGTGATAAAACTCGACACGGCGCCCTCCGGGATTCGGGAACCTACCCAGTTGGCCAGCAGCGTGGCTGCCGCATCGATGCCCTCCATCAACGGTGCCGCCCACGAAAATACGGCCTGGAATACCAGCGCCATCACCAGGAAAAACAACATGGTGGCAGGCCAGGGGCGGTTGAACCACCTAAAGGCCCTGGCGCCGAAGCGATCCAGCAAGGGCGCCTGGGTCTGGGATTCACGCAATACGCCGCGAACCCACTTGTAACGATGCCTTGCCTCGGACGCCTGCGGTGGTTCGTCGCCAAACAGCAGGCGGCGCGATTCCGCGAGGCGTTCCGGGCCTATTTTTTCTTCAAGCCTGGCATACGGCGGGCTGTCCGGGTGCAGCAGCGCCTGGATCACGTCGATGCGAGGTATCGAATTGCCGGCCAGCGTGCCGAGCTGGTCGGCGGTGCTGCTCAGTTCAGGCCAGGACTCCGGTATGGTGGGTGCTTCAGCTTCGCCAATATGCTCCAGCGCCTGCTTCAGGTTGTCCAGCCCACGCCCCGTCTTGGCGATGACCGGAATGATCTGGATTCCACCCAGGTGGCGTTGCAACACCTCGATGGAAATATCGATACCGTTCGAAGTGGCGACGTCGGTCATGGTCATCGCGACGACCACCGGGATCTGCATCTCCATCAACTGCTGCAGCAGGTACAGGCCCTGGTACAGGTGGGTGGCGTCCAGCACAAACAGCAAGCCATCCGGGTGCGTGGTGCCTTCGATACGGCCCAGGATGACATCGACCGCGATCTGTTCATCGGTGGAAAAACCGCCGAGGCAATAAATGCCGGGCAGGTCGATCAGCTCGACCGCGCTGTTGTCCAGTTGGGCGGTGCCGGAGTGCTTTTCCACGGTCACGCCGGGGTAGTTGCCGGTGGTCTGGCGCAGGCCCGTTAGCCGGTTGAAAAGCGTACTTTTCCCCGAGTTCGGGTTGCCGATCACGGCGACCGTATGGGTCGCACGCCGGCGGATGTCGATCGAGTCGACAGAGACGTAGGCGGTACTCGGATCAGACATTAGCGAGCAGGGGGGATACCTTGAAGCAATCCGCCTGCTGCTTGCGGACCGAGATGGCGGTACCGAAAACACTCAGCTCCATCGGGTCGCCGCCGATTGCCGAGTTCTGGTACTGGACTTCGACACCCTCGATCAGGCCTAGAACCATCAAACGCACGACACCGGGCTGCCTGGCGTCGACTTTTTCGATGCGTGCTGATTGTCCGGGGCGTAGTTCTTTTAAAGTCATATCGGTGTCGCTAATTGAGAATGATTTTCATTTAGGTGAATTTTACGGGATTCGAGTGTTGGAGTACATAGACATAGGTCAAGAGATGCGGCTCTTCCCTGTTTGAGCCGAGAATGACCGTGATTTCGAGGCCCGCCGCCTGAGGGACCATCCCCTGCCTGGGCTCATGGCCAGCGGTCGCTTCGCGACTTCCCTCGCGTCGAATGAGTTTCGCTTCCCTGCTCCCGCCTACGGCGGAAGGCGGCTGCGCTCAACTGCGTTATCTGGTCGCCTGCGGCGACGTGCGTTCCGCACGGGGCCGCTCTGGGGCGCAGGCAACGGAGCGAGTCCGGTTTCGCAGCGCAGGCAGCGAGGCAGGAACGGTTTTCAGCGCAGCTGAAAGAAGATCCTGCTGAGCGCCGTTGCGCGTAGGCGAAGAAGGGCTCGTGGAG
>JAZBOH010000201.1:0-6617 GCA_036351055.1 Lysobacterales bacterium
AATATTGCCCCCACATGTAGGGCCAGCTGGGGCCAGAATTTTTCCTCAGCCAGGGCTGCCGGAAACAATCGCTGCAAAAGCAGGATCAGCGCATAGGCCAGTGTGAAGGTTGCGTAGATTCTAAGCGCAACTCTGCTCATCATCCCATCATCGATCTCCCCGAAGGGTGGCAGGGACAGGGAGGTAAAAAGCACGTTGAATGAGGGCCACACCAGGACGAAGAATACACCCAGGGCAAGTGATCGCCTACCCTGTAGTAAGCCGGGACCGTGAATCTGGAGATGGCTGGCGACTTTACGTTCCATAAAAGTTAAGGATAACGGGTTGCGTGCAACAGTTGCAGGGAGGGGCGTACCATTGGTGCGCAAAAACGCTTTATTCATACACTGTGTGCTGGCGAGTATGGAAGACGTGAAGTCCGATAGTGTACTGTAAAACTTACCAAATTACGGTTAACTCCAGCCCATGCGGGGCCGGCGAGCCGGTGGTTGGAGCTCAAAGTAGCAACTCAGTGGTGGAGTCGTGTCCCCAGGCGATCTGATTGCAGTACACGGAGATAAATAACATGATCACTGCGGTTGCATGAGCTGGTTTGACTGGGAGATCGCCTGGACCTCCCTGGGGGCGGGCAATTCACCAGTTACATTCTTGAGGAAACTCTGCAGTTGGTTATGGTCGATGGTATTGCGGAAGTGATCCAGGATGGATTGAGCAATACCTACCATCGCATCCAGAATTAGAGGGTGCAGGTTGATTTCGAGGATATCTGAGTGGCGGTAGCAGGCGTTTACAGAATTTTTGCGTTGTCATCGCTCTTGGCTTTTGTCAGCGCTTGCGGTGACAGCAGCGATTCAACTCCACAAGCAGAGCAGGAACGTGTTGGGTTCGAGATTATTGAGATTCAGAGCCCCAATTCCCAACGCGCCTGGATCAGCCAGGACATCACCCGGGAAGAATTCGATGCGTTGGAGGTACCCGAGGGCTGGATCAAGAACCAGCCGCGGGAGGGTGGCGATAACGTGGAAGGTCCGGATAGCGGTCGCTTTCTGCGTTCCCCAGATGCCTCTGAAGACGGGGAGTTTCTTGACGAGGAATTCTTCGGTTTCACCTGGCGCCATTCGGCAACAGTCGTCCAGGCCGGCAGGCCGATGGACGACGAGGGCCTCCTCAGAGGCTCCAGTGTACGGAAGTTCCATGAGCTGACTTACAACGCGGGAAGTACTCTAGTTCTCCTCATCTCCCCGGAGGGCCTGGTCTATTTCCGCATTGGGCGAGATGCCGACCGCCAAACCGACGAAGCGACCATTCCGGCGGGCTGGCGGCTTAGGGAATATACGACGCGGACAGAGCTCGTGTTCAATCTTTCTCCCCGCAATACGGTCATTCGCAGCGATAACGAGGATTCCTTCCAGGGCCCCGTCATTGTCGAAGCGCTTATCGAGAGCGGCGAGGTTCCCCATCCCGCCGATGTGGCTCCGCTGGCACTGACACAGGATATCTGTGATGCAGCGAGCAACATGGCGGTAATCCAGGATTCCTATATTTGGCGGGGGCTCATGGGGTTTGGTGGGCTCAACCCCGATCAGGTCGAGCGCATGGTAGCGGAGCCCACCCGCGGGCCGTTCTACATGCTGAACCTGATCCGCTTCCGGGAACTGGCGGAGTACCGTGATGGGCGCGATACCAGCCTGACCGGGCGTGAGGCAAATGCGTTGTACTCTCCTGTGGAATTTCTGTCCGCGATTGGCGCCGGGCCAGTTTTCCTGGCTCCGGTTTACAACCAGATCGACGGCAGTGATTACATCTGGGAGGAGTTTGCCTTGGTCGAATATCCCTGTCCGGCGGCCTTCTTCGCCATGATCTCCGATCCCGAGTTCCAGGCGCGCGCCGTGCACAAGGACGCGGGTGTCGAAAAGACTATTGTGATGGTCACCCATCTCCAGCCTTCGCCAGTGCCGCCGGGCTTTGAGTTCCCACCTCCCACCTATCCGCCCACAGAAGATGACCCATCCTTTGAGCTTATTCACGTGATGGATTTCCACGACATCGCCCAGTACGAGGAAGGCGCCAACGAACCGGAGCGCACAGGCGGCGAAGCGTGGGCTGAATATCAGGCCGGGGGCGGGGCTTCGGTCAATATCGGCTCTCGCCCCACAGCGATTCTCGATATTCAAGGTGCAATCATCGGTGATACCGTGCGCAGCTGGGACCAGGCCTATATTGTCCACATGCCGAGCATGGCCGGTTTCCAGGCCCTGCTCGCCGACGAGACACGACAGGCGGGCCGCTACCATCGCCTGGCTGCGCTGGCCAATAACTACTCGATGATCACCTACCCGATAGTTAACAACATACCCGATGGCAGTGAGGACATGCAGACGCCTCCGTTGGTGCCACCGATCACCGACACCGGAGTCGGCACAATTTGTAACAGTGATGACGATTGCGTGGGTATTGGATTCTGCCTCACCGACGGCAATGGTCCGGGTATCTGCTCGCGTATGTGCGGCTCGGGTGAATGCGGTACTTCCTACGTATGTTGTCACTCCTGCTCAGAGTTGGCCGCACTGCAGTTACCCTTTTCGGAGTCAGCCTGCATTCCCGAAGACTCCGCTGTACAACTCAGCGCCGCACCTGTGTCATGTATCTGTAATTGAGGCAACGAGGAGAAAAGTGGGCGTGGACTTAACTTCATCGGGCTAGACTATCCTGAACTAACCTCCAGCAATCCGGAGATTTCAATGATATGTGCTAAATTCCCGCTCTTTCTGCTGGGCTTGATGTGCACGGCTCTCGCTGGCTGCAGCGATGGTGACAACGGCGGCAACGGCAGCGGTATCTTCGACTCAACTGTCACCTGCACGGCGGAGCCTGAGATCATGACGACCAGCGCAGGCCTCGAGTTCGTGCGCACGCCGGACGCCTGCTTCGAGGAGCTGCCGGGCTGGCCCTACGCGCCACACTACGTCGAGATCGACGGTCTGCGCCAGGCATACGTTGATGAAGGTCCGGCCGATGGATCGGTCGTCCTGCTGCTCCACGGCCAGCCATCCTGGTCTTACCTGTATCGAAAGATGATCCCGATTCTGGTTGAGGGAGGATTCCGTGTCATCGCTATGGACCACCTCGGCATGGGGCGCTCGGACAAGCCGATCGACATCGCCTCCTACAGCTACTTGGGTCACAACGAGCGGCTGCTGAGCTTCATCGAAGAACTCGACCTGCGTGACATCAACCTGTTCGTCCAGGATTGGGGCAGTCTCATAGGATTACGGGTGGCGGGGCTGAACCCCGAACGGTTCGCACGGATCGCTGTAGGCGACGGCGCACTGCCGTTGATCCCCGCGGGAGTACAACCTTTTCCACCGGTGGAAAACCCGGACGAGATCGAGGACATCGCATCTCCCTTCGAGCAGATAGCACCCCAGCAGGTGCCGTTCTACGACGGCTGCGAGAAGGTAGTCGGACCACAGAACAACAGCTACTTCGGCGGCTGGATGATTTATGCGATGAAGGCGGCGTCGTTCCGCCCCTCCGCAGTCGTGGAGGCCATGACCTGGTTCGACCTGCCCGACGACGAGGCCGCAGCCTACGATGCGCCTTTCCCGAGCCGGATCTACATGGCCGGGCCGCGAGTGTTTCCCTCGCTGGTCAACGAAGTGCCCGGGACGACTGCAGAGGCCTGGGCGGGGCTCACTGCCTTCGAGCGGCCCTTCTTGGCCCTATGGGCCTCGAACGACCCGGGGCAGCTGGGCAGTTGTGAGGCTCAGCGGAGCCTGGTAGACGCGGTGCCAGGCGCGGCCGGCCAGCCACACGACCGGCTGGCCGAGGCCAGCCACTTCCTGCAGGACGACCAGGGTCCCGAGATTGCCCGTCGCCTGGTAGAGTTCTACTCGGACCGGAGCGATCGGACAGCGCTCAGCGGTCGGGGGGCGCGTTATTGCGAAATCCTATTGGGCTACCCGGTGGATGGTGAGTTGCGTGCGGAGGTCTGGGGGACGCAGGGGCTCAACGCCTGCCCCGGGGCAAGTTGGCAGGCCATTGACCCCGAGAGTGTCCAGGCCGAGTACGGCGCAGCGTTCGTCGTGATGAATGGCCCGCGGGCCGGTGTCATGGACGCCGCCGCCTTCGAGTTTCCCGAGGCGGCTCACCGCTGGTACGGTGACCTGGCCCTGGAGATGCAGTTGCTCGCCACCCTGTCGGTCAATCCCGCCCAGGCGTCAGCTGGGTCTTACACCGAGTCCCGGGTCGAGCGCTCCAGCGTCTTCGAGTTCTGGGCCGGATTCGAGGTCTACCAGCTCATCTCGCCCGATGGTACGACCTATGTGATGCAGGCGATGTCGCAGATCGTGGATCCGGACCTGACGCTCGCCGATCTACCGGAACTCGGCTCGCGCCTGGCACTTCCGGAGGGTTGGACCTATCAGGTCGAGAGGCGAATCACGGATTTGGTGCTGGCTGTAGACGGTGAAGTATCCGTACTTCAGGATGAACTCAGGAACACCTACATGCGTATCGGCGCGGCAGCGCCTGGCCAGGCGCTGCCTGTCCTGGATGACGGCACCGGAACGCTGTGCAGCAGTGATACAGACTGCGAGGGTCTGGATCCTTCATATTGCCTGACCACCTCGATGGGCGGCTTCTGTACCCGGCAGGGATGTGCGCCTGGGAGTTGCGGGGCCCCGTATGTCTGTTGCCACAGCTGCGATGGGGCGTTTGAAGAGTTGGTACCGTTTGAGGGCTCGGCCTGTATCCCCGAAGCCGCCACCGGCATACTCACTGTCCAGGCAGGGTGTACCTGCGACTGACGCCAGTTGACTTGGCCGTATACACGGTTTGCTGTAGGTCTCTGTTTAAGTGGAACCCTGGCCGCTCTATACAGTGACCATTTTTACTTGGGGAATGCGTGTTATTCCCCGGCTATGTTACGGCGGCCGATCGCCTGCTAAGATGCCGGGCAAACATGATAAAAAAGAGGAAGTTATCGCACATGTGCTATTTCGGGTCCAGGCACTACGCCCTTTTTACCGGCTTTCTGTTGCTGCTGCTCGCCCTCGGCGCAGGCTCGGCGGAATTGCGGGACAGCCTGAAAGTAGTGAAAGAAACCAACGACAGCGCCGCCGCTTCCCAGCAGAAGATAGACCAGTTGTCCCGGGAAGCCCGGAATATGCTGGAAGAGTATCGCAAGCTGCTCGATGGCACCGAGTACCAGGCGGCCTACACCCGGGAACTGGAGGAATTGCAACGTTCCCAGGAGGAGCGCCTGGACGAACTGCGGGAGCAGATCGCCCAGGTGCGTATCACCCAGCAGCGCATAGTGCCCCTCATGCGCAGCATGGCGGATGCCCTGCAGCAGTTTGTGGTGCTGGATCTGCCCTTCCAGCAGGATGAGCGCCTCATCGCCGTGATGGAGCTGAAAGAGCGACTGCGTCAGCCTGATATCTCTGTATCTGCCAAATTCCGCATCCTGCTGGAGGCCTATCAGGTCGAGCAGGCCTACGGCGGCAACGTGGAATCCTGGCGCGGCCCGCTGGCGTTCGACGGTGAGGACCTGTCTGTCGAATTCCTGCGCGTTGGCCGGGTCGCCCTGTATTTCCAGACCCTCGACGGTCGGCTAAGCGGTTACTGGGATACTGCGGAGCAGGACTGGGTGTTGCTTGACGAGAGCTATAATCGCGACCTGGCCAGGGCGCTGCGGGTCGCGCAGAACCAGGTGGCGCCCCAACTGCTGCAGCTGCCGCTGCCGGTTGTGGGGGGGCAGTCATGAGAATTTTCCGGCAGAAAACGGCTGTCCTGGGGCTGGTGGTCGGCCTGCTGGCCGCGGCGGCAAGCGTTGCCCAGGTGCCGGCCGCGCCCCAGGCAGATCCCCAGATCACCAGTCTCGACCAGCTGCTACAGGTGGTGCGCGAACAGCAGCAGCGCCAGCGCCAGCTCAATGCCGAGCGGGAGCGCGAGTTTATCCGCGACAAACAACGCCAGGAGCAATTGCTGGTTCAAGCCAGGCGCGACTTCGAGCGACGCCAGCTTGAGAACCAGCCACTGGTAGCGGTCACCGAGAAGAACAAGGGGGAAATCGCCAGCCTCGAGCGGGAACTGAAGCAGCTGGTTCAGGAGATGGGAGACCTTTCCACCACCTTCCACGAGTTCGCCGGCGATTTTTCCGCCGTGTTGCAGGAGTCCATGATTACCGCCCAGCTGCCAGAGCGCAGCGAGCAACTGCAGGCGCTTGCTGCCAGCCGCGGCCAGCCGACCATAGCCGAGATAGAGGCGCTATGGCTGTACCTGCAGGAAGAGATGACGGAGGCGGGTAAGGTGGCGGTGTTCCAGGCGCCGGTGGTTGCCGCGGACGGCACCGCCCAGAGCCGGCAGGTGCTGCGCATTGGTACCTTTTCTGCTTACAGCGACGGCGAATTCCTGCGCTACGTTCCCGAGACCGGTGAGTTGTTGTTGCTCAGCCGGCAGCCACCGGCGCGATTGCGTGCCGAGGCGAGACATTTCATCGAGCAGCCCACTGGCGTGGCGCCGGTAGTGGTCGACCCAACTCGCGGCAACCTGCTGGGCATGCTGGCCTTCAGTCCCAGTCTGCGTGAGCGGATAGAGCAGGGCGGTTCCATTGG
>JAZBOH010000202.1:0-4074 GCA_036351055.1 Lysobacterales bacterium
GCACCTGCCGGCGGCCCGGACTGGGGCCTCAGGTTTACTGCCACGTTTCTGTTTCCAAAATAGTTCAAGCAATCAGGACCTGAAGCCGATGGAGAAACAGTAACGAAGAGAGCTATATCGGCACTGTCATTAACCATTGCGGTCCCATCCGCATGGGCGCTTAACGCGCAGTCCTTCGACCTCGTGATCGCCGCCCGACGAGTGATGGGCCCGAAAAGCGGTTTCGAAGGAGCATCATGATGCGGCCGCCGCCGCGGACGGGTTTAGAGGTTGATTCGAGCCTCAAATTCCAATTCCGAGAACGCGGGAATCGATAATATCTATCGCGTAGCAGACAAAGGACGCGCGGCATAAACCACCGGAGTGTCACTTATAGATCTGTGATATCGTTTCTGAAGAAGCGGAGCCACTCCTCAGTGAATGCAGGCAGGTCAGTACGGGGTGGCTTTACATCGATAAAGGAGTTGAAGTACGACCATGGGAATCGGGAAATTAAAGTACCTTGCGTTGATATGGTTGTCAGTACACGCGATTGCACAGGAATCGGCCCCCGATGTCGAGTTGCCGGCTTCAGAACTGACCGATCTGATCGGGGATGGTGGTGTTGAGCTATCCGATTCTGAAGCATCCGGTTCGCTGTTGAATCGATTATCGGGCCGGTGGCCTCAGGACCTCTTGCTGGCACCCATACCAGGACGATCACCTCAATTCGGCTGGTCGCTTGCGCTTGGCGTGGGCTATTTCCTGCGCACTGACAAACAGGACAACGAAACACCTCCCTCCCTGCTGGGTGGCTTTGCCTGGTACTCGCAAAACGGAAGTTATGCCGCGGGGCTTGGCGGCAACCTGCATTTACGCAATGACGATGTGAGAGTGCAGTTCGGCGTGGGGTACCTGGATGTCGCCTACCAGTATTATGGTATCGGCGATGTCAATGCTGCCGGGCTCTCAGTGGAAGTGCTCCAGAATGGACCTCTTTACTTTGGATCGGCGTCTTACCGGGTTTGGCGGAAGCTCTATGTCGGTCTGGGCTACATTGGCGGGAATGTGGATACCCGGCCCAGGCTGAAACTGGATGATGTCGGTCCCGAATTCGACCTGACCGTTAATACCCGGATTGGCGCTATTACGATTCCCGTTCAACACGATTCTCGAGACAACGAAATATTTCCGCGTGAAGGTTGGCTCGTGAGAGGACGGGCAAATCTCTATCGGGATTATGCGGCCAGTGACTTTGATGCAACCACTTTTTCGTTCAGCATCAACAAGTACTTGCCAGTGCGCGCCCGAGACGTGCTCGCCTTCCGTGGCGTTTTCCGATCCACGTTCGGCGATGCCCCTTTTTTCCTGCTGAGCACGTTTGGTGGAGCCAAGGATCTTCGTGGCTACCCTTCCGGCCGATACCGTGACAAGATGATGTATGCGGTGCAGGGCGAGTACAGGTGGCACGTAAGCGAGCGATGGATATTGACCGGTTTTGCGGGAGTCGGCGAAACGGCGGCTGAATTCGACGAGTTCGGGCAGAATTTCCTTCCGGCAGCAGGCCTTGGTGCGCGCTTCGTGATTTCAACGAAACACCGGGTGTCGCTATCTTTCGACATCGCCAGAGGTAAAGACAGCACAGAATACTACTTCGGTATAAATGAGGCGTTTTAGTCCCTGTATTCTGTACAGTCGTTGCACGGTCCCGGGAGCTTAACGGACAAATTTCGAACTGCATTCCAGGCCACGACTGTCATAGAGTTATTCAGCAATGGATTCCAACCCCAAACCCACAGTCCACGGAAGTCGATCCGCATGGCAGGACCCAAAGGCCAGAAGAGAGACCGTACAAGCCGGCACCCTGAAGCTGCTCCGCGTTGGGTCCGTCTGGCTCCTGATTGCCGCGGCTTTGCTCACCGGCTGCGCGTCTGGTCTGTACGACACCGATCGGAGTTATACGCGGTCGGTTGACCCGCCGTCCGACACGAAGTTGGCAACAGCCGTGGCTGCCTGGCAGCAGCGATCAGGCACGGCATCCGGTTTCGTGCCGCTCATTGATGGCCTCGAAGCGCTCGGAACGCGACTGGAACTCATCGCCCTGGCCGAATCCACGATTGATGCACAGTACTTCATCCTGAAGAGTGACGCTTCCGGTTACCTGTTCACATCCGCACTGGCAGCTGCCGGCAGAAGAGGTGTCCGCATCCGACTGTTGATCGATGATCTGTCGACGCCGGTCGACGACGCCAGCCTGCTGCTTCTCGACAGCATGGACAATATCGAGGTCCGGCTTTTCAACCCGATCGGACGCGGGGGATTCTACTGGGGCAACTTCGTACGGTATTTCGAACGTGCGAACCGCAGGATGCACAATAAAACGTTCATTGTGGACAACAGCGCCGGCGTCATTGGCGGACGCAATATCGGCAACGAATATTTCGCTCTGAAAAACAAGGATGAGTTTTTCGACGTCGACCTGCTCGTTGCGGGAAATGCTGCAAAGCCGACGTCCGAAACCTTCGACACGTTCTGGAATCACCCGCTCTCGGTTCCGATGGCCGCCTACGCCGAGAGGGTGAGTGACAAGAAACAGTCAGCGGCACGCAAACGAGCTGAATTGGGCGTCAGCGACGCCGCGGAACAGCATCGTGACCGGGTCATCGCTGCCGGCATCATCGACGAAGTTCTCGAGGGAAAGCTCCCGCTCTATCCTGGAACGGCGCGTGCCATCACCGATGACCCCGACAAATTGCTAACGGAGCCGTCTGGGGAATTTCAAGTGGTCATTAACGAAGTGACCAGGGCGATGCGGCAGGCCCGGCGGGAAATTCTGATCGTGACGCCTTACCTGATACCGGGCGACAGCGGTGTCGCGTTCCTGGGAGAACTTGTCGACAAAGGCATCCGCGTTGCGATATTGACCAATTCGCTGGCATCGAATAACCACATACCGGTTCATAGCGCCTACCAGCGATACCGGCCGCGGCTCCTGGAGGCAGGCGTCGAGTTGTACGAAGTTCGCGCCTCCGCCAGTGTCTACTATCAGGATCTGGGCCCAATCGACTCAAGAGCGAACGATCGGCTCACGATGCACACGAAGGGCGTTATCATTGATCGGCAACTCGTCTATGCCGGCTCCCTCAACATCGATCCGCGAGCGATCGAACTCAATACCGAGTTCGGCCTGCTGATCGAATCGCCAGAACTGGGCGAAACGTTTGCATCGTTATTCGACAACCGGGTTAATGGACCCTCCATCTACGGCGTGGAACTGACCGATGGTCGCTTGCAGTGGCGCGCAAGCGAAGACGGCGAGGATCGCATTCTTACACGCGAGCCCGATGCGGGATTCTGGCGGCGATTCCTGGCACAGATTTCGAAGATACTGCCAGAAAAGCAGCTTTAGCGGTGCACACCGATTAGTGTATTGGAACCACAACCCACCTTTTCAGCTTATGCGGAATGAGTCGCCGACGCTGCTGGACCTGGCGGTGGCCCTCGCCGCCGGCGCGGCCGGGGCCTTCGCGACGACGGACGACCGTGTGTCCCAGTCGGCCACCGGCGTGGCCATCGCGGTGGCCCTCGTGCCGCCCCTGAGCGTCGTGGGCGTCACGCTGGAGGCGGGTCGCCTGGATTGGGCCCTGGGCGCGTTCCTCCTGTTTTCCACGAACCTCGTCTCCATCATCGTGGCCTCTGCCCTGGTGTTCGTGCTGGTGGGGTTCACCCCGATTCGCAAGGTGCTCGAGGGCAGCAAGGCGATCTCCGACCTGGTCAGCATGGTGGCCGTCGCGGCCATTCTCATCATGGTCCCCCTCGGCCTCAGCGGTAAGGACCTGCTCCAGGCATCCCAGCGCAGCGGCGCAGTGCACGCTCACGTCGCGGAGTGGCTGGCGGACTCGAGTCTGAGACTGGATCGGGTAACCGCTCGATCGGGAGAAGCGACGATCAGGCTGTCGGGGAGCGGCGAGGTTCCGGATATCGCTGGTCTCGAGCAGGCTCTGCACAAGGACCACGGCGAACGATTCACGGTCACCGTCGAACATTTCCCGTCGAGAATCCTCACGGCGGGCGACCAGGGTGACCAGAACGCCC
>JAZBOH010000203.1:0-5722 GCA_036351055.1 Lysobacterales bacterium
TCATACGCTGGCGGCTGGCGAGGCAGCCACCCTGGGCGGCCCGGCTCAGCGATATTTCTTCTTCTGCCGTCAGCAGGCGTGCACGGCCAATTTCACTCAGGTATATCCTGGTGACATCATGGTTCGTGGTGGCATTGCCATTGGTCGTGGCAGGACGGCGTTTTGCCGCTCCTGGCGGAGTAACTTTTGCCGTTTGTTTTCGGGTGGAAGCTTTCTTTCCACCACCGATCTGGATTTCTGGCATCCCCCCCCTCCCCACGTGAAGAATGCTGAACAGCCCGGTTGCCTACCCCGCCTCGAAATCGCGACCCGGTTGTTCATGGAAGACAAGTGAACTGACAGGGCAGACTTCTAAAATTACCACAATCCGGGTAAAAAATCTTCTTCTAATTGACCTATGTCATGACAGAACCATGATCATTTGCTAAGGACTATTACTGTTTCGGGAGAAACTTCTGCGGATCCTGGGGCGAACCGTTGCTGCGTATCTCGAAGTGCAGCATGGTCCGGTTACGATCGTCCCGCCCCATCTCGGCAATTTTTTCACCGGCGGAAACCGCCTGGCCCTCCGCCACGAGACGTTTCCTGTTATGGGCGTACGCACTCAGCAAGCGGTCACTGTGCTTGATGATGATCAATTCACCGTAACCGATCAGGCCGCTGCCACTGTAGACCACCTCGCCGGCAGCCCCGGCCACAATGGCCTGGCCTTCCTCACCGGCGATCTCGATACCGTTGCGGGCTGGATCGCCTGCCTTGAAGGTACTCAGGATGCGACCCCGGGTAGGCCACAACCACTTCGACGGATCCGCCGTGGAGACCACGCTCTTGCCCTGGCTGGCCGGCTTACTGGTGGGAGGTGGAGCCTGTTTCACTGGCTTCGGCGCAGCTTGGCCCGCAACTGTCTCGACCTTGGGGGGCTCAGTTGGCAGGTCGGCAGCACGCTCCCTGGCTGAAGGCGCCGGGCCCGCGGCACGGGTGGTCACTGCGGCCTTTGCCTGCGGAGGGATCAGCCGCAACTCCTGGTCGGGATGGATGACGTACGGTGCGCCGATGCCGTTCCATCTGGCAATGTCACGCCAGTCGAGCCCGTAGTTGAAGGCAATAGCGTGCAGCGAATCACCCCGCTTGACGCGGTAAAGGCCGTCACTGCCCACCTGGTAAGAGCCGCGCGCTATGCTGTGGTCTTCAACCGGCGCCCATGTTTTGTTACAGCCGCCCAGGGCCAGCAATAACAAAACAGAAAGCGCGAGCACGGAACGCATCAATGTTCTCCCCCCATCAGGTACCAGGTCAGGAACAAGATACCTGCAGCAGCCAGAACGATCCAGCCGATCAGGTCCACCCAGACCCGCAAACGCTGCGCGGCTTTGTCCCCCATCAACCTGATCAGACCGGCGACCAGGAAGAAACGCCCACCGCGCCCGGCTGCCGATCCAAGTATGAAAGGCAGTACGGGCATGCCGACGACACCCGCACCGACGGTGAAAACCTTGTAGGGAATGGGGGTGAAGCCCGCGAGCAGGATATATATCGCACCGTAGCGTTCGAAGGAAGCCACGGCCGAATTGAAAACATCGGCGTAGGATGAAGCCAGCAACCAGGGTTCGATCCAGCTGAATGCCAGCCTGCCGATCATGTAACCGAGCATGCCACCAGCAACCGAACTGACCGTGCAGAGCGTGGCAAACCACCACGCGCGTTGCGGCCGGGCCAGGCACATCGGCGCCAGCATCACGTCGGGCGGGATGGGGAAAAAGCTGGATTCAGCAAAGCTCAGGGTAGAGAGAATGGCCGGCGCACGCCGGTGGCCCGACCACTCGAGCACGCGGTCGTACAGTCGCTGGAACGGTCCTGGTTTCGATCTATTTTCTTGCGTCATACCCCTTTCCTCAGGAAAGACCTGTCAGGAGGGGCACAAAAATCACACCGCCCAGATCCGTCTCTTCATAAGCTTCTTCGGTGCGCCGCACGGCAAGAAGACGCTGCTCGCGACCCTTTTCAACCGGTGCGACCAGTACCCCGCCGACCTTGAGCTGTTCGACCAGTTCCAGCGGCAAGTGCGTCGCGGCCGCCGTGACGATGATCCCGTCGAACGGCGCCTGGCTGGGCCATCCGAGGTGGCCATCGGCATGCCGCGTGTAAATATGGTTCAGCTTCAACTTGTGGAACAGCCGCCGGGCCCTTTTCAGCAGTTCTTCCTTGCGTTCCACGGTAAAAACCTTTGGCACGAGAGCGGCAAGCACGGCCGCCTGGTAGCCAGAGCCCGTACCGACCTCCAGCACCTTCCCGGGCGTACCGCCGTCGAGAAGCGCTTCGGTCATTTTTGCCACTACCCAGGGCTGGGAGATGGTCTGCCCCAGGCCAATCGGCAGGGCCGTATCCTCGTAGGCACGACTCGACAGGGCCTCGTCAACGAACTCATGCCTGGGCGTGGTCGCAATGGCATTCAACACCCGCTCATCACGGATGCCGTGGTCACGCAGGCGCCGGACCAGACGGTCACGGGTCCCTTGCGAGGTCATTCCGGCCCCCTGGTTCTCAGGCTTCAGTTTCTTGCCATGGATCATCCGCCGGCCTCCGGCCTCTCTGTCCAGGCGGCCGAAAGTTCCGAGACCCAGCCGGAGACCTGGTCCAGGGCCTGGTAGCGGGTGAGGTCAACGTGGATGGGGGTTACCGCGATAAACCCTCTGCGCACCGCGTCGAAATCCGTACCCGGGCCGGCATCCTGGCCTTCTCCCGCCGGGCCTATCCAGTACATCGGCCGGCCGCGGGGGTCATCCATCTTGACCACCGCTTCGGCCCGGTGGCGATAACCGAGGCGTGTCACCTCGATCCCGCGTACCTCGGACCAGGGCAGGTCAGGAACGTTGATATTCAATATGGTGTCTGCCGGCAAGGGCTCGGACTTCAACCTCTCGACCATCATGGCGACGGCTTCTGCGGCTGTTTCATAATGTTGGGGCCGGTCTGTAAAAACCAGCGAAACGGCAATAGCGGGAAGCCCCAGGAAACGCCCTTCCATCGCGGCGGCGACCGTCCCGGAATAGATCACGTCGTCACCCAGGTTGGCGCCCGCGTTGATGCCCGACACAACGATGTCCGGATCCTTTTCCAGCAAGCCGGTCAGCGCGATGTGCACACAGTCCGTGGGGGTGCCACGAACACGGAAAGTGCGCTCACCGATCTCGTCGATCCTGACCGGTGAGTCGAGGGTCAGCGAGTTGCTGGCGCCGCTGCAATTCTTGTCCGGCGCCACGATCGTCACCTTGCCCAGGCTGCGCATGCGCTCAGAAAGGACTTGAATCCCCCGGGCTTCGATCCCATCGTCGTTACTGACCAGAAAATGCATTCGCGCTCCCAACGTGCAGAATGCGCTATTGTAAGGCCTTGGCACGCTGACTGAAATGAGTTCAAAAAATAAAAACGATGACAGTGAAATTTTCCGCCAGGCCATGGCGGACGTCACCCCATTGGCTGCCACGGACCGGATCGAACCGCTGCTGCCCAGAACGCCAGCCAGGGCTTTTCAACAGGAACTCGACGACCGGGAGGCGCTCAGGGAACTGATGGACTTCAACGATTTCGACGGCATCGAAACCGGGGAAGAACTGCTCTGGCTGAAGCCCGGTTACCAGCCGCGCGTGCTCAACCGCTTGCGCAGGGGGCATTACAGTATCGCGGATACCATCGACCTGCACCACATGGACGTCGAGACGGGCAAGAAGGTTCTCTTCGACTTTATTGAAATTTCATTACGCCGCCAATACGGCTGTGTCCGCATCATCCACGGCAAAGGCCTACACTCGCGCGACGTGCCCCGCCTGAAGGTCATGACCAACCGTCTCCTGTACAGGCACCCACGCGTGGTCGCTTATGCGTCCTGCCGTCCGGTCGATGGTGGCACCGGGGCCACCGACGCCCTGCTCTCGGCCCCGGCTGGAATTCGCAAATGAGCATACTGGGCCTCATCCTCCTGGTCATCGCCGGCCTGGTTGGAATCTCCTGGTGGCGCCTGCTCAAGGGCAAGGAACTGGCCCGTTTCGCGGCAGCCAGGACCTGCAAGCAGCACGGACTGGTCCTGATGGACGACACCGTGATGCTGGATTCCGTCCAGTTGAAAAAAGAGGACCCGGTCAACGCCTGGGGCCTCAAGTACCGGTTCGATTTCGCCCACAAGGGCATCCTGCATAAAGGCGGAATCGTAATCCTGGCGCCCGGCCACCGCCCCGTAACCGTCATCGAAACCAGCGAAGGGCCCCTGATCGAACATCAGTAAGAAGGGCAGCCATAAAGGGAAGCACAGGCAAGAAGGAAAGTACGGTTTGCCCGTAGGGCAAGAAGCGTAGGCAATGAAGGCGGAACGGTTTTACCGCAGGTAAAGAAGCGCCGCCGTAATGCCGTAACGCGTGCTTGAGTGAAGCCGTCGTGCGTACCCTTGAAGAAAGGAGTGCGGGTACTTCTACTTGACGACGGTCAGGTGGGGGCGGCGGGTGGGGGTTGGGCCGTCACCGGGGTCGTTGGGGGTGTCGGGTTCGTCGTCCTGGGCGAACATCATGCCCTGGCCGTTTTCTTTCGAGTAGATGGCGAGCACCGCCTCGACAGGTACCGTAACATTGAAAGAACGTCCCGAGAAACGGGCGCTGAAGGTCAGCCACTCGTTCCCCAGGTTCAGCTCACGAACGGCGCCCTGGTCGATATTGAGAATCACCTTGCCTTTCTGCACCGCCTGGTCGGGCACGTCAACGCCGGGCGCACCGGCATCCACCAGGATATGCGGTGTCATCCGGTTGTCGCCGATCCAGTCGTACAAGGCCCTGAGCAGGTAGGGCCTGTTCGGTGTCATTTCCTCGGACACATGAACTCCGTGTCAGGCGGAAAGTACCAGGTCCCGTTCGGCCTGGGTCAGGCTGGTCTTGAACGACTGCCTTGAGAAAATACGGTGGGCGTATGCTTCCACGGAAGCACCGGGCTTACCGAGCTTGATACCGTAGTACGGCAGGCGCCACATCAGCGGCCCGAGGGTGCAGTCAACCAGGCTCAGCTCATCGCTCAGTACGTACTCAGACATCTGGAACAGCTCGTTGGCCGCGATAATGCCTTCCTTCAGTTGTTTCGCCAGCGTCTCGGCCGCCTTGCCGCTCACGTTTTCGAACTCGCGGGCAAGCACGTACCAGTCCTTGATTACGCGGTGGTGAACCAGCCTGAGCTGGGCGCGCGAGACCGGGTCCACGGGCATCAAAGGCGGGTGCGGGTACCGTTCGTCGAGGTAGTCGTTGATCACGCCCGCGTCGTACAGCACAAGGTCGCGATCGACCAGGGTCGGTGCCTCGTTGTAAGGATTCAGCTCCGCCAGGTCGGCGGCAGCAGATTCATCGATGGAAACGTTGACGATGTCAACGTTGATCCCTTTTTCAGCCAGTACAAACCGTACCCGGTGACAATCCAGGGATGTTTCGGATGAATACAAAGCCATGGTCGAGCGACCTCGAACTGATACTGCCACATTCTTCTCCTGTTATGGGGGTTCACGCCGCCCTTGGGCACGTGAGCCGTTTCCCCGTTTGCTTCAGTGTACGTCCCGCCAGTAATCCGCTTTCAGCAGGTAGGCGATCATCGTAAAGAATGCCAGGAACAGCAGCACCCATACGCCTGTGTTTTTGCGCTTGACTTGTGCGGGCTCACCGAGATACTCGAGGAAAGTCACGAGGTCACGGACCGA
>JAZBOH010000204.1:0-3627 GCA_036351055.1 Lysobacterales bacterium
GGCGAGGGTACAAAGGGTAAGGAGCAGATTACGGATCACGGTGTTCCCCGATTACTTTTCTACGTCAAGTTCGCGCTTGGTGGTGTAAAGCCAGCGCACGGTCTGGTACTCGAAAGCGGACCCGGTCTCATAATAGCGGAAGGAGGTATTGGACCGGGTATCGATACTGTCAAACAGGAAGGCCGTCGCCCGCACCGGCTTTGCCAGCAGATCGTTCTGTACATAATTCTGCAGGACAAAGTCGGGATACAGGCCCACGCCGTCGCGGAGGTTGGACGGTCCCAGCAGCGGCAGTACCAGGTAGGGCCCGGTGCCCACGCCCCAATGGCCGAGGGTCTGGCCGAAATCCTCGTCCGGCTTGGGCATACCCATGCTGGTAGCCACATCGATCAGGCCGAACAGGCCGATCGTGCTGTTGACCAGCACCCGCCCGGTGCTCTGCATCAACTTGGTGGGGCTGGCCTGCAGGATGGAGTTGGCCATGGTGCGCACATCGCGGAAATTTTCGAAGAAGTTGTGCACGCCCACCCGCGCGGGCCTGGGCACCACGGCCTGCCAGCCCCTCACTACCGGCAGGAACACCCACTGATCGAAGTGGTAGTTGAAGTTGTAGATACGCTTGTTCATCCCCTCCCAGGGGTCGTATACCGTGGTGACGTCGATGGAGTCTTCGGGCACGATCCTGCTGGCAGCGAAAACGGGCTCGGGATAGTTCGAGGGTTGCGCCTGGGCGTCAGCCCGGGCATCGGCCCCGGGCAGAGGCTCCGGAGCGCTGGCGCAGGCACCCAGGAAAAAGGCGAGCAAAAGTACGGAACCGCGCAGGATGATGTGGTTCATTACTGTGCCCCCTCGGTAAATGTCGCCAACATATGGGCCACGTTATCCTTGTAATTGATATTGCCGCAGTGACCTCCATAGGGATAAATCGTGGCGCGCTCACCGAACACCTCGTTGAAGAAGTCGATCTCGCCGGGCTCCAGGATAATATCGTTCTCGTTGTGCATGACGGTGATTTTTTCCGAACTGCGCAGGTAGTCCGCTATCCCGGTCAGGCTGATGGCGGAGATAAACTCGTCCCGGGACATGTCCGGGTAGTCGGCCTTGTAGAAGGGATAGAAGAAATCGTGGTAGTAGTCGGTGAAGCCGAGGCGGCGCATCACCTGGTTGTAGACCGTGAGGTCGGCGTAGCGGTCCAGCTGCAGCCCCCTGGGCTTGACGTAGCCGAAGTCCGTCATCACATCAGAGGTGAACACCAGCGAAGCCGAGGACATCCGGAAGGAAACGCCGATCAGGGCGGCCAGCTCCTCGTCCTGGAGGTCCATGGCCTGGTAAGCCTTGTACAGGAAATCGCCGCCGATATCATCCTGTTCCTTGTAGACCTTGCTGAAGCCCTGCACCAGTTTGTCGAAGAACTGGTTGAAATTGTCCTCGCCGCCGGGGATGTTCTGGGTCATGCGGTCCAGCAGGGAAATGGAGTTGTACAGTGACACGGGAGGATTGATCAGCAGTACCTTGCGGAAGTTGAAGGACTTGCGCTCCTCGTCCAGCCTGGCCACGTAGGCCGAATTGAAGCCGCCGAGGCTGTAACCCGTGAGGTTGAAGGACGTGACCTCGATCTTGCCGTCCAGCCGCTTCCAGATCATTTCCATGACCCGGTACAGGTCCTCCGCATCCTTCTGGGCATGGCCGACGACGCCGGTTTTGGAAGCCGAGGTCACGAAATTCGGGAAGGTGGGGGAAGACAGGGAGACAACGTGAAAGCCGGCCTTGTAGAAAGCCCTTGCCATGTTGGTGTTCTTGCCACCGTTATAGGCGGCGCCGGTGCCGGCGATAAGGAAGATAAGCGGCGCCGGGCGATCCTGCAGGGCCTCCGAGTAGATCATTTCCTGGCCGTACCAGATAAGGTCCGGCAGGTGACGTTCCGGGAAGACGTTGAGCCAGCGTTTCTTCAACGGTATCGTTTTCGGCAGCTCGGGTTCATAGCCCTCGGGGGTACCCACCACCGTGGCCACAAAACGATCCTTGATCGGGTAGCCGTAATTTTCCACTGTGGCGGTGGCAGAAGCAAAAGCGGCAAAAGAGACGAGCAATAGCGTACACAGGCCTGCTAGAAGGCGCTGTGGAAAGGTTGCGTTAGTCACATTAAGTCCAGAAATATCCCCAGAGCGAGGCTGTATTCTGGCACGAAATCCCCGCCAGATCACCCGCTTTTATTGAACCGGCGGGGACTCATATGGGCAGCGGCAGGAATACCGACGACACCGCGTGCACCGAGCGGGTCACCGCCCGGTCGCTCCTGTCTCCGGCGATACGCGCCATCATCTCCTGCAGGACGATCAGCTTGCCGAACAGGCGCTCAAAACTCAGGTTGTCGATGACCCCCTGGTACTCGTAGGTGATAAGGTAGGGCTCTCCGTTGGGCTTGCGGGTATTCTTCAGCTTCCACACCAGTATCTCCACGTTGCGGGCGCTGGTCAGCAGCGCCGGCCCATTGAGCCGGTCGTGTATGAACAACTCGGGCTGGTAGTTGTAGGCCTGCCGCAACATACCCCCCAGTCCCACCACCAGGGCGAATACACGGTCGCCGCGAAAGCCGGGATCGAAGGTCAGGTTCATGGCATCGATACCCTGCAGGCCGTCCAGCTCGGGAAAATCCAGCACCCCCTGGGCGGTCCTGAGCTGTGCCAGGCGGCCCTCGATGGTCATGCCGGGAATTTTCGCCAGCTGGTCGGGGTTGCGCTTGTAGAGCTTGATCAACAGTTCACGCACCTCGTGACGGCTCTCGGCAATAAATTCGTCCGCCACCAGGTCGACGTCCGACTTGGCCAGGTTCTTGACTTCATAGCCGGCGCAGCCGGTGATCAGGGCAGCGAGCAGCGAGGACAGCAGCAAGGGAAAGAAACGCATCGCGCCATTCTAGCAAGCGCGGGATGCCCTGGGGCGATTTGTGTAAAATTGCCGGGGTCAGCAAGCCGCCGGGAGCATCCGCGTGGCCACCTAGGGAGAAAGCGCCATGCATCGATTACCCCTGTGGGCAGCCGTCATGCTCGCCTGCCTGGCCGGACAGGCCGGCGCCGGTGACCTGGAGTTGGGTGAATGCGCCGCTATCGACGACGACAGTGCCCGCCTGGTCTGTTATGACAAGCTGGCAGGGCGCGGCCCGGCAGCGGCGCCAGCCATCGCAGGGGCCGGCGCGGCAGTCGGGAGCGATGGCGATGCGACTTTTGTCCCGCCTCGCCTCTACCAGGAGAAGGCTAACGCGACCAACCGCTTCGTGATCATTCCCCATGAGCGCAATTACCTGCTGCCGATCACCTACAACAGCAACATCAACGAGGAAGCCTGGCATGTCGCCCACCCGGGCACCGGCATGGACCAGGCCGAGGTCAAATTCCAGATCAGCATGAAAGCCATCATCTGGCAGGATATCCTGGGGCGCGACCTGGACCTGTGGGGGGCCTACACCCAGACCAGCTGGATGCAGGCCTACAACACCGACGCCTCCTCCCCGTTTCGCGAAACCGATTACATGCCAGAACTCATCCTGAGTGTTGCCAACAGCTGGCGGGTGCTGGGCTTTCGCAACACCCGGGTCAATGTCCACTTGAACCACGAATCCAACGGCCA
>JAZBOH010000205.1:0-11630 GCA_036351055.1 Lysobacterales bacterium
CCGGATCTTGTTGAGCACGGTCTGCGTGTAGGGGAGTTGCAATAATCCATTGATGACAACCACGTACACGATCTCGACGACCAGGACGATTTTCAGGGCCATCCATAACCAGTGCTTGGCAGACTTGAGAACGCTCAAGAAGAACTCCTTGCCCGGGCCGTTTTTTTGCCCTCCGCTTCAAGTGTAATGCAATACGCTGTTGTCCTTAAGGCGGTGCCGTGCATCGACTGGAACTGGATTCACGGGAAACCATTCATTTGCCTGTGCGTTGCCGGCATGGACCCGCCCCGACCAGGCCTCATTGATTGGGTCGAATTCCGGCGCAAGCTTGCAATTGCGTCAAGCTGATTTATGCTCGTTCGAAAACCTTCTCGGAGAACCGGATTGAAAACACGAAAGTTGGGCAAAAGTGGCCTGCAGGTATCGGAAATTGGGCTGGGCTGCTGGCAACTGGGTGGTGATTTTGGACCGGTGGGGGACCTGCAGGCCTCGCAAATCCTGGACGCGGCCGTGGCCAGCGGTATCAATTTCTGGGACACGGCAGATGTTTACGGTGGCGGACTCAGCGAGACACGAATCGCCCAACACCTCGCGCGGAAGAACGGGGACATCATCGTGGCCACCAAGGTCGGTCGCGACACTGCACTTTACCCGGATGGTTACACCCGTGAAAAGGTCAGGGCCAATATCGAACGTTCCGCGCAACGCCTGGATGTCGAGGCGCTGGACCTGGTCCAGCTTCATTGCGTTCCGCACGAGGTTCTCAAAGATGGTGACATCCTGGCCTGGATGGAGGACTTCCAGTCGCAGGGTTTGATTCGCCATTTTGGCGCCAGCGTCGAAACCATCGACGAGGCGCTGGTCGCCGCACAGCACCCGAAACTGACTTCCCTGCAGATCATTCTCAACCTGTTCCGCCAGGACTCGGTCACCCGGCTGTTTCCGCTTGCCCAGGCCAACGACGTCGGCATCATTGTGCGCCTGCCCCTGGCCAGTGGCGTGCTGGCCGGCAAGATGAGCCGGGACACAAAATTTGCGGAAACCGACCACCGCAACTACAACCGCGACGGCAAGTTTTTCAGCCAGGGCGAAACATTTTCCGGTATACCGTTCGAATCGGCGCTGGACCTGGTGGAATACCTGCGCACGCTGTTGCCAGACGGCATGAGCATGGCGCAGATGGCGATGCGTTGGCTATTGGACCAGCCTGCAGTCAGCACCGTGATCACCGGTGCAAGCCGGCCAGAGCAGGTCTTGGAAAACGCCGCGGTCAGCGACCTGCCGCACCTGTCTTCCGAACTCGAAGCCCGCTTGACTTACTATTACTGGGCTGAGGTTGAGCCGAGAATTGTCGTTCCGATCTGATTTTTTAACGGCTTTCCAACAGGCCTTTAAGCCAGCCGCGGATATAGTACCGTTATCATGAGATCCCGCCTGGCACAGCACCGGAGCTTCATGCTGCTATTGGCAGCGGTAACACTGCTGCACTTGTCGTTGCTGCTGATCCCGGTGGTCCGGCAACTGGCGCCTGAAATCGCGCCCCCTGCCACCGTTTCCGTCCGGCTCAGCCCACAAGCCGTGGTAGAACCGGCACCGGAACCATCGCCCGAGCCAGAACCGGTCGAACCGCCTCCACTGAAACCGTCGGAACCCATCGAACTGGCGGAACTCCCTGCGCCCGAGCCAGAGCCGGCTTCTCCGCCCCCCGTTGAGAAACCCCGCATCAGTGCTCACCGGATTCTCACCGAACTGCGTGAAAAACAAAGCGCTGACCCCCTGGCTGGCTTCATACCCGCTGAGCAGGATGAAGAGGCGGATTATTACCTCCGTTACCGGCCGGTCCTGGAGGACGTACTGAACGAACCCTCATTGCAGTTGCCCTTCCGCGACACCCGCATCTACCTGGTCAACAGCTATGCTCCCGGTTTTCCGGGTGACCTGCAGCGTTTTTTTGATGACGTAACGGTGCCCTTCGGCTTCACCACCAAAAACAATACGCGGGTACAATGCGCCTGGATTCTCGTTATTGCGGGCTGCAGTTGGGGGGATGTTTCCCACTACTACGCAAAGGACAAGGCCAAGAGGCGAAGGTAAGCAGAAGCGTAAACCCAAACCAATTCTTCATTCCCGTTCCAGGCACTCTAAGCAGTCGAAAGATCATACGATCCAGGTGTTTCAGCCATGCCCTGTTGACAACGCTGTCATTTCAGGAGGCCGTCGCGAAGGGACACCGGGCTTTATTCCGCAGGCCCCACACACTAAACTCCCTGCATCCCTTTCCAAGAATTCATTTACAAGGACACACCCATGCGCCGTATGCCTTTCCTGTTTTCGCTGGTCCTGCCCGTCGCCTTGCTGGTGGCATCCACCGTGATGGCCGACACCACCCGGCTGTTGCGCTTCCCGGATATCCACGGAGACCAGGTCGCCTTCGTTTACGCGGGTGATATCTACGTCGCCAGCACGGAAGGCGGCACGGCCCAGCGCCTGACTTCCGATGAAGGCATGGAAGTCTTTCCCAAGTTCTCACCCGACGGCACGCAGATCGCCTTTTCAGCCGAGTACAACGGCACCCGGCAGGTGTTCGTGATGCCCAGCACTGGCGGTATGCCGAAACAGCTGACCTGGTACAACGACGTCGGCCCGATGCCGCCGCGTGGCGGTTTTGACTACCGTGTGCTGGACTGGACCCCGGACGGCAAGCATATCCTGGTGCGCGCCAACCGCCTGCCCTGGGGTGTGCGCATGGGGCGCCACTACCTGGTCCCGGTGGACGGCGGAACGGAACAGCCGCTGCAAATTCCAGAAGGCGGCGCCGGCATGTTTTCACCCGATGGCACCAAACTCGTTTACACGCCCATCGACCGCGAGTTCCGTACCTGGAAACGCTACCGCGGCGGCCGCGCCCAGGACGTCTGGACCTACGACCTGGAAGCAAATACCTCGCAACAACTCACCGACCACAGCGCCACCGACAACCAGCCGGTCTGGGTCGGCGATGACATCTTTTTTGCCTCTGACCGCGACTACACGCTCAACCTCTATCGCTACGTCGAAGGCGGTGAGCCGGAAGCGGTCACGCAGCACGAAGAATTTGACGTCTTGTGGCCAAGCGCCGGCCCCGACGCGGTGGTCTATGAAAACGGCGGGTACCTGTATCGCTTCGACCCGGCGTCGGGTGAAACCCGGAAACTGGACATCGACGTGCGCGGCGACCGTACCGGCCTGATGCCGCGTTACGTGGCTGCCAATGAATTCATCCAGTCCGCCGGCATCTCGCCCGACGGCCAGCGCGTTGTTTTTGGCGCCCGCGGCGAAGTTTTCAGTGTTCCGGCCAAAAACGGCCGCACCCGCAACATCTCGCACACGCCCGGGGCACGGGAAATCCACGTGACCTGGTCGCCTGACGGCCGTTCGGTGGCCTGGCTCAGTGACGCCAGCGGCGAATACGAGCTGTACGTGGCCGCCCAGGACGGTTCGGGCGAAGCGAAGCGACTGACCACCGACGGCGACGTCTGGCGCTTCCCGCCGGCCTGGTCGCCCGACAGTAAAAAAATCGCCTACGGCGACAAGAAACAGCGCCTGCAGTTTGTCGACCTGGAGAGCGCCAAGGTCACCCAGGTCGACCACTCCGACCGCAACGACATCGACGATTACAGCTGGTCCGCCGACAGCGCCCATATCGCCTACGTCAAGAACAACGAGGCCAATGTCAGCAATATCTGGCTGTACTCGCTGGCGGACGGCGGCAAGACCCAGCTGACGTCCAGCGACACCAACGACGTGAATCCCGTTTTTGATACCAGGGGGCGTTACCTCTACTTCGTTTCCAACCGCGATTTCAACCTGACCTTCAGCGACCGCGACGACAACCGCATCTACACCGATTCCGGCCGGGTTTACGCCGGCCTGTTACGGCCTGACGTGCCGGGGCTGCATTTGCCAAAGAGCGACGAAGTTGCGCTGGGCGAAGAGGAGTCGGAGGAAGGGGACGAGGACGACTTCGGCATCGTATCCAGGGGTTTTGAAAGCCGGGTCACGGCCGTCAACACGGACGGCGGCAATTACCGCTCCCTGTCCGCCAACGACAACGGCGTATTCTTCCTGGCCGTTGGAGAAGAAGGCAGCAATCTGAACTTTTTTGACCTGGCGTCCGGAGAACAGCAAACCATCCTGGAAGGAATCAACGATTACGCACTCGCCGCCAGGGGCGAGAAGTTGCTGTTCCGCAAAAACGGCAGCTTCGGTATCGCCAAGGCCGAGCCTGGGCAGGACGCCAGCAAGGACCTGCTGGACCTGGGCGGCATGCAACTACGCATCGAGCCCGCCGTGGAATGGAGACAGATGTACAGCGACCAGTGGCGTATCGTGCGTGACTGGTTTTACGAGCCGAACATGCACGGCAACGACTGGCAGGCCATACACGACAAGTACGAGCCGCTGGTGGAACACGTGGCCTACCGCGCCGACCTCGATTACATCTTTGGCGAGATCGCCGGTGAGCTGAACGCGGGCCACAACTACGTGAACGCGGGCGACCAGGGCGGCGTCAAGCGGCTTGACGGCGGCCTGCTCGGCGCTGAAATCGTGCCGGCTGACGGCTACTTCCGGATTGAAAAAATCTTCGCCGGGCAGTCCTGGCACCAGGACCAGCGCTCGCCGCTGGCGGAACCGGGTGTCAATGCTTCCCCCGGGGACTACATCCTGGCGGTGGACGATGTTTCCACCGCGGGCGTGGAAAATTTTTACAGCCTGCTGGAAAACAAGGGCGGCAAGATCGTCAAGCTGACACTGGCTTCTTCACCTGATCTCAAGTACCCACGGGAAGTTCTGGTTAAAACCATCACGGGTGAAACCAGCCTGCGCTACCTGGACTGGGTGGACAGCCGCCGCGCGATGGTGGACCAACTGTCCGGCGGGCGCATCGGCTACCTGCACCTGCCCAATACCGCGTTTGAAGGCATGCGTGAACTCTATCGCCTTTACCCCTCGCAGATCGACAGGGAAGCCATCCTGATCGACGTGCGCTACAACGGCGGCGGTTTCATCCCCGACCACATGGTGAGCCTGGTCGGCCGCGAACCCATCGTGTACTGGAAACGCCGCGGCCTGCATCCGGCAGCCCAGACCACGCCACAGATCTCGCACGAAGGGCCCAAGGCCGTTCTGATCAACGGTTACTCTTCGTCGGGCGGTGATGCCTTCCCATACTACTTCAAGGAAGCCGGCCTCGGCCCGCTGATCGGCACCCGCACCTGGGGCGGCCTGATCGGCATCTCCGGCAACCCCATGCTGGCCGACAACGGCGGCATCCTCACTTCAACCTTCCGCATGCTGGACCCCGAGGGCAACTGGCAGGTAGAGAACGAGGGCGTGGCGCCGGATATGGAAGTGATCGACCGCCCGGAACTGGTCGCCGCGGGCCAGGATCCGAGTTTGGAGGCAGGCGTGAAGTACTTGATGGAACAACTGGAAGAGAATCCACCGGTGGAGGTCGAGGCGGAGCCCGCGCCTTCAGACTTCAGGTAATAGCAAAGGGGTCCAACAAAGGGGTCAGAGTAGCCAAGCTACTCTGACCCCGATTTTTTGCAAGAATTAGGATTTATCGGGAATATCCACTTTCCCTTCGACGTTGATCGCACGGATACTGCCGCTGCCGTCACGTAACACGGTGAAATCACCACCCACGTTTTCCGCGGTGATGTCACCCGAAGAATCGCGTTTTACCAGCACGTCGCCACTGACATCACTAAAGTGGATGCTGCCCGAACTGTCCTGTTCGACAACAACCGAACCCGTGATGAGTTCGCCGTCGATGTCGCCGGAACTGTCACCATCGACGGTGACGTCACCCCGGATATCTTCCAGTTCGATGCTGCCCGATGAGTCCTTGAGAACCACCGGCCCGCTGATGTCACTGATGTCCAGGTCCCCGGAGCTGTCCTTGATGGACAGGGAAGCCAGGCCCGAGATTTGGGCATCGCCGGAACTGTCAGCCACCGTCACCGCGATATCGCCGGGCAGGACCAGTTCCAGGTCGATATAGGCATAGCGGTTTCCTGTCATGGACCAGCCCGATGTTTCCGGCAGTTCCACGGTGATTTCCGCCCGCTTGCCCCGCTCGGTGCGAACCACGGCTTCCTCCAGCCATTTCTCTTCCGAAACACAGACCTTGCCGCGGATCAGCGCTTCACTGCCGCTCCCGGAACGTATTTCCAGGTCTCCGGCCAGCGCCGTCACAAAAACTTCTTCACTGCCGGACAGGTCCAGCACCTGGTCGAGCTGTTTCTCGTATTCGCAATTCCAGGCCTGTGCGGCCGGGGCGATCAACAGTGCGCAAACCAGTGAGCACAGGGTCGTCGATTTTTGCATTTTTCAAACTCCGCTTGGATTGGATGACTCCCTATGTAGATGCAAGAACAGAGCCAAACGTTTAAACGGTGGATTTGACGGCTGTTCCCTCGCTCCGCCGCCCCCATTCCCACCCCGTGCTTGGCGCAGCAAACCAATCACCGGTCAGTTTGACCATCGAACCCGGCGCGGTTTTGGTGGTCACAGACTGCAGAACGAGAAACGGGAGAGCCCATGAACACCACAACCGCCCGCCAACGAATCAGGAAAATCGCCAGCGACTGGATTCCCTCCCTGCTGCTGCTCACCCTGTTACTGGTCGCCCGCTCCACGCTGGCCGACCATTACCACGTTCCTTCCGGCTCGATGGAAAACGCGCTGATGCCAGGCGACCACGTACTGGTCAACAAGGCCGCCTACGGATTGCGCATTCCTTTCACAAAAAGCGTCTTCGCCCTGAAAAGCGACCCGAAGCGCGGCGAAGTAGTGATCCTCGATTCACCGGAAAGCGACGTGCGCCTGATCAAGCGCGTCGTGGCCGTGGGTGGAGACCATGTTGAGCTGAGAAACGGGCGTCTGACCATCAATGGCAAGCTGTTGGCCTCACCTTATGACCCGTTCACCGAACAGTTGGGTGAGCGGCGAATCGCATTGAACCTGGATGCCGGCGGCGGGCCCGATATCCGCGGTATGACCGTCCCACAGGGGCACGTTCTGCTGCTGGGTGACCACCGCGGTGCGAGCCACGACGGCCGATATTTCGGAACGGTCCCCGCCACCGAACTGTATGGACGGGCCAGCCGCGTATTCTGGAGGCGGCAGGAAGGCGCCACCTGGCAGGCATTGTAAAAAAGGCAGCCCTGGGAACGGGCTGCCTTCAAACGCGATTATCCGGCAGCCGCTTCAAGCGGCTGCTTTCTTATCAAGCCGACCTGGACTGACCCCGCCGTGAGCGCGGCTTCCAGTTTCCGGACTTGGCCTGGGGGCCGCCTGCATTGCGGCCTGAGAACGACCTGCCCCCTCTGCCACCACCGGAAGGCTTGCGTGAATGATTCCTGCCTGCGCCGTTGCGGCCATTTTTGATCGGCTCCGCCTTGATGGAAGGATCCGGCTCATAACCTTCCAGCGTGACGCTGGGGATCTTTTTACCGGTCAGCTTCTCGATTTCGAACAGCAGCTTAAGCTCATCCACGCACACCAGGGATACGGCTTCGCCGTCCAGTCCGGCACGGCCGGTGCGTCCGATCCGGTGCACATAATCTTCAGCCACGTTGGGCAATTCGAAATTCACCACGTGCGGTAACTGGTCGATATCCAGGCCACGGGCCGCGATATCCGTTGCCACGAGTACACGTACCGCACCGCTCTTGAAATCTGCCAGTGCGCGGGTGCGGGCACCCTGGGTCTTGTTGCCGTGGATTGCGGCAGCGCTCAGGCCGTCGCGTTCCAATTGCTGGGCCAGGCGGTTGGCGCCGTGCTTGGTACGGGTAAAGACAAGCACCTGGCTCCAGTTCCTGGAACCGATCATGTGGCTGAGCAATTCGCGTTTGCGGCTCTTGTCCACCGGGTGAATGACCTGGGCAATGCTGCCCGCCGTCTTGTCGCAGCGCGCTACTTCGATCAGCACGGGCTGGTTCAGCAAGCGGTTGGCCAGTTCCTTGATCTCGCGGGAGAAAGTGGCGGAGAACAGCAGGTTCTGCCGCACGCCATTGGCCGGCATCATGGCCAGCAGTTTGCGGATATCGTTGATGAATCCCATATCGAGCATCCGGTCCGCCTCGTCCAGCACCAGGATCTCGATTTCTGCAAGGTCAACGGAACGCTGGTTGATAAGATCAAGCAATCGTCCGGGTGTTGCCACCAGGATATCTACACCATTGCGCAGCTTGGCTTTTTGCGGGTTGATTTTCACGCCGCCAAAAACCACGGTTGAACGCAGTGATAAATGCCGGCCATAGGTTCTGATGCTTTCTGCCACCTGGGCTGCCAGCTCGCGGGTCGGCGTTAGGACCAGCGCACGAATCGGGCGCCGGCCATTGGAATGGGGGTTTTCGCTCAAACGCTGCAACAGGGGCAGCGTGAAGCCGGCCGTCTTGCCGGTGCCGGTCTGGGCACCAGCCAGGACATCTTTACCCTCCAGGATGACGGGAATCGCCTTGCTCTGGACAGGTGTGGGTGCGGTGTATCCCTGCTCGCTGATCGCGCGCAGAAGTTCGGCCGAAAGGCCGAGTGAATCAAAAGACATTGGGGTGTTTACTCCAGAAAGGCACTCCGAATTAAGTGCCGAATGCGCTGCATGGTAACAGAAACCACCGACAGGTTTCTGTTTTAATTAAATATTGGCCGGTTTACCGGAGAAACCCCCGCTCTTTCAGCTTGGCGATTACCGCATCGGCGGCGTCTTCAACCGTCAACTGCTCAGTGGGCAACTCGATATCAGCCTGCCTTGGCGGTTCGTAAACGTCGCTGACACCGGTAAACTGCCGAATCTCTCCAGCCCTGGCCTTCTTGTACAAGCCCTTCGGGTCACGGGCTTCGCAAACTTCGATCGGGGTGTTTACAAAGGCCTCGATAAAGTTGTCCTCGCCGATCACTTCGCGGGCCGACTGGCGGTCCTGGCGGTAGGGGGAGATAAAGGCGGTGACGACGATCACGCCAGCCTCGTTCATCAGCGCGGCGACTTCTGCGATACGGCGGATGTTTTCCTTGCGGTCTTCCATCGAGAAACCGAGGTCACGGTTGAGACCGTGGCGTACGTTGTCGCCATCCAGGATGTAACAGAGCCGGCCCTGGGCAACCAGGCGTTTCTCCAGTTCCCGGGCGATGGTGGACTTGCCCGAAGCGCTCAGACCGGTGAGCCAGACCGTGACGCCGCTCTGCCCGAGCAGTTGTTCGCGGTCTTCACGGCTGACCAGGCTCTTGCTGAGCACGATATTACGGCTGACCGGGGCCGGTCCCTTGCTCCTGGATACGACACGGTCAACGATCATGCCGGCGCCGACCGTTACATTGCTCACCCGGTCTACGATCACAAATGCGCCGGTGGCGTGGTTGCGGTCATACGGGTCGAAGGCTATGGGCCGGTGCAGGGTCATATGGCAGCGGCCGATCTCGTTGAGTCCCAGTTCAGTGATGTCTTTTTTCTTGCCGCTTTCACCCTTTTCACGCTGCATGGAATTGATGTCAACGCGGTAACGGATCCGCGACAGGACGCCGGGCACCATGTTGCTGCTGTGCTTGACCAGGTAGGACTTGCCTTCCTCGGCCGGATTCTCGTGCATCCACACCACCATGGCTTCGAACTCGTTGCCGAAGTGCGGCATATTGCGCACCGGCACCAGCATGTCACCGCGCGAAACGTCGATTTCGTCTTCCAGCGTCAGGGTGATCGCCATCGGTGAAAACGCCTCGTCCACCTTTCCGTCCGGGCCGTAGATGGCCTTGACGCGTGATTCCTGGCGCGACGGCAGGCTGGCCACCTCGTCGCCAATCCGCAATACGCCGGAGGCCAGTGTGCCGCTGAATCCACGGAAATCCTGGTCGGGCCGCAGCACGTACTGGACCGGCATGCGCATATCGATCAGGTTGCGGTCGGTCGCAATGTTCAGGGACTCGATGTGGTGCAGGAAGGTCGGGCCGTCGTACCAGTTCAGGTGGTCACTGGGCTCCACCACGTTGTCGCCCTGCAGAGCCGACATCGGGATGAAGTGGATATCCGAAAAGTTCAGGCGGGCCACGAAATCGTTGTAGTCCCGCATGATCTGGTTGTAAGTTTTCTCCGACCAGGCCACCAGGTCCATCTTGTTGACCGCCACGACCACGTGCTTGATACCCAGCAACGAGCAGATGAAGCTGTGGCGCTTGGTCTGGGAGATCACGCCGTAACGCGCGTCGATCAGGATCACCGCCAGGTTGCAGTTGGAGGCTCCGGTGGCCATGTTGCGCGTGTACTGCTCGTGCCCCGGGCAGTCGGCGATGATGAACTTGCGCTTGTCGGTGGAAAAATAGCGGTAGGCCACGTCGATGGTAATGCCCTGCTCGCGCTCGGCCTTGAGACCGTCGGTCAGCAGCGCCGGGTCGAAACCGTCGTCGGTGGTGCCAAAGATCTTCGAATCCTTCGCCACCTTGTCCAACTGGTCCTCGTAGATCATGTGGCTGTCGTACAGCAGGCGCCCGATCAACGTGGACTTGCCGTCGTCCACCGATCCGCAGGTCAGGAACCGCAGCAGGTCCTTGTCCTCGTGCCGTTTCAGGTACTCCGCGATGTCCGCACGGATCAGACCCTCTTCTTTTACCCTGTAGCCGGCGTCACCCATCAGAAATACCCGTCCTTTTTCTTGTCTTCCATCGAGGAGCCATCGTCATCGATCACGCGGCCCTGGCGCTCGGAGGTGGTGGTCAGCAGCATTTCCTGCACGATCTCCTCTACCGTCTCTGCATTCGATTCAACGGCGCCCGTCAGCGGATAGCAGCCCAGCGTACGGAAACGCACCTTGCGGAACTCCGGCTTTTCACCTTCTTTCAGGGGCAGGCGCTCGTCGTCCACCATGATCAAGGTGCCGTTGCGCTTGACCACCGGGCGTTCCTTGGCGTAATACAGCGGCACGATGGGAATGTCCTCGCGCAGCAGGTACAGCCAGATATCGAGCTCGGTCCAGTTGGATAGCGGGAATACGCGGATGGACTCCCCCTTGTTGATTCTTGCGTTGTACAGGTTCCAGAGCTCCGGCCGCTGGTTTTTGGGGTCCCACTGGTGGAATTCGTTACGGAAACTGTAGACACGTTCCTTGGCGCGGCTTTTTTCCTCGTCACGGCGCGCGCCGCCAAAGGCAGCATCAAAGCCGTAATGGTCCAGCGCCTGCTTCAGCGCGTCGGTCTTCATGATCTGGGTATGTTTTTCCGAGCCATGCGACATCGGGCTGACCTGGTCCTTCCCCTCGGGGTTGATCCAGACCTTGATGTCGACTTTGTAGTGATCAGCCATCATCGCCCGGAAACGGTACATCTCGCGGAATTTCCACTGCGTATCGACGTGCATCAGGGGAAAAGGGATCCTGCCGGGGGCAAAAGCCTTGTGCGCCAGGTGCAGCATGACCGAGGAATCCTTGCCGACGGAATACAGCATCACCGGGTTCGCAAATTCCGCCGCGACCTCGCGGATGATATGGATGCTTTCCGCTTCCAGTTGTTTCAGGTGGGACAGGTTGTAACCGTGCATGTATCCATTCCGGCAAAAGACCGGGGACAATTCTAGCCGAAAAGGAAATCGGCTTCCCTAA
>JAZBOH010000206.1:0-2183 GCA_036351055.1 Lysobacterales bacterium
GCCTGGCGGCGGACGGTATGCGTTTTGACAACGCCTACGTCACCCACCCGAGATGCCTGCCCTCGAGGCTGTCCCTGCTGAGCGGGCGTTACCCGGCCAGCTACGGCATTCCGGGCTTCCAGGACCGGAAAAACACGAAACACGCCCTGCCTTTGTCAACGGTCACATTTGCCGAGGTGCTCCAGGAGGCGGGTTACGAAACGGGCTATATCGGCAAGTGGCACCTCGGCAAAGCGGGCGGGGAACCTCTTTACCAGGGTTTCGAAACGAGCATCATGGCGGGGGCGTCCGGCGCGCCACCCAGTTACTTCCTGCCGTACGAAAAACGTCTTGGCAGCGATGGCGGCAAGGCGTTCGAGCCATACGCTGGTGGTAAAGAGGGTGAATACCTGACCGATCGTTTGACCGACGAGACGCTGCAATTCATCGAGGAAAAGAAAAACTCGCCGTTCCTGCTGGTCCTGGCCCATTACGCCGTGCATACGCCCATCCAGGCACCGGAAGAAATCTCGAACAAGTACCGGAAGAAAATTGTTGAAAATGGCATTCCCGAGGGTGGGCCAAAAAGCGACCGGGACGTGGCGCCGGACAACACCGGTGAGTACAAAACTTTGCAAAATAACCCGGTTTACGCGGCGATGGTGGAGAGCGTCGATACCAACCTGGGCCGCATCGTCGAGCGTCTGGAAAAACTCGGGCTGACGGAAAATACCGTGATTGTGCTGACCTCAGACCACGGTGGCTTGTCCAGCCGGGGCCTGGATGGCAGCCGCGAACTCGCCACCAGCAACCTTCCGTATCGGCACGGCAAGGGCTGGTTGTACGATGGCGGTATACGCGTGCCGATGATCGTCAAGTGGCCGGCGAAAGTGGCAGCCGGGTCGGTATCGCCCGTGCAGGTGACCGGAACGGACCACTACCCGTCTTTGCTCGAAATGGCTGGTGTTCCCCTGAATCCGGAGCAACACCGTGACGGTCGTAGCTACTGGCCCGCGCTGCAAGGGGAAAACTACGTGCGCGCCCCCATGTTCTGGCACTCATCGCTTGGGCGTCCCACGCAGACCGGCGATACGCGCAGTTCGGCCGTGATATCCGGTGACTGGAAACTGATCCAATGGTACTCGCTGGAGGATGAAAGCATTGAGCGCAGCGAGTTGTTCAACCTGGCAAATGACCCTGGCGAACACGAAGACCTGTATGCCCGGGAACCGGAAAAAGCCGCCGAGCTGCAAACCATGCTGGATGAGTGGAAACTGTCCGTAAATGCCCGGCTGGGGCAATTCAAAAAGGGAGGCGTATGACCACGGGAAGGTTGCTTGGAGCCTGTATCGGGCTGGCGCTGTGCCTGCAGCCGGCTTGGGCAGAAGAGGCAACGCTTCCGCCCAACGTGTTGCTGGTGGTGGTTGATGATCTGAACACTGACCTCGGTGCTTACGGGCATGACCTCGTGCAGACGCCGAATATCGACCGCCTTGCCAGCCAGGGCGTACTGTTTATGCGTGCCTACGCCCAGTACCCGCAATGCAACCAGAGCCGCTCCAGTTTCCTGACCAGCCAGTACCCGGATCAACTCGAGGTGCTGAGCCTGAAAGAGCACTTCCGCGACGCGCAACCGGACGTGGTGACCCTGCCCCAGCACTTCCGTAACAACGGCTATTTAACCGCCCGCGTGGGCAAGATTTTCCACCAGGGCGTACCGCCGGAAATTGGCCAGGACGGCCTCGACGATGCGGCCTCATGGGATTTGGTGATCAACCCGGCCGGCGTCGATATCCGGGTCGACGAACATATCGTTTCGATTGTGCCACCTGAACTGGACAAGCGTTCGTTTGGTGGAACCCTGAGCTGGCTGCGACTGGACAGCGATGAACTGCATACTGATGAGATCGGAGCCGTTGAGGCGATTCGGCTGCTGGAGGCGTTCCACCCGCGAAAAACCGGTAAACCGCTGTTCCTGGCGCTGGGTTTCTACCGCCCACATACGCCGTACGTAGCGCCCGGCCGCTGGTATGACGTCTACCCGCCAGATCGGATTAAGCTGGCAGAGGTGCCGGCCGGAGACCGTGAGAACAAACCCGTGGCCGCGCTGGCGGATCGCCGTTTCCAGGCGGAAATGACAGAAGAACAAAAACGACAGGCGATCCAGGGCTATTACGCATCAATTTCATTTGTCGACGAACAGC
>JAZBOH010000207.1:0-2671 GCA_036351055.1 Lysobacterales bacterium
CACTTTGGCAGGGAAAAGTCGCCCGACGACGACCAGCTGTTCGTAGAGGCCGTAGAGCGGGCGGGGCGGGTGCTACTCGTGGAACTGCTTACCGGCAAGCGCCAGCCGATCAGTGATCTGCAGGGTCGACACGTGGGCATGGTGTGGGCGGAAGAGCTGGTGCCGCCGTTTCCCGGTCTGGTCGAGGCTGCCGCCGGGCTGGCGACGTTTCCGCTGCCGAAAGAGGGCGCGTCGGTCCATCAGTTCTGGGTGTTCAAGGAAAGCACCGACAATGCGCCGACCCTGCCGGCTGTGGCGCTGCAGCTGTATGCGCGCGAACAGACGGCGGCCGTCGTGGCCCTGGTGCGCGCCGTCGCACCCGATGCGGCTGCCGCGATTCCTTCGCTCGACCAGGCCTTCAGCAGGGCCGATGAATTGCGCAATTTCATGCGGACGCTGCGCGCCATCTACGACAGTGCGCCGGACACGCTCGGTGCCTTCGAGTCGACCAGCCCCGCACAGCTGCCCATATTGCCGGAACAGGCACTGGAGGCGCTCTACGCGGGGGAGGCGAACCGTTTCATCAACTTCTACGGTCCCCCGGGCACCATCACGACGGTGCCCTACCATGCGGTGATTCTTGGGAGCGACCCCAACGTCTCTGAGGAGGCGCTCGACTTTACCGACAAGGTTGTGTTCGTCGGCTATTCGGACCAGTACGATCCGGGTCAGCCGGATCGCTTTTACACGGTGTTCACGCGCGAGGACGGTGTTGACCTGAGCGGGGTGGAGATCGCCGCCACCGGCTTTGCCAACCTGCTGACCAATCGTTCGCTTTCCCCGGTGGACGGCTGGACCGCGATTGCCATGCTAACGGCTTTTGGTCTGGTTATCGGGCTGGTGGTCTATGCGATGCCTGTCTATGCGGGCGTTCCGGTCGCCTTTGTTCTGGCTGCCGCCTACGGTTTCGCGGCGCAGCAGGCATTCAACGAGTCGGCGGTCCTCATGCCGGTCGCCACGCCCTTGCTGGTGCAGGCCCCGCTGGCGCTGTTCATCGGCCTGTTCGGCCAGTATCTGCTGGAGCGTCGGCGTGGTCAGCGGATCAGTGACGCCATCAACTATTATCTGCCCGACGACATCGCCCGCGATCTGGCGCAGGACAGGTTCGATGCGGCCAAGATCAACAAGGTCGTGTACAGCACCTGTTTCGCGACCGATATGGCCGGCTTCTCGACTGTGTCCGAGCAGCTGCCGCCCGGCGAACTGGCCGTGTATCTCAACGACTACTTCGAGGCCCTGGCGGCACCTTTGAAAAAACACGGTGTGCATGTCACCGAGTTCCGGGCCGATGCCATCATGTGCGCCTGGACGGCCGACGAGTCTTCCTCCGAACCGCGGCGCAAGGCGATTCTGGCGGCACTGGAGGCCGGCGATGCGATCAAGGATTTCAAGAAACGGCATGCGATGGCGGAGGCGCGCCTGCGCGTTGGTCTGGAGGCGGGCTGGGTCTACGTCGGCCATTCGGGCGGCGGCGGGCGCTTCGTCTACAGTATCGTCGGAGATTCGGCCAATACCGCGTCGCGTGTCGAGGGCCTGAACAAGCACGTCGGCACCCAGATCCTGGCGACCGGTGACGTGGTCGAGGGCTTCGAGAACCTGGTGACCCGGTACCTGGGTGCTTTCCAGTTCGTCGGCAAGACCGAGGCAACCCCGATCTACGAGGTCATGGCGCTGCGCGAAAAGGCCACAGACCAGCAGCTCGCGTTGCGTGATGCCTTCGTGCAGGTGATGGTCGACTATGATCAGGGTGACTGGCAGGCGGCCGCGGAAAAACTGGAAGCCGTGCTGGTCGATTTTCCCGATGACGGCCCGGCGAAGTTTCTCCTGGCCCGTTGCCGCCGTTTCATGAGCGACCCGGACAATGCGCCGGAACCGGGTGTGATCCGCATGGATGCCAAGTGACGGTCGTGCTTGGCGAGGCGGGTTGCTTGCCCCGTTACGGGGCATATCAGGGCACACAAGGCCGCTGTTGTGTCGGTATTTTTTACAGTTTGGTTACCCTGCGTCTGCTGCAATGGCACGTCGCGCATGCAACATCCCGAATTTAAAGGCTATTGTGGGAATGGCGCAATTATTGCTGTTTCGAATGACAACGCTTGAAGTCAGTCATACGCCAATTGCGGGCCTGGAACCCAGGCACCCCGCATAGGCCGCCCGCCAGACGGTGGGTTTCGTAAGCCGGTCCGGGCATTGTCGCCGGCGATGCAGGAGGCCGGAATCTTCGTTTTTCATGGTTGAGCAGCCGGGCCGTATGCGTGGCGAGTGGTCTAAGCTGTAACAACACCACCGGTTTGGCAATCTCGCAAAGGAGCTTTGGATGGCTTTGCAAAGGACGACCACAGGATGGGCTGCTGTTGCTGTACTGGTACTTATCCCGATGTCGGGCCTGGTTCAGGCTGCCTGCGGAACGCCGGTCGGTAAATTTGTCTCCATTACCGGTTCCGTCGACGTGCAATCAACCGGCGGTAGCGCGTGGTCGAGCGCCAAGCTCGAAACGCGCCTGTGTGAAGGTGACACCATCCGTGTCGGTGAGCGCAGTCGTACGGCCGTATCATTGATCAACAACGCTGTCCTGCGCATCGATCAGAACACCGCGATGCGCCTGATCGACATCACGCCGCAGGACGAAGAG
>JAZBOH010000208.1:0-68317 GCA_036351055.1 Lysobacterales bacterium
AGATATGATAGTATTATCATTGTGATGAAACGACTGCCTTCTATCCTGATGTCTATCCTGGCTGCCGCCATCGCCGGCTGTAGCTACCCCATCAAGGATGCCGGGGACGGGGTCTATTATGCTTCATCTCCCCCCATTTATACCTACGTAGACGGCTATTTCGGTTTCCCCTATTACGGCCCATATTCCTGGAGTTGGTACCACCCCACCTGGTATGCACCGATCTATTGTGATCACTACAGCTGGTACAGGCCGCGCTATCACTGGGGTGGGCCTTTTGACGGGCCGGCTACGGGTGTTGCGCGGACTTACACACCCAGCCAGGTTACCCGCTTTACCCATGGTGATCTGGATTCACCCAGACAGATCCGTCCCATCCTGCCGGTTGACCTTCGGCAGGCAACCATTGAGCCCGGTTCTTACAGGTCTGGCAGCAAAAACCAGGCCTTCCGCACCCCGGCCCAGAAAAGCCGCGCGGCCGCCAGGTCTTCCAAGCCGGCCTACTCCAGGTCAAGCAGGGCATCACCCGCTTACCGCGCATCGACGCCGTCCAGGAGCCCCACTCCCGTCAGGAGTTCCACCCCCCGGAGTGTTTCCGGCAACGAACAATGAAGGCGTTTCACGAGCGACGGCATTCCGTCAGGACTTCTTTGCCTGCGGCAAAACCGTCCATCCTTCATCGCCCGCTCTTCCCTGCCCCCGTTGTTACTAATGGCAGTCGACCTTTGTTTTTCTTGTGCTAGATTGATAGCCAGGGAATTTCGCCAGGAGAATTGGTTTGGGTTTTACGCGGGAAATTATTGAGCGGCGTGTTCTGCCTGCGGTAGGCGTTTACGTCGGGGCAAGCTGGGTTGTTGTCGAAATCCTCGATCGCCTGGTCGAGCGTTATTTCCTGTCACCTTATCTCACGGACATGGTTTTCTGGGGCCTGTTTTCGTTGTTGCCTGCCGTGGTCCTTTTGGCCTGGACCCATGGCCGGCCCGGTAAGGACCGGGCTACCCGGGCCGAGAAAGTGGGCATTCCGATCAACGTCATTGCCACCATCGGCCTGCTGCTTACGGTTTTTGGCGACAAGGACATGAGCGCGACCGCCGACATGGTCACCATGGCCAACGAACTTGGGCAGGAAGAAGTTCACTACGTGCCACGCGAGTCGTACCGGCGGCGCATTGCGGTCTTTTTCTGGGACCGTTCGGGGGAAGGCCCCGAACTGGACTGGCTCCAGTACGGTGTTACCGAGTTGTTGACCCAGGACCTGCAGCAAAACCCCTTCCTGCTCGTAGCCTCCCCCTGGGACACCCGAAGAGTGAATTTTTACGACGAGGTCAAACAGGCCGGTTTTGATGATGGACTGGCGGTTCCTCTCGCTCTGAAACGGGACATTGCGGATGACGCCAATTTCGACTACTTCATCGACGGCACCATCAGCAGGGAAGATCAGCAGTTCAGGCTCACCGCCCGTGTGTGGGAGACGGATTCGCTGGAGATGATGGGCGAGCTGCGCGTTCAGGGCTGGGACCTGATGAGCTCGATGGATGACTTGTCGGAAGACGTCAGGCGCCTGCTGGACACGCCGCCGGGGCGAGGGGATCTGCCCTTGGTTGAAACCTACGGTGAGTCGCAGGATGCGCTGCGGCACTACATCGGCGCCAGAAACGCGATTTTGTTTGAAAACGACCGGATCAGCGCCAACCAGGGTTTCGACCGGGCTTTGCAGGCCGACCCGCACTTTGTCCTCGCCTGGTTCATGAAAAGCCTGTCTCAGTGGGAGCAGGGTGATGCTGCAGGTGCGCAGGAAGCCCTCGAAGAGGCCCAGAAACTGTCCTATCGGTTGCCGGAACGCGACCAGGTTTTGGTCAAGATGCTGACTTACCGGATGGGGGGTGAGCAGGATAAGCTTGAAACCCTGCTGCGAATGCAAACCCGGATCGAAGGCGATGCCGCCTCCTACAATTCGCTGGCCGCCTTCCTGATGTATTCGGGAGAACTGGAGGAAGCCAAGGAGTACTTTCGGCGGCAGATGGAAATAGACAGTTCCTCTACCGGCGCTTTGCTGCACCTGGCAAGACTGGAGCGTGCAACCGGCGACATCGATGCCGCGATAAGCCATGCGCTCGAGTACATCGACACGGAGCCAGACGACCTGGTGCCACATATCCTGCTGGGTGACCTGCTGCTGGAATCCGGCGACATGGATGCCGCACGGGACTCTTATGAACGGGCCCAGATCCTGGAAGATCCTCCGCAAACGGCGACCCTGAAACTTGCACTCCTGGCGATCAGGCAGGGCGAATGGACCCAGGCCCGGAACTTGATCGAAGAAGCCCGCGAATTGGCGGCATCCCCGGCACACGCCATTGCGGTTCTTCAGGTCGAGGCGTACCTGGAATCGCGTTTGGGCCGCATTGAGAAATCGATTGAACGGGTTGAACAACAGGTGGAATTCAGCCGCCAGGTACTGACGCCGGTGGAACAGGTTTTTACCTACAACGTGCCTGTCATCGATGCCAACATCATGCTGGGGCGAATTGATGCGGCCGAGGGCGCACTGGCGGAAGCCAAGCAGGCTCTGAATCCCCCGCTGGATCAATTCCTGTCGTTCAGCGAGGTCAGGGTGGCCGCGTACCAGGGGGATTTCGAGGCCGCCCGCGTGGCACTGGAAACCGGAATTGCAGTGATCGACCATTTCAAGGCAGATTTCATGGCATTCATGGTTCCCATGACGGAAGCAAAACTGATGGAGGAGGAAGGGAACTATTCCCGGGCAGGACGGCTTTACCGGGATGCCATCCAGAAACTCAACCGCTCTATTGTCGGGAGTGGCATGCAGGATGGGCATTCCCTGCTTTACGGGTCCTGCGCCAAGTCGCATGTCCGCGCCGGAGAACTGGATGTGGCCCAAAGCGTGCTGGACTACGCCTTCAGGCGTGATAGCGCGGAACCCAGCCTGTGGGTGGCGCGCGCCATGCTCCAGGAGGCAAACGGTTCACGCCATATGGCCCTGGCATCGGTCAACTATGCGCTGGCCATCTGGGCCGACGCTGACCCCGATTACCAGGATTACCGGGAAGCACTGGCCCTGAGACAAAAGCTAGAAAAACATCAGGAATAGAAAGCACCATTTTTCGCAGGACTTCAGTACAATACGCGGTTCCCATCGCTCAGGTAGCGTAGTCGATGCTGTATCCGAAGAGGTTTGATGTCATTGTCATTGGTGGCGGCCACGCCGGCACCGAGGCGGCGCTCGCCTCGGCGCGCAGCGGCGCCAGTACGCTGCTGGTCACGCACAGCATCGAGACAATCGGCCAGATGAGTTGCAACCCGGCTATAGGCGGCATCGGCAAGGGTCACCTGGTAAAGGAAATCGACGCCATGGGCGGGGTGATGGCGCGGGCGGCCGATGCGGCCGGCATCCAGATGCGCACGCTCAATTCCAGCAAGGGGCCTGCAGTGCGTGCAACACGGGCCCAGTGCGACCGCAACCTGTACCGTGCATATATTCGCCGCATGGTGGAAACTCAGGAAAACCTCCTGGTATTCCAGGCCGCGGTTGATGACCTGTTGCTCGACGGCGATCGCGTTTCCGGCTGCAAGACAGCGGGCGGCCAGGCGTTCCATGCACAAGCCATTGTCCTGACAACCGGCACCTTCCTGGGCGGCAAGATCCACGTCGGTGAAACACAGTCTGCCGGCGGCCGGGCCGGTGATCCCCCCTCCATTGCACTCGCCTCGCGCCTGCGCGAATTGCCTTTCGCGGTGGCCAGGCTGAAAACGGGCACACCGCCGCGGATCGATGGCAAAACGGTTGATTTCAGCGTGATGAAGGAACAACCCGGTGACGAGCCCCGTCCCGTTTTTTCCTACCGGGGCAGCACCGCAGATCATCCCGAGCAGGTGTGTTGCTGGATCACACACACCTCCGAAAAAACACACGGCATCATCCGCGATGCGCTGCACCGCTCGCCCCTGTTCGCGGGTGCAATCGAGGGCGTCGGGCCACGCTACTGCCCGTCGATCGAAGACAAGGTGGTGCGCTTCGCTGAACGGGACAGCCACCAGATTTTTGTCGAACCCGAAGGTCTGTTTACCCGGGAGTTGTACCCCAACGGGATTTCAACCAGCTTGCCCTTTGATGTTCAGCTGGATGTCGTGCATTCCATCCGTGGTTTTGAAAATGCACACATCACTCGTCCGGGTTATGCAATCGAATACGACTTTTTTGACCCGCGTGAGTTACACGCCTGGCTGGAAACCAAGCATATTCACGGGCTGTTTTTCGCAGGCCAGATCAATGGTACGACCGGGTACGAAGAAGCCGCCGCGCAGGGCCTGGTGGCAGGTATCAACGCCGCACGCCAGGTGCGCGGTGAATCGAATTGGTCGCCCAGGCGTGATGAGTCCTACATGGGTGTGATGGTCGACGATCTCATTACCCAGGGAACCCAGGAACCCTACCGAATGTTCACCAGCCGTGCTGAATACCGCCTGCAATTGCGCGAAGACAATGCGGACCTGCGCCTGACCGGGACGGGACGAACACTCGGCCTGGTGGGTGACGATCAGTGGAATGCGTTCTGTACCAAGCGGGATGCCATCGAAGCGGAACGCACACGGCTTGGCGGAATCTGGGTTGCTCCAGGCAACCGCCACGCTACATCCCTTGAAGCCCTGCACGACGTGAGTCTCAGCAGGGAAAGCACGGCGCTTGACCTGCTCAAGAGACCGGAAATGGACTACGGCAAGCTGGTCTCGGTCGAGGGAATCGGTCCCGGAGTCGACGATCCCAAGGTTGCGGAGCAACTGGAGATCCAGGTTCGCTACGCCGGTTACCTGGGGCGCCAGCAGGATGATATCGATCGCCGCCGCAAGCACGAAAGCACCCTGATACCGGAGGGATTCGATTATGGCCGGGTTCGGGGACTGTCGTCCGAAGTGCGTGAAAAGCTGGAGCGCGTTCTGCCGGATACCGTCGGCCAGGCTTCACGAATTCCCGGAATGACCCCCGCGGCGATTTCCCTGTTGTTGGTTTACCTCAAGAAAAGCCGCCAACAGGTTGCCTGAACACCCATTTCGGCAGGAATACTTCGAAATCACGAATTCGAAACAATCCATTTACCTTTTTTTAACGCGGAATGGTTATGCTGAATGCGTAAGTTGACTGTGCCTAGCGTATCGCCCCTCTAGACAGGCAGTCCCCACACTTCTATGCCTTACGCGATACGCTTTGAAGCCCCAAGAGATAATCTTGGGGCTTTTTTTTCTGAATCGCTGGATGGGCCAAGTTCACGGGCATTGGCTTGTCCGGGGACGCCTGGGTACCGGTCTTCACTCGTTACGTAGCGGCGCTACGCGCCTCGCTCCAGATCGGCACCCAGTCGCACCTGTCCGGCGCCACTGCTCCGCGAATCTGGCCCATCCAGCGATTCGGGTCTTTTCGTAGCCCGATGAGCGCAGGCGACGAAAGCGGAGCGGTTTTGCCGAAGGCAGAGAAGTACTGCTTGAGTGCCGTCGCGCGTGCAGCCGCCTTCCGCCGAAGGCGGGAGCAGGGAAGCGAAACTCTACTTATTGTTGCCGTAGTCGCTGGCTTCAGGCATGTATTTGAGCATCCTGTTGTGGCCTGTCTTGAAGGACGAGCCCCAGTCGGCCATGAAGGCGTTGAACTCGTCTTCCCCGCCCAGTTCCTTGCTCATGAGGTCATAAAAAGACGGGTCTGCATCTGCCATGCCGGCCCAGCCTTTAACGGGTGAAATCAACTGGATTTCACCACCGTGCCCACCGGATGCGAGCCGTGTGAAGCCGAAGTGGTGTGGGAACCCGCCGGCTTTCAGAGTTTCGACGATGCGCGTCAGGCCCTTGTTGAACCTGGCGTACTGCCCGTTATGGATATACCAGGTTTCGATCTGGATGTGGCTGTAGCCCTCCCAGTTTTCGGGCCAGTGACTGACCTTTTCCATATCCGTGTGCATGCTGCGTTCTGCGCTTTCGACATGCGGTGCGATGTTGGTTCTAAAAACCTCCGCGGCTTTTTCCTGCCAGTCGTATTTGGCGTCGAAGTCAGCCCAGTCGTGGTTGCCGGAATGGGCGTAGTACATGCCTGTCTCGGGCCCCGTCAGCACTTCCCACCAGGTATACTCCATGTGCCCCTCGAAGTTGGCAATCCAGTGGTGGTAGTCCTTGACGCCTTTCAGCAGGGCTTCATCGTGGCCATCCTTGGGCGTGATCTTGACCAGTACGGCCACACCTTCGTTCTCTTCTTCCTGCGCCTGTACCGGCGCCAGCCAGAACAGACAGAGGAATGCGCAGATCAAAAGCAGTTTTGCTTTGATGTTCATGTGAAAAGTTCTCCCAGTAGTTTCAATAGTCGTTGTAATTATTACTCCGGGGCCCGGAAATCGGCCTCGAAGCATCTCCTGATTATAGACAGTGATTGAAATAATTCAGGAAACGGTGGCTGACGTGGTCTGCGATGCAGTGGCCGTTAAGAGGATTGCGGGGTTTTCTGGCAATGAATGCGTTAGAATCCGACGCTTGTTGAATACAATAACCACTTGTCAGCAGGAACAGAGCCATGAGTAGCGAAGCGCCGGTCGTGCCCACCAATTTCATCCGCAATATCATCATCAGCGACCTGGAATCCGGGAAACACCAAACCATCATCACCCGCTTCCCGCCGGAACCCAACGGGCACCTGCATATCGGCCATGCCAAGTCGATTTGCCTGAACTTTGGCGTTGCTGATGAGTTTGGCGGCAAGACCAACCTGCGTTTTGACGATACCAACCCGTTGAAGGAAAACGAGGACTTCATGAATGCCATCATGGAAGACGTCCGCTGGCTGGGTTTCGAGTGGGACAACCTGTTTCATGCTTCGGATTATTTCGAAGACCTCTACCAGTACGCCATTCACCTGATCAAGACCGGTAAGGCCTACGTCGAGGAACTCAACGCGGACCAGATCATCGAGTTCCGCGGGGACTGGAAAAACAATGAGCCCGGGAAAGACAGCCCCTGGCGCGACCGGCCGGTCGAAGAGAGCCTGGACCTGTTCCGGCGCATGAAAGCCGGTGAATTCGAAGACGGAAAATACGTGCTGCGCGCGAAGATCGACATGGCGTCTCCCGACCGCTTCATGCGTGACCCGGTAATGTACCGCATCCGCAACGCCAGCCATCACCGGACCGGTGACGAGTGGCATATTTACCCGATGTACGACTGGGCGCACGGTATTTCCGATGCGATTGAAGGCATTACACATTCACTGTGTACGCTCGAGTTCGAAGAACATCGCCCCCTGTACGAGTGGTTCCTGGAAAACATCCCTTCGCCGAGCAATCCGCGCCAGATCGAATTTGCCCGTGGCAACCTCGATTACACCGTCATGAGCAAGCGCCGCCTGCGCGAATTGGTCGAGGAAGGCCACGTCAGCGGTTGGGATGATCCGCGCTTGCCGACGCTGGCCGGTCTGCGCCGCCGTGGTTTCACGCCGGAGGCGATCCGGGCGTTCTGGACCGAGATGGGCGTCTCCAAGTCCAACAGCATCATTTCCATGGGGGTGCTGGAAAACGCCGTGCGCAACGACCTCAACGTCCGTGCGCCGCGCACCATGGCCGTGCTCGACCCGCTGAAGGTAGTGCTGAGCAATTTCCCGGAAGGCGAAACAGACTGGGTCGAAGCCGCGGTGCATCCGCAAAACCAGGAAATGGGCAACCGCAAGGTGCCTTTGACCCGCGAGATCTGGATTGAACGCAGCGACTTCATGGAAGAGCCGCCGCGTAAGTTTTTCCGGCTCAAGCCCGGAGGGGAAGTGCGGCTGCGTAACGCCTTTATCGTCAAATGCACAGACGTGATCAAGAACAAGGACGGGGACATCGTCGAACTGCATTGCGAATTCGACCCGGAAACACGCTCCGGCATGCCGGGCGCGAGCCGTAAGGTCAAGGGTACGATACACTGGGTTTCCGCCGAACACGGCGTACCGGTGGAAGTGCGCCTGTGCGACCGCCTGTTTACCGTGCCCAACCCGCTCGGTGACAAGGACCGTGATTTTCGTGAATTTCTCAACCCGCATTCCCTCGACGTGCTGAAGAACGTCATTGTCGAGCCAGCAGTGGCGGAAGGCGGGCCGGGTGACCTCTACCAGTTCGAGCGCACCGGGTATTTCTGCCATGACAACGTGGATTCGAACCCCGGCCGTCCGGTCCTGAACCGTATCGTGACCCTGCGTGATTCATGGGCACGCATTGAGAAAGAAATGGCGCAGGCCAGGTAAACCGGTCCGGGCCATGCATGACTACCTTCACCCTTAAAACAGGGCGAGGGTCTGCTACACTTTTTACAGGCCTCACACGGGAGAAATGAAATGGGTGGTTGGATTATCCTCGCGATCCTTGCGGCGCTGGTCTTTTTTGCGATCACGATCTACAACCGGCTGGTCGCCGGGCGCAACCGGTTCAAAAACGCGTTTGCTCAGATTGATGTGCAACTGACACGGCGTCATGACCTGATTCCCAACCTGGTCGAAACCGCCAAGGGGTACATGAAACACGAGCGCGAGACCCTCGAGGGGGTCATCAATGCGCGCAATACGGCCGTCAGCGGCCTGAAGGCGGCAAGCGCCGACCCGTCCAATCCCGAGGCCATGAAACAACTGGCTGCAGCGGAGCAGGGGCTTTCCGGCGCACTGGGACGGCTTTTTGCGCTGTCCGAGGCATACCCGGACCTGAAGGCCAATGAAAACATGATGCAGCTGTCGGAAGAGCTGACCACCACGGAAAACAAGGTGGCGTTCGCACGGCAGGCTTACAACGATTCGGTCATGGACTACAACACGCTGCGTGAATCGTTCCCGAACAACCTGTTTGCCGGCTGGTTCAGTTTCAAGCCTGCAGAATTGCTCGAGATCGAAGACGAGGCCAAGCGCGAAGTACCCAAGGTCAGCTTCTAAGCAGGGAGCCAGGCTTTGAACTTCTTTGAGCACCAGGAATCGGCGCGCAAGCAGTCACGCTGGCTGATCCTGGTTTTCATTCTGGCGGTGGCCACCATCGTGGTGGCCATCAACGGCGTGATCCTGGTTGCCCTTGGCTTCATTTCCTTCGATGCCGAAACCGCCAGTGTGCCATTCCGGGAAGTTGTTCGTACGGAGTGGCCCACGCTCGCAGGCGCGGGCGTTGTCAGCGTTGCCTTTATCCTGCTGGCCAGCCTGTTCAAGATGGCCGGCCTGCGCGCCGGTGGCGGCCACGTGGCGCGCCAACTGGGCGGCACCCAGGTGGACAGCACGACCGGTGACCCCATGAAAAGACGTTTGTACAACGTGGTGGAGGAAATCGCCCTGGCCTCAGGGGTACCGGTGCCCGAGATCTACGTGCTCGACCAGGAAGCCGGAATCAACGCCTTTGCCGCGGGCTACACGCCGTCCGACGCCGCCGTCGCGGTTACCCGGGGCGCGCTGGAGAAGCTTGACCGGAATGAACTGCAGGGTGTTATCGCCCACGAGTTCAGCCATATCCTGAACGGCGATATGCGTATCAATATACGCCTGATGGGCGCCCTGTTCGGCATCCTGCTGCTGGCCCTGATCGGGCGCCGCATATTGATCCATTCGAGCTTTGTCGGGCGCTCTTCCCGCAGCAAGGGCGGCGGGGCCATCATTCTCATCGCAATCGGGCTTACGGCCATCGGTTACATCGGGTTGTTTTTCGGGCGCTGGATCAAGGCCGCGGTCTCGCGCCAGAGGGAATACCTGGCGGATGCCTCTGCGGTGCAGTTCACGCGCGACCCGGACAGTATCGGTGGCGCCCTGAAAAAGATCGCCGTGTACAGCGAGTCGTCCTACCTCGACGCGGACACGGAAGAAATCAGCCACATGCTGTTTGGCGATGGGCGGAAAATGAACTTCTTTTCCACGCACCCGCCGCTGGAGGCGCGAATCAGCCGTGTCGATCCCGGTTTCCAGCCGGAAGAGTTGACGCGGCTGGCGGTGAAACTGCAGCGTGAACGGGCTTCGGATGAGAAGCGCAGGAAGAAGCAGCGCGAGCAGAAAGAGAAGCCCGGCGGCATGTTCAATGCCGAAACCCTCATTGACGGAATCGGGTCTCCCGACTGGGAGCGCATGCTTACCGCGGCGGCCTTCGCGGCGGCAATCCCCGAGATCATGGGGCGCGCGGTTCATTCCATTGAATGGGCGCCGGAAGTCCTGTTTTACCTGCTTCTGGACCGTGACGCAGCGGTTCGGGAAATACAGTTGCTCACGGTTGCGCAGAAAATGGGCGCCGATAGCGAGGGCAGGGTGCGGGCCCTGTTGGATGCAGCAGGCCTGGCGTCGGCGGAACAGCGCCTGCCCCTGCTTGAACTGGCCTTCCCGACCCTGAAACAGCGCCCACCGGAATTCATGATGAAAGTCATGGACACGACCAAGGAACTGATCGAGGCCGACGGGCGCACCGATGTATTCGAGTTTCTTCTCGCGCGGTCCATGTCCATGCACCTGTGGGAATCGCAGAACGCCCATCGTGTGAGCATGGCAGGCAACAAGTCATTGAAGTCGCTGACGGCTTCGGCTACCGATGTACTGGTTATTCTCGCCCGGCACGGCAACCGGGACACGGAGACCGCCGAGGCCGCGTTCAATCAGGGCCTGGCGGAACTGTCCCTGCCTTCTCCAGGCGGTTTGCCGGTTCAATCCGACTGGGTTTCTGGCCTGGATGCGGCCTTGCCGGCGCTTGACCGCCTGAAACCGGCTGACAAGGAAAAACTGGTGCGCGCCATGTCGGCGGTGGTCATGTACGACGGCAGAATAGATGCCCAAGAGCTTGAGTTACTGCGCGTAGTCTGCGACCTGATCCACGTGCCACTGCCCCTGATAAGGCCTGTGAACGCCTATTGAAATGGCCCCGTCCCTTCGGGTTGCACTCCAAATCGCGCCATGCGGCGTTGATCGTCGTTCGTTTGGTGTTACCAAACTTCACTCCTCGCGCCTTGCCTGGCGCGATTTGGAGTGGCAACGACACCATTTCAATAGGTGTTCACAGGCCTCTATTCGCGGCGAATTTCTCAGCGATCATGATGGTCGGTGCGTTGGTGTTCCCGGACACCAGCGTGGGCATGACCGAAGCGTCTACCACGGACAGACCCTCCAGTCCCCTCACGTTCAGATCGGGGTCGACCACGGCCAGCTCATCGTTACCCATCTTGCAGGTGCCGATTGGATGGTAGATGGTTTCGGCTTTCCTGCGGATCACGTCGAGGACCTGTTGCTCGGTTTTTTCGCTTTCACCCGGGAACACTTCCTCCCCCGCGTAGGGCTCGAACGCCTTCTGCGCGAACAGTTCGCGGGCGATTCTTACACATTCAAGCATCAGCTTGCGGTCGTATTCCTTCGCCATGTAGTTCGGCTGGATTGCCGGTTGCTCGAGCGGGTTGGTCGATTTGAGTTTCAGGTAGCCGCGGCTTTCTGGCCGCAGCGCACAACCGTGGATGGTCATTCCGTGGCCAGGCAGGCGGTTTCTGCCATGATCATCCAGAAAGGCGGGGACAAAGTGTAACTGGATATCCGGGCGGTCATCTGTCGCATGGCGGCTCAGGACAAAGGCGCCAGCCTCGGCGATGTTGGAACTTCCGGGTCCCTGGCGCCCGAACAGGTAGCGCAGGCCCACGGCCAGGTCATTCAGCTTGTCATAGCTGATGGGCTGTTTGTAGTGCACCAGGGTGCAGAAATCCAGGTGGTCCTGCAGGTTGTAGCCGACCCCGGGCAGTTCGTGGCGGGCTTCAACACCGGCCGCTGCCAGTTCGTCGGGCCGGCCGATGCCCGACAACATCAGCAGCTGCGGCGAGTTGACGGCGCCGCCGGACAGGATCACGCGCCCTGCGCTCGCGGTGACGCTTTTACCGCCTTTCCGGTATTCGACCCCCGTGACCCTGGGTCCATCAAATTGCAGTTTGACCACATGGGCACCGGTCATGACGGACAGGTTGGACCGTTCAAGCGCGGGGCGCAGGTAGGCGACAGCCGTGCTGCAACGCTTGCCGTCGCGTTGCGTCACCTGGTAGAGGGCGAAACCTCTCTGGTGCGGGCCGTTGAAATCGTCGGTTTGGCCGTAACCGGCCTGCACCCCGGCCTCGATAAATACCGAGGAAAGCGGATTGCTGTAACGCAGGTTCTGCACGCTGAGGGGGCCGCCCACGCCATGGTACTCGGATGGGCCGTTTTCCTGGTCTTCCGACTTGATGAACCAGGGCAGAACGTCGGAAGAGCCCCACCCCTCGGCGCCGCCATCGGCCCAGGAGTCGTAGTCTTTCCGGTGGCCGCGGCAATAACACATCGCGTTGATGGAGCTTGACCCGCCCAGCACTTTGCCGCGCGGCCAGTACATGCGCCGTCCGTTCATTTCAGGCTGAGGTTCGGTTTCGTAAGACCAGTTGATGCGGGATATGCTGATCAGCTTGGCCAGACCGGCCGGCATGTGAATGAAGGGGTGCCGGTCTTTGCCGCCGGCTTCCAGCAACAGAACACGGTTGTTGGGGTTCTCGGAGAGACGGCTGGCAAGTACGCAACCGGCCGAGCCTGCTCCGACAATGATGTAATCAAAATCCATGCGCTGGTGCTCCAGGGCGGGTTCTAGCTCTTTTTAAAGATACGCCTAATGCCGCCTGCCGCAAAGCTTGCGAACCAGATATTGCGCGCTGCCTGATCGCGGTCAATAAAGGGTATAATTGCCGGCCCGATTGTATTCAGGATAGTCACCGTGACGCTGACCAAGATTTCCCTGTCGAACCCGGTTGCGGTCGTTGTGGCCTGCATCCTGGTTGGCATATTCGGCCTCATCAGCCTGAGTCGCCTGCCCATCCAGATGGCGCCGGACATTGCGCGGCCGGTCATCTCGATCGAAACGGCGTGGCGAGCCGCGGCGCCAAACGAAATCGAGTCCGAAATCATCGAACAGCAGGAAGACGTGCTTCAGAGCACGCCAGGCTTGCTGAAAATGTTGTCGTCGGCCAATTATGGCCGCGGTTCCATCAACCTCGAGTTTGTTATCGGCACCGATATGAACCGGGCCCTTATCGAAGTCATGAACCGGCTGAACCAGGTGCCGCGTTACCCGGTGGACGCCTTCGAACCGGTGATCAGTGTCGGTGGCAACGACTTCGACAAGGTGATTGCGTGGTTTACGCTGACGACCAAGCCGGGCAACGACAGGGACATCTCAAGTTACCAGGATTTTGTTGACGACTCGGTTCTCACCCGGATCGAGCGCGTGCCGGGGGTTTCCAGGGCAGGCGCTTTTGGCGGTCGCCAATACGAGGTCCGGATCACTTTCGACCCGTTCAAGGCTGCAAACATCGGGGTTGACCTGACCCGGGTCCAGGCGCAACTGGGGTCAAACTCAGATGTTTCCGCCGGGCTCAACGAGGTGGGGAGGCGCGACTACACGATCCGTTTCAGCGGCAAGTATGAAGTCGATGACCTGGGTGAACTGGTGCTGGAATGGCGTGACGGCAAACCGGTTTTCCTACGCGATGTGGCCCGGGTCAGCATGGAAATGATCGACATCAATAACATGCTGACCAAGAATGGAGAACCTTCCATTGCCTTTTTCGTCATCCCGGAATCGGGCGTAAATGTTTACGAGGTGATGAACGGCGTCAAGGCCACGGTTGCCGACCTGCAGGCCAATGAATTCGAACGCGCCGGCCTGGATGTCAGTCAAAGTTCCGATAACACCATCTACATAACAGCCTCGGTTGGCATGGTGCGTAACAACCTCCTGCTCGGTGTGTCGCTGGCCATCGGCGTGCTCTGGTGGTTCCTGCGCAAGTTCCGTGCCACCCTGATCGTTGCCCTGTCCATCCCGTTCTGTGGCCTGATGGCTTTCATGGTGTTGGATTTTGCCGGCAGGTCGCTGAATATCATTTCCCTGGCTGGCCTGGCCTTCGCCACCGGCATGGTGCTCGATGCCGCCATCGTGGTGCTGGAGAACATTTTCCGCCAGCGTGAAGCGGGCCTGAACGGCGACGAGGCTTCCATGCGCGGTGTTTCCCAGGTGTGGGGCGCATTGCTGGCATCGACAGCGACCACCGTCGCCATCTTCATGCCGGTCATTTTCCTGGAAAACGAGGCAGGTCAGTTGTTCAGCGACCTTGCCGTCACCATTTCAGCCGCGGTGGTCGCATCCCTGCTGGTGGCAGTCACCGTGTTGCCGACAGCGGCTTCCAACTGGATCAAGGGCGAGGCCATCGACGACCACCACCGCCACTGGTGGCGCTGGGTTACCGACCACATCATGAACTGGACCGATACGCCGCGCAGACGCTGGACCTGGGTTGCGTCCCTGACCGTGATCCCGGTCGTGATAGCCCTGTCGATGATTCCGCCGGCGGATTACCTGCCTGAAGGGAAGCGGAACTTCTTCTTCGGGGTGATGATCACGGCTCCGGGCCTGGGCATGGAGACGGCCAAGGAAGAGATGGTAAGAGTCGTCGCCGATCGCCTCGAGCCCTATCTGAGCGGGGAAAAACAACCGCAACTCGAACAGTATTTTCTGGGCACGGCCAGGGGTTGGGGCACCTTTATGGGAGGCGAGGCCAAGAACAGTGACGAGTTTGACGAATTGCTGGGTGTGTTCAACCGGGACATCATGTCCGGCTTCCCGGACACCTTTGGTTTTGTCGGGCGTGCCCCGGTTTTCGGCGGTTCACGCGGCGGGCGCAAGATTGATATCGACCTTTCCGCCGAGTCGTTCGAGTCACTGCTGGCAGCGGGGCGGACCGGGTTTTATGTGCTGATGCAGGAAATGCCGGAAGCCCAGATCCAGCCTCAGCCCGGCCTGGAACTTGCAGAGCCGGAAATTCGACTGATCCCGGATGACCGCAAGATCGCCGAAGTGGGCTGGAACCGGACCATGTTGTCCACGGCTATTCGCGCCATGGGCGATGGTGCATTCCTGGGTGAATACTTTGATGGTACGCGACGCTACAACGTCGTGATGCGGGCCGAAGGCTGGTATTCACCGGAAGAACTGGGCGCCATTCCGGTCTACACCGCCGAGGGCGGGGTCCATTCCCTGGGTGAACTCGTGCGGGTCACGCGGACAGCGGGTCCGTCGAGCATCAGGCGGATCGACCGCAAGCGCACGCTGACTCTGGAAGTCAAACCGCCTGCGCAAATGCCCATGGAAGAGGCACTGAGCATCATCAGGGAAAAGGTGGCTCCGGCCATTCTCGCCAGCATGCCGGAAGACGGCACGGTGAAATACCGGGGTACGGCCGAAGCGCTCGACGAGGCCCTGGCCAGCATGACCGGCAGTTTCGTCCTTGCCGTGGTGATTCTCTACCTGCTGATTTCGGCCCTGTTCCGTTCCTTCAAGGATTCCCTGCTGGTCATTCTGACCATTCCGATGGCCACGGTCGGTGGCATTATCTCCCTGCGGCTGGTCGACCTGGCGCTGTCTGCCAGTGGCGGTCAGGCGATGGACCTGCTGACCATGATCGGTTTCGTGATCCTGCTGGGCCTGGTGGTCAATAACGCGATCCTGCTGGTTTACCGGGCGCGCGACGCCGAACGTGAAGGCATGGACCGCCGCGATGCCGTGGAAAGCGCGGTTCGTCTGCGTCTGCGCCCCATCCTGATGAGTACAACGACCAGTGTCTTTGGCATGTTGCCATTGATGCTCATGCCAGGCGCTGGCACGGAGCTGTACCGCGGGATGGCGGCTGTCATCGTCGGTGGCATGCTGGTCAGCACCCTGTTCACCCTGGTTCTTCTGCCCAGCCTGCTGCGCATGAACGAGGAGCGGCACGCAGCGGGAAATACGGTCCCCGAGGCGGTTTGAAACATGAAGAGACATAATATGAAAATTTTGCTCAAAGGCCTGGTGATAGGGCTGGTGCTGACGATGCCCCTGCTATCCTCGGCGCAGATGGGCGGTCCGGCCCTGGTAAAAGTGGCCATGGCCGAGGTCAAGGACATCGCACCGGTGACCACCGTTCCGGCCACCGTGGTCAGCCGCAACGATGCGCGCCTTTCCGCCGAGGTCGCGGGGCAGCTGATTGACGTGGTGGATGTCGGTACCGTTGTGCGCAAGGGCGATGCCGTCGCTTCCATCGAGGACACCGTGCTGCGCCTGCGAGATACGGAGCTGGAGGCACAGGTAAGACGTGCGGAAGCCGAGCTCCGCTTTCTCGAAAGCGAGGAAAAACGGTTTGCCCAGCTCGCCGAATCCAACCTCGCCGCCGCGACCCAGCTTGAGCAGACCCGGTCGGACCGCGATGTTTCTCGTGGCGACCTGGCCGTAGCGCGTGCCCGGCTTGATCAGAACAAAGACCTGTTGGCGCGTACCCAGATACTGGCTCCTTATGATGGTATTGTGGTTGAACGGCTGATGACGCGTGGTGAGCGAGTGGTGGTAGGCAGCAACGTGGTACGCCTGGTCGACCAGGAGAACCTGGAGGCGATAGCCCGCGCGCCACTTGAGTATTTTGAGTTTGTCCGGCGCGGACAGGTGCTGGACCTGCGTTCCGCTTCGCGCACGGTGAAAGGGACCGTGCGCACCGTCGTGGCCGTCGGCGACCAGAACACCCACCAGTTCGAATTGCGGCTGGACATGGAAGGCAAGCTGTTCCCGGTAGGGCAGACCCTGCGCGTATCGATCCCGGTTTCCGAATCACGTGAAGTACTGACGGTGCCGCGTGACGCCCTGGTATTGAGGCCTGAAGGCATGAGCGTTTTCGTGATCGAGAGCGACAATAGCGCACGGCAGGTGCAGGTGACGGCCGGGGTCGGCCAGGGTGACTATATCGAGGTCAGCGGAGAGGTATCAGCTGGCGATCGGGTCGTTGTTCGTGGCAATGAACGCCTGCAGCCCGGCCAGGAAGTCAGCATCATGGAGGGCTGATGGGGCAGGGTAAACCCCAGAACCTGCTCGAGCGACTGGTCAAGGTCGAGCATGGCGAATGGCCCAGGCTGGCTATCGCGTTTTTCTATTTTTTTTTCCTGCTGGGCGGGTACTTCATGCTGCGCCCGGTGCGTGGCACGGTTGCAGCCAATAACAGCGATATCCTGCACTGGCTGTACACAGCGACCTTCATCACCATGCTGGCCATCGTACCGGTGTTCGGTTTCCTGGTCTCCCGTTTCCGGCGTGGGCAGTTTATTCCCGGAATCTACCTGTTTTTCATAACCAACCTGCTGCTTTTTGCAGCGGGTTTCCAGGACGATGCAACGCCGCAATGGATCCAGCGGGCGTTTTACGTCTGGCTGAGTGTCTTCAACCTGTTCGTGGTGTCCATTTTCTGGAGCTTCATGGCCGACATCTTCAGGCCGGGGCAGGCCACCCGTCTGTTCGGCTTCATCATGGCAGGCGGTAGCATCGGGGCGATACTGGCCCCTTCCGTGACCCGCGCCATTGTGGGCGGCCACGGCGCCAGCGGGGTCATGCTGGCGGCGGTCGGGGCGCTGATGGTTGCGACCCTGCTCGCCATGCTGCTGGCAAGGTACACCCGGATGCAGCAGAAAAAGCCGAGTGCTGTGATCGGTGGCAGTATCTGGGAAGGCGCGGTGCGGGTTTTTCGCTCCGAGTACCTGCTGTACGCCTGCCTGTTGATGCTGTTGCACAACCTGACTTCCACCTTCCTGTTCAACGGCCTGTCGGTCCTGGTAGATCAGCAAATCATCGGTTTTGACGAGCGCACGACATTTTTCAGCCAGGTCGACCAGGTGGTACAGGTGCTCGCCTTCCTGTTCCAGTTTTTCATCACTTCGCGATTGATTTCCCTGCTCGGTATGTCACGCACCCTGACCATGGTGCCGCTGGTCCTGGCCGGCGGATTCATCATTCTTGGCAGTTCCATGGGCCTGGTTCTGTTCGCCGCGGTGCAGGTCGCCCAGCGTTCACTCAATTACGGCGTCATCGGGCCGGCCAAGGAAATGCTGTTCACGGTGGTGGACCGTGAAACCAAGTACAAGAGCAAGAACTTCATCGACACGGTCGTTTACCGCGGCAGCGACGTAACGGCAAGCTGGATTTTCAAGGGGCTGATCTCGGCCGGGCTGCCCCTCGCCAAGATGGCGTGGCTTTACGTTCCGATTTTGGGTCTGTGGGGTTTTGGCGCCTGGCGCCTGGGTAAGATCTATACACAGATGCGGGCTAAGCTGGCACAGGATGAAAGCGGGGGCCGCTAGCGCTTTCGAGGCGTTCAACAGGGCATCCGTACAACCTTTCCAGGCTGCTTTCGTTCAGTATTTCACCGGTTTGCCCCGCGCACCACTCGCCGTTGCCAAACAGCATGAGCAGGTGGCTGCAAAATCGGGCGGCCAGGTTGATGTCATGCAATGCGCAGAAGGCCGAGCGCCTGCCCCGGTCCGTGTGTTCGCGGATCATTTGCATGATGCGGAGTTGGTGGCGCAGGTCCAGGTGGTTGGTCGGTTCGTCCAGCAGCATCAGGTCCGGCTCCTGTACCAGCAGCGTGGCGAAGGCGAGACGCCTCGCCTCGCCGCCCGAGAGCCCGGTAACGCTGCGGCCGGCGAATCCTGCCAGGTCGACCGCATCGAGCGCTTCATTGGCCTTGCGGAAATCCTCCGGCCCTTCCCGTTCCCAGTAACCCAGGTGTGGATGCCGGCCGGTCAGTGCGGTTTGCATCACGCTGGAGTCGAACACGTAAACGGTGTGTTGCTGGAGCATTCCGATGTGCCGCGCCAGCAATTTACGTGGCAAGGCGTCGATATCCTTTGATTCCAGTTGCACCCTGCCGCTGGCAGCCTCGTCGAGCCCGGCCAGGCACTTGAGCAGGGTGGTCTTGCCAATACCGTTTGGCCCCAGCATGCCCCAGAATTCGCCCGGCCTGATCTCGAGGTCCAGGCCGTCCACGACCCGGATCCCGGCTATCCGGACAGCCAGATTCTTGCAAGCCAGCATGCTCATTGCTTCACCCGCGCACGGTTCAGGAGCAGCAGGAACAACGGGACGCCGAGCAAGGCTGTCACCACGCCCACCGGAAGTTGGCGCGGCGCCAGGACCGTTCTGGCCAGGGTGTCCGAGAACACCAGGAAAAGGCCGCCAAACATCGCAGCCGCCGGGAACAGAACGCGGTGGTCGGAACCGACCAGCAAACGCATGAGGTGGGGCACGATCAGGCCGACAAAGCCGATATTACCGGCAATGGAAACCGCCGTCGCTGTCAGGACAGAGGCCAGCAGGTACACCACCCACAGCAACTTGCGGGTCGGTTCGCCCAGCAGGCGTGCCGTGGTTTCACCCATGGCCAGTACGTTCAGGCTGCGGGCCATGCCGAGGCAGACCATGAATATCGTCACCAGGATGGCCAGTGCCCAATAAGGCAGGCGCGCATAACTCAGGTCACCGATCAGCCAGAAAAGCATGCCGCGTAGGCTGCCGTCTGGTCCTAGGGTCAGCAACAAGCTGATCAAGGCGGCCCAACCTGATGCCGTAACGACACCGGTCAGCAGCAGGCGAGTGCCGCTCCAGGGACCCTCGCCGCGAGCCAGGCTGAATACCACCAGGATGGAGACCAGGGCCCCTGACCAGGCCAGCGCCGGCAACAAGGCTGCCGATACGCCGATGGTCATGCCCAGCAGGGCGGCAAAGGACGCACCACCCGAAACACCGAGTATGTAGGGATCAGCCAGGGGGTTGCGTAACAGCACCTGCATCAGGCAGCCGGAAAGCGACAACAAGGCGCCCACGGTCCATGCCGCTGCCGCCCGCGGCAGCCGCAGGCGCCAGACCAGGTCACCGAACTCGGAGCCGGGATCGAGCAGGGCACTCCACCACTGTGCCCAACCCAGGTTTACCGAGCCGATCGACGTCGCCATCATGATGCTCGCGGCGGAGATCAGCGCGAGCAGCAGAAACAGCAGTCGGCGTTGTGCTGTTGGCATCATGAGGAAGAAACGATTAACATTCCGGAAACAGAGTATGGAAGTATCACACGCCCCAATCCGGGCAGGCAAGCGATAGCGATGATCGATCCTGACGGTTTCAGACCGAATGTAGCAATAGTGCTGATGAACGAGCAAAGGCGCGTTTTCTGGGCACAACGATCCAACAGCGACGGGTGGCAATTCCCGCAGGGTGGCATGCGCACAGATGAAACGCCGGTCGAGGCGATGTACCGCGAGTTGGAAGAAGAAACCGGCTTGAGGCCGGAGCATGTCCAACTGGTTGGTTCCACTCCTGGTTGGCTTCGTTACCGTCTGCCAAGGCGTTACCAGCGGCATTACAGCAAACCTCTCTGCGTTGGTCAGAAACAGGTCTGGTTCCTGCTGCATTTTATAGGCGAGGAGTCTGCATTCAGCCTGGATGCCAGTGACCAACCTGAATTCTGCCGCTACAAGTGGGTTGATTTCTGGTATCCCGCGGAAAATGTCATCACGTTCAAACGGCGTGTTTACCAGAAAGCCCTGCGCTTGCTGGAACCGATGGCCGAGACCCACCTGGCGTCTGGTTGAGCCGCCCGGCTTGAGATTCCGAACCGCAGCCCGCATTTCTCTGAGCAATGTTCTCTCATACCAGCCAGCCCTGCACCTTTGAGCGCGATTGCGAGGTCGTGATGATCCCGGTCGGTGACCGCGTCACCATTCCCGCGGGCACCGTGGCTTATATCACCCAGGCGCTGGGTGGCAGCTTCACGGTGTTCGTGGACGGAAACCTGTTTCGTGTTGCCGGCATCGACGCCGACGCCATCGGAAAGCAACCCGTGCTTCCGCCAAGCCTGCCCGATAACGCGACCGAGGACGATATCGAAAACCTGCTCTGGGAGCAGATGAAGACGGTTTACGACCCGGAAATTCCTGTCAACATCGTCGACCTGGGCCTGATTTACCGTTGCGATATGCGCCGGGGCGATGACGGGGATCGTGTCGTCGATGTGTCCATGACCCTGACGGCACCGGGCTGTGGCATGGGCGACATCCTGGTTGACGATGTGCGTTCGAAACTGGAATTGGTTCCGTCCATCGACCAGGTCAACGTGGAACTGACATTTGATCCGCCGTGGAACCACAACATGATGTCGGAAGTTGCGCGGCTCGAAACCGGTATGTTTTAAGGACCCCCGACCCTAGAAGCCGGCGATCTCGGCTTCCGTTCCCTCAAGCAGTTCGATCCGCTCGCCCATGCGCCGCGTCATGTAGACCGTTCCTGCCTCGTCCACCAGCATGACCTGGTCCAATTCCAGCCTGCGGGCAAGCTGTTCCCATTCCGGCAGGCCGGCCACGGTAATCGCGGTGGCTGCCGCGTCGGCCATCAGCCCTTCCGGGGCGATGACCGTGACCGATGCCAGTTCCGTCACCGGCCAGCCTGTCCGCGGGTCCAGGATATGCGGGTAACGTTGTTCATTTTCCTGGCGGAAGCGCTCGTAGTTGCCCGACGTGAAGATGGCTTCATCCTTCCCGGTATCCAGGCTGCCGATGATGCCGCCTGCAGGTGACCTCACCGCGATTTTCCAGGGCCGCTCGCCGTGGCTGCCGATGGCCCGCAGGTCGCCTCCTGCATTGACGATTGCATTTTCTATACCCTGGCTGCGTAACATGGCGCAGGCAATATCGATGGCGTAACCCTTGGCGATACCGCCGAAATCCAGCTGAACGGCCGGGTTGGCTGACTGCAGGTTCAGCCCGTCGATGCGGATGTCGAGACTGGACGGGCTGGCCTCCAGGAGCCTGTCGATGTCTTCCCGCGCAGGCGGCGGGCCCAGGATAGGGTAATCGGACGTATGGAAACCCCACAGGTGGATCAGCGCGCCGATGGCGGGGTTGAAGCGGCCGTCCGTGGCCTTTTCCAACTGCTGGGAGCGCTGGATCATTTCGATGATTTCTTCATTGGCCTCGACCGTTTCGCCCTGGCTGAAGGCCTGGTTTATCCCGGTCAGCAAGCCCGGGTTCCAGGCGTGCCAGTCGACGTGCATGCCCTGGAAGCGGTCCTGCAGGCTGGCAAAGGCTTTTCGCGCCTGCTGGTCGTTGTCCGCCCACAGCGTGACCCCCATTACCGTGCCAAAAATGTAGAAGTCCTGGTGATACTTTTGCGGCGGCCCGGAGCAGGCGGTCAGCCAGAGAGAAAGCAACAGGGCGGTGAGTGCTGTTATCAGTGTTTTCATACGGGGTCAGAGAATAACAAATCGGCGTCCCAGGTGCTGTATCCCTTGGCTCCCTTGATGCGGGTCAAATAGATGTATCAAAAATACCGCTATTATTCCGGTCATGAAAGAACTTGAAGGCAGGTTGAAACGCGAGCACCAGACGCTGGTCTGCATGACCGGAATTTACTGCTCACATCACCACCGGGGGCACCCGGGTGTCGCCCTGTGCCCGGACTGCCAGGCATTGATGGCCTATGCGGAACGCAGGCTGGCCAAATGTCCCTACGGTACGGACAAGCCGACCTGCGCCAAGTGCCCGGTACATTGCTACAAGCCCGCGCAACGGGAAGAGACCCGGAAAATCATGCGATTTGCCGGACCCCGGATGAGTTGGCGTCACCCGGTTCTTTCACTGTTCCACCTGTTGGACAAGTTCCGCAAGGTGGATCACCCGATGGAACTGCGTCGCCGCGCTAGGGGATCCAGGCCAGGGAAATAAACCAGGACCTGCCTGGTGCATTGAAGCCGTAAACCGGTTCGTACACCTCGCCGGCCAGGTTTTCACCCCTGAGTTCCACCCGCCAGGCCGGGGTGAAATGCCACCCCGCAAACAGGTTGACCAGTTGGTAGCTGTCCAGGGCAATGCCTGCAAAGTCGTAGCGGCCCCCGCTATATACCCATTCCAGGCCGAGCCAGGAACCGTTCTCAAAACGGCGGTCAAGTGAAAGGAACGCTTTTTCATCCGGCCGGCGCAGAAGTGGCTCGCCAGTGTCGCTGTCCTTCGCGTCCTGCAGGGTGGCGTTGGCGCTGAAATCCCAGTTTGTTCCCTGGTATTGGTAGTCGAACTCCAGGCCTTTCAGCCGGGCTTCCTTGATATTGATAGCCTGGAACCCCTCACCATTGAAAGCGATCAGGTCTTCGACCTCGGTCCGGTACGCCGATACAGACAGCGCGCCGGCCTGTGAATGCTGCCAGCGCAGTCCGAGTTCAGCGGAAGCTGATGATTCGGGATCGAGATCCGGGTTACCGGCAAAGAGCCCGGCCCAGCCGGGTGAATACTGCTCATTCAGGTTTGGTCCGCGGAAGGCGCTGCCGTAACTCGCCATGAACTGCCATGATTCGTTGATCTCGAATCCAAACGCTGCCTGCCCGGTGAACTGGCTGCCAAACACGCTGTTGTCATCCCAGCGCCCGCCAAGTTGTGCATGCAGTCTTCCGAAGTAATGGTCCCAGGTGCCGTAGAGCCCCGTGTTGCGGCGTTTTTCATCCCAGGAGTAGAGCGACTCGCCGTTCTCGCTGATCCAGTCCAGGCCAAAGCTGAGCACGCCGGTTGTGCCGGTGTCGAATTGGTTCTGCCAGGCGAACTGGAACCGATTGGAGTCGAAACCGGTAGCGTAGAATCCAAAATCGGACTCCAGTTCTTCACGGGTGTAACCGGCCAGCAGCTGGTAGTCCCAGTTTGCAGTCATGCTGCCGTGAAGGCCCAGGGCTGCGATCGTCTGCCTGGTTTCGGAAACGCCCTGGTCGAATTCAGACTCGCTCTCCAGTGCCAGCAGGCTGTAAGTCCAGCGGCCTTCACCCATGGTGGTCGCGCCCTTGATGCCCAGGTTGGCTGACTCGAAGCCGTCGTCGTCGGGGTGGTAACTGAAGCCGTCGGGATTCTGGGCGGAAAAACCATCGACATTCCGGTACCCGGCGTTGACGCTGATCTGTGTATTCTCGCCTTCATAGCCCAGCCCGCCTTCAAACCCGGCAGTGCCATAACTGCCCGTGGTGATCCTTGCGTATGGGGCCGGGCTGCTGCGCGTAATGATGTGGATGACGCCACCGATGGCGTCTGATCCGTACATGCTGCCACGCGGCCCGCGAACCACTTCAATCCGTTCGATCTGGTTGACCGGAAGTTGCTCCCAGGCGTATGCGCCGGTATTGGACGAACTGGTGCGCACACCGTCCACCAGCACCAGTACATGGTTGGAGTTACTGCCACGCAGAAAAATGCTGACCTGTGATCCCGGGCCGCCCGAGCGGACCACGTCGACCCCGGGCAGGGTCCGTAGCAGGTCGGACAGGTCCTCAGCCGCGGACTTTTCAATATCCTCGCGGGTCAGCAGGCTGATCGCAGCGAGCGACTCGCTGAGTGACTCAGCGCGGCGCGAAGGCGTCACCACAAGGTTGGGTTTCAGTTCGTAGGTTTCTTCCGCCCCGGCCTGGCCAGGCACAATGGTTGCCACCAGCACCAGGGCCAGTGTATTCAGCTTGTTCTTCATGAACGCTCCGTAACGCACACCCGCGTCTGCGATGCGTTGCGAAGGAGGGGGGCCGGAGGACAATCCACAGACCCAGGTTGCCCTCCGCAACGCGGTTACTGTGAACTCTGGGCCGGTCTCCGGACTTGCGAGTCATTCACTGGGTGAAGCCCGGCGGCGCCTTCCCACACTTACGTGCAGTGGCCTGGCCGCAGGTTGCCGGCTAACCGGCATACTCGCTCACCGTTGCGGGGGCAGTGCCGGACTTTAACCGGCTTCCCGTTTCACCCGGCAGCCTCCTGGTTTGATTCCAGCATGCTGTTTTTCCGGGCACCCAAAGCAATGGTCCCGCCGCGACCCGGAAAGGGCGACGGCGGGACCGAAAGTATAACAGCTGGAGTCAGGCTGCGTGTTTCGAATTGAGCGGCGGTTCGGGTCGGCGACCCGCGCGCAGGTCTTCGGTATCGAATTCGTCAACCGCGACGATTTCGGCCACCAGGCTCCGCACGTGGCGGAGGATGTCCGCCTCCTCCTTGGTGACGACTGATTTATCCAGCGCATCCTGCAACTGCTCTTCCCAGGTGAAGCCGTCGATCTCACCCAGCTTCAGCGCTTTCAACAGCTTGCGATCCAGCGGTTCAGCCTGGATCACCTGGGGCAGGGCTTCTTCCATGGTGTTGACGGGGTGGCCGGAAGCAGCGGAAGTGAATATTCCCTGGGTCAGGCGCTCGCGGGTATCGGAAGGCGCCAACATCAGTTGGGCCACGCGGTGGGTCAACCGATCACCAGGAGCCTTTTCGCGTCTGCCGAAGGGGAAGACCACGAAGCGCAGCATGAAGCGCATGGGGCGGTTCGGGAAGTTGTCGATGACCTTCTGCAAGGCGACCTGGATCCGGTAAATTGAATTGTGGAAACTCCACGCGAGGATCGCCTGGTCTGCCGCGGGCCGGCCCTGCGCCTCGTATCGTTTGAGCATGGCGGAACAGATGTACAGGTTGCTGAGCACGTCGCCGAGCCGGGCCGACAGGTGCTCTTTCTGTTTCATCTTGCCACCCAGGATCAACATGGAAATATCGGATACGAAGGCCAGGGCTGACGAGTAACGGGTCAGTTTCTTGTAGTACCTGGCAGTTTTCCGGTCATGCGGGACACTGGCGAACTTGCCGAAACTCAGGCCGAGCACCAGGCTGCGGACCGCATTCCTGATCGAGTAGCCGACATGGGAGAACAACAGGTCGTCGAATACCTTTATTCGCTCACCGGCATTCTCGATGCGTGCTGCCTGCATTTCTTTCAGTACGTAGGGATGGCAGCGTATGGCGCCCTGGCCGAAAATCATCAGGTTACGGGTCAGGATGTTGGCTCCTTCAACCGTGATCGATACCGGTATACCTTCCCAGCCACGCCCCAGGTAGTTGCGCGGGCCGAGGATAACGCCCTTGCCGCCGTGGATGTCCATGGCGTCGGTGATGACGTCACGCGCCATCTCGGTGCTGTGGTACTTGGCGATCGCCGATGGAACGGCAGGTTTTTCACCCAGGTCCACGGCTGCCGCCGTCATGCGTGACAGGGCCGTTGTGGCATAGGTATTGGCGGCGATCCGGGCGAGCCCGGCTTCGATGCCTTCAAAACGGCCAATTGGCAGGTTGAACTGCTTGCGGATTCTTGAATAAGCGCCGGTGGCCCTGGCGATCATCTTGCTGCCGCCGCTGGATGTCGCGGGCAGGGTGATCGCGCGGCCGACGGACAGGCATTCGATCAGCATGCGCCAACCCTGGCCGGCCATATCGACTCCGCCGATAAGCGCGTCCAGCGGGACAAAGACGTCTTTGCCGCGAACCGGCCCATTCAGGAATGGCAGGTTGACCGGGAAGTGACGTTTTTCGGCCTCCAGACCCTTGGTGCCGCGCGGAACCAATGCGAGGCTGATACCCAGTTCCTTCTTGTCACCGAGCAGGCCGTCCGGGTCGTACATGTGGAACGCCACGCCCAGGATGGTCGCGATCGGTGAGAGGGTGATGTAACGCTTGTCAAAATTCAGGCGCAGTCCGAGGACTTCCTTACCCTTGTATTCCTGCTTGCAGACGACTCCGTAATCCGGAATCGACGTGGCGTCTGACCCGGCCATCGGGCCGGTCAGGGCAAAGCAGGGAATTTCCTCGCCGCGGGCGAGGCGCGGGAGGTAGTGATTCTTCTGTTCATCGGTGCCGTAGTGCAGGAGTAACTCAGCAGGACCGAGCGAATTGGGTACGGCGACCGTCGAGGAAGTAACGGCGCAGACCGATGCGATTTTCTGCAGAACCGCGCGGTGGGCGAGGGCGCTGAAGCCGAGCCCACCGTATTCCTTGGGAATGATCATTCCGAAGAAACGGTTCTTCTTCAGGAATTCCCAGGTCTTAGGATTCAGGTCCGTGTCGACATGGGTGATTTCCCAGCTGTCGGTCATGCGGCAAAGCTCTTCCACCGGACCGTCCAGGAATTGTTGTTCCTCCAGGGTGAGTTCAAGGTAGGGCTGTTTTTTCAGGATTGCCCAGTCGGGCTTGCCACCGAACAACTCGCCTTCCCAACCTACCGTGCCGGCGTCCAGTGCCACCTGCTCGGTTTCTGAAATCTCCGGCAGCATGCGGCGGAACTGCTTCAGGAACGGTGCACTGATGAACTGTTGACGCCAGGGAACGAAGTTCAGCGGTATGGCAATCACGGCAAAGATCACGGTGACCACGGCCAGGCTGAGCAGGGGGACGGACCCCGTGGCGCCCAACACGACGATGCCGGCGGCCATTGCGATGGTCCACATCAGCAAGGTGGTGCCGTAAAACGCGCAGGCCAGCGAGATGGCGAGAAGAGTCAAGATCAATAACCAGGTCATGAGAAACCTCCTGTTTCCGGGTGTATTGCCCGGTTTGTTACCCCCAGAATTTCAAGCGAACAACCGTCAGAAGGTGGGTGCCAGGGCTGGAAGCACTACCCTGCTGCGGTTACCATACGGTAGAGTATGGAAAACAGGATGGCTCAAGTCAACCGTCAATTCAAAAAGCGGTACACTATTCGCCGCAAAGATCGAATTCACGCACAGATCATGGGATCGCAGTGAAAAGGAACGACAGAGAAACACTGACAGCAGCAGACTGGGAGCAGGAAGCCCTTGAACTGGTGTCTGAAAAAGGCGTGCAGGCCCTGGCCATCGAACCTCTGGCTCGCCGGATGGGTGTCACGAAAGGCAGTTTTTACTGGCATTTCAGCGGTCGCGAAGCCCTGCTCGACCAGGCGCTGCTGCGCTGGGAAGAGCACGACAGCCGTAACCTGAGCAGGTCCCTGGGCGACATCAGTGACCCCCGCGAACGCCTGGTTTCCTTTTTCAGGCGGGTAGGCCGGGAAAAACTCACCCACGAGGTTTACAGCGAGCTGTGTGCCGCCGCTGGCCACCCCCAGGTCGAGCCGGTCCTTGAACGTGTGGCAGAACGGCGCATGCAGCACCTTTCGGCCGCTTTCCAGGAGCTTGGCATGCCGGAAGACACCTCGCGTTACCGCGCCCGCCTGACCTATTCCGTCTACCTCGGCTTCCTGCAGCTGCAAAGACAACACCAGGCCCCCCCCTTGAGCAGCGAAGCCTTCGAGTCCTACATAGAACACGTCATCGAAACTTTAATTCCCGGAAGGTAGCAGGCAAGCACAGCCGGTGTTCTATACTCCCTTTAAACCTAATGGGACTACCCCCCATCAAACTAATCATGACGGGAGCTGCAGTGGCAAGGCCTGGTCCGGTGACCACACATCATGATGATGACCGTGAACTGGTCCTGCAGGCCAGGGAAGGCGGACGGCTGGCTTTTGAAAAGCTCTATCAGCGGCACCGCAACAGGGTATATGGCCTGGTCTGGCGCTTGTGTGGTGGCGACAACGCCCTTGCCGAGGACCTGTTGCAGGAAGCGTTCGTTCGTGCCTGGCAGAAATTGCACAGCTTCCGCGGTGAAAGCCGCTTTGCGACCTGGTTGCACCGGCTGTCGGTCAACGTGGCGCTCAGCGACAGGCGGATCCGGATTCGGCGCCTGGAACGGGAAACGGCACTCGAAGGCACCGCAGAGCGAGCGGCCACGGGCGAAAAAGACGTCTACGCCGGCGACAGGATGGATTTGGAACAGGCGATTTCAAAATTGCCCGAACGGGCCCGGACGGTGCTGGTGCTCTACGATATTGAAGGTTACAGCCACGCGGAAATCGCGGAAATCGCCGGCATGGCTGTCGGGTCGTCAAAGGCTCAATTACACCGGGCGCGGAAACTCGTCCGGCAGGAACTGGACAGGTGAGTTCGAATATGAACGAACAGGAACTATTGAAGAGAATTGCAGCGCTTCCGCGCGAAATGCCCCCCGAGCGTGACCCGTGGGCGCAGATCTCGAGGCGCCTGGATGACCGCGTTGGCGCACCGGATGCTCCCGCGTTGATGGTTCGCCGCGGTTCCTGGCTGCAGTCCTGGCCGCTCAGGGCAGTGGCTGCGGTGGCTGTCGTGGCCATCGCTATCGTGCTGATGTCCGGTCCGGAGACCGTCCAGCAGCAGCCGGTCGTCAACCAGCCAGTGAATTCGGCCGTGGTTTCGTCCACCGCAATACCCGTGGTTTTGGCCGGAAGCGAGGCGGAATACCAGGCGGCTTTCAGGGAATTTATCGCCATTGGTGATTCCCGCAACCAGATTCCCGCCGTAACGGTTGAAAAGATCGAAACCGGTTGGGCAGAGCTGCTCCAGGTCGAAACGGCGCTTTCAGACGCACTGGCGCAGAATCCAAATGATTCGTTTTTAAACAAGAGAATGCTGGAATTGAGGGCGCGACAACTGGGCTTTCTCAGGCAACTGGCCTCACTTGATCACAGCAACAGGAGATTGACCATATGAATACCCGTTTAATGAACCGCGTCATGCGATGGTCCTGCGGGATGGCGATTGTACTTCCGCTGGCTGCTTTGGCGGCCGAAGACATCGACAGTACGCACGAAATACCCGGCGATGGATTGGTGCAGGTCGAAAACCTGGCAGGCAGCGTGGCATTCACCACCTGGGACCGCAACGAGGTTCAGGTGCGTGGCAAAGTCGGTGACGATGTCGAGGAGGTCGAAATTGAAGCCACTTCCAACGGGATACGGATCCACGTTCAGAACAGGAAAAACCGCAATCGAATCGACCCAACCCACCTGCACCTGAAGGTTCCCGAAGGGGCGAGTATCGAGGCGGAAGGGGTTAGCGCGGATTTCAAGGTCAGTGGCAGCAAAGGAGACAGCATCAGGCTCGAAACGGTCAGCGGCGATGTCGAGATAAGTGCTGAATCGCACAAGGTAGATATCTCTTCGGTCAGTGGCGATGTGGAATTTGAAGGTGTGGCGGACCGGGTCACCGCGGAGTCGGTCAGTGGGGACGTAACCCTGGTGGGGATGAAAAATGAAGTGGAAGCCAGTACGGTATCCGGCGACGTAGCGCTCGAGGGCGGCCGCATCGAAAGTGGTCGCTTTGAGACAGTCTCTGGTGAATTGAACCTGATGCTGGAACTGTCGGATGACGGGCGGCTCAATTGTGATTCCATGAGTGGTGATATCAGCCTGCGGCTTCCGGCTTCGCAGCAAGCGTCTTTTTCGGCCCAGAGTTTCAGTGGAAAAATCACGACGGAGTTCGGTGACCCCAGGCTGCATTCAAAGAGCCCTTCAGGTTCCATCCTGAAAGCACAGGTCGGTGACAACGGCGCCAGGATTCGTCTCGAGACTTTCAGCGGGGACGTTTCCATTCGCGCCAGGTAGTAGGATTTCGCGATAGAAAAACCGCAGCTGGGTCTGCGGTTTTTTTATTTCTTCACGCGGGCGTAAATGTCTTCACGGGCGGTTTGCAGCAGGGCGTCCCTGTCCAGCGAGGCCAGGATGGCTTTTGCCGTTTCACGCGGTCCGGAGTTGCCCCAGGATTTACCTTTACTGAACCAGGACTGGGCCATTTTCCCGGTCAGGTAAGTCGCGTACCAGGCGAGTGCACCCTGGGAGGTCGCCGTCAGCACCGTGGACAGCCCGACACTTGCGGTTTTCAGTGCGCTGGCCGCGAGGTTCACACCCCAGTAGGCGCCCATCAAGGCGACCAGTTGTGCCGAGATGGTGAGCAAGAGTTTCGAAGCCTCCCTGCGGGACAGGCGAAACCCGTAAACTTCGCCCAGGTGGATCACCAGCGCGATGTCCGTGCCGGCAGCCGCCAGCAGGTCTGCCACAGGCACCGGATTGAAGGCGACCAGAAGGCCCTTGGCAACGCAGTACTTGCGGATTATTTTCTCGGCGACTGTCTTCCGGGCAGCGACGATGCGCGTCGCGACTTTCTCGTCCAGTTCGCTGGCAAAAAGTGCCGCGTTCAGGGCCGCAAGTGCCTCCCCCCTGGATTCGATATGGGCCCACAGCTGTTCCTTGAGTTCGGCGGTTTCCGGCGGCCGATCACGCAGACTTTCATGCTCCCCGCCGTTGGCATCGACAACGATGACCGTTTCTGGCCGGGGGTCTGCACTGGCGGGGATAATGCACTCCTGCGTCAAAATGCCGTCGCAGCGCGCCAGCAGCCGCTCCCGCAGCAGTCCGAGTTCACCCGCCGTGTAACGGTCCGCCTTATTGAGCACCAGGAGAACCGCGCGGTTGCTGTTGACAAGTTGTTCCAGTGACTGGAATTCGGACCGGGTCAGGTCACCCTCACATACCATCAGGACAATATCTGCTCGCCGGCTGATACGCCGGGCCAGTTCGGACCGTTCCTCGCCGTCCATCTCATCGATACCGGGCGTGTCGATCAGCACCACGTTGCCGTCACGGTGTGACCGCCATGCGGCACGATCTTCTTGCCGGGTCTCGCCATGCAGCGGGCTGGTACTGAATGACGCTTTCTGCAGAAGTGCGTTCAGCAGGGATGATTTGCCGACGCCCACGCGGCCATAGGCGGCGATGTGGATTTCGCTGTCGTGCAGCTTGTTTGAAATGGCCGCAATCTCCTCGAACTCTTCGGCCAATTCGGCCCGTACCGAAGCGGGGATGTGCGTATCCTCGATCAGTTCGCGAATATTGCGGTTGGCCTCCAGCAGGTGCTGGTCAGGTCTTGTCTCGTTCTTTTCCCGTCCTGGAGACTGCCATTTTTGCAAAATGGACTGCACCTGATTCCAGATGTTCATGCAAGAGGTCCTCGAATGCTTCAGCGGCCGGGTATGCGCGCAGTTCGCCGCGGCTGGCCATGGTGGCGGCCGCGGCCCGGCCGAGGCTGTCGAAAATCATGCCGTAGGCCACCGCGTGCACCACGCCGCCCGAGATGGTCCCAAGGCCCGGGAAGGCCTTGAGCGCGTTGCCGGTAATAGCCAGCGTCAGGGCCGTCATGTTTTTTACCTTGTTACCCGCCAGCTGGATAAAAGATTCGATCTCGATTTCCTTGACCGGCACGTCGTACAAAGCCGACAGTTCCCTGATCAGCTTCGTGGCCAGTACGCCCTGGATGACCAGGTCCGAGCCGGGCGCAACCGCGGCGAGAGCACCGATCACCGCGCGGCGCGAGTATTTGCCGACCAACTCGTCGGCCTTGTCTTCCCGGTGCCGGTCTTTCGCCTCGTCGAGCTTTTCGCTGGCCAGGGTCAATACGGCCGTTTCACGCAGGGATTCCATCAATTCCTGGTCCTGGTCCAGGTGCCGCTGCACGGTTTTACGTAAACGGTCGATGTCCGGCCGGCGCTCACGCGTGTCGCGTTGCTCGATGCCTTCCCCCAGCATGCGGATGACTTCCTCGCGCCCGCCCGTACTGATGGCGATGACATCGTTTCTGGCCAGGCCGGTCTTTCGGCTGATTTCGGCCAACAGTGTGCCCAGCTCGTCATCAGAGAAGCGATCCGACTTGTTCAGGGCCAGGACCAGCGGTTTCTGCAGGTCCCGCAAGAGTTGTACCTGCTCCGCCTGGCTTCCCGTCAGGTCACTGTCGCAAAGAAAAATGACCAGGTGCGCGCGCCGTGCTTCCTCGAGTGCTTCACTGTCATTGTCCAGGTTGAAGCCGGGGAGGTCTGCGATCACCACCCGGTCACCGGACGGCGCCTGCCAGGAATAGTGGTGGATCGCCATGGTGGTTCCGGCGCGCGGATCGGACTCGGCTTCGGCATCTGGCAGCAGGGCCTTGACCAGGCTGCTCTTGCCGCTGCTTACTTCGCCAAAGACCGCTACGTAGATTTCACCGCTGCCGCGGCGGCGGCGTTGTTCCTGCAACTCCTGCAGTGCGCCGGATACATCGACTCCCTGGCGCGCCGACTCGACCAGTTCCTGCTGCAGGGCTTCCGTGTTGAGTTCCCTTTTTTCTTCCCGGGCCGGCTTTTTTTTCGCCGGGCGAAACCAGTTCCAGAACAGCACCAGGGTCAGCAGGGGCAGGCCCGCCAGGACGACGCCATAGCCGATCTGGACCCATAAAGGCGCCTGTTTCAGGTAGTGCCAAACCGTCAGGGCCGTTTCCGAGGCTATCAGCACCAGGAACAGGACCAGGAAAGACAGGATCAGGATGGCGACCGAGATGAGTAAACGTAGGGGCATGGTGTCCGAATTTGCTGATCTGGGTCGAGAATATCATGTACCAAACGTCACGGTCGCGGTTGATTCCCCCCGGCAAGGGCTGTAAATTTATTCCCTGTGGGCACCGCGCGCCCCGCATGCCCTCCCTGGCGGGAGGCTGATTCGCGGTGCAGGGGGACTCAAATGGGGCAATCTTCAAACCACGCTAACACGGCCGTTTTCACGGTATCCGACCTTTCCGTACTCAGGCACGAACTGGCCAATGTCCTGAACGGACTTACCGGTATGGCAGGCCTGTTGCGGTCAGCGGGTCTGCCACCGGAACAGGAACGATGGCTGGACGCCATCGAGCAGTCTGCGCAACAGATGCAATTCCTGGTGCACAGCGAAATGCAGCCGGGCGGCGAGTGTGTTGCCGCGGATGCTCCGGTCCGCTGCAAATTCAATGGCGTCAGCCTGCTCGAACGGGTCATTACTGCCCATACACCGCTTGCCGGGGCAAAAGGACTGAAGTTGCTGCTGCTTGTCTCGCCGGACCTTCCGGTTTACTGGCGGGGGCATGAACGCCTCTTGCGGCAGTTGCTGGATAACCTCCTGGGCAATGCCATCAAGTTCACCGACAGCGGCCGGGTGTCGCTTGAAGCCCGGCCTGCAGAAAACCGGGCGCTAAAGCTGCTCGTCCGGGACACGGGAACAGGTATCCCCGCTGCAGACAGGGAGCGGGTTTTCGAGGCCGGCGCGAGGGGAGGCAACGCTGTGGGCCGGCCTGGCCGTGGCCTGGGCCTTGCGCTGTGCCGGAAGATCGCAGGGTTGATGGGTGGCCGGATCAGCTGCGCTCCAGCAGCGAAAGGTGGTACACGTTTCGAAGTCACACTGCCCGGAATGACGCTCCAGGGCGACGGGAGACGACTGCCCTCGCTCGCATTGTCATCGGTTTCCTGTACCTTGCAACTTGAACGGCCACTGGGGACCATGACAGCCAACTTTCTGGAGCGCATCGGTGTCAGCTGGCATCACCGCGGGACGCAGTCAGCCGGCAAGGCCGGCGCCAGGCTACTGGTTTCTATCAGCGAGTGCAGGCCGCAAGAGAAAACGGCCTGGCCGGGACTTGTCCTTCGGGTCAATGGTTACCCGGAAATTTCCGACCCGGTCTTGCTGCGGCCGCCGATACTCGAGTCAGCGCTCGAACAGTGCTTGCTGCGCCTTGCACTGGCCTGGCGTTGGCACGGAATCAGCCCTGGTGATAGGCGGGGCTGAGTTCCCGTACTGCGTCGACCAGGGCCGCCAGGTGTTCCGGGTTGACGTCCGGCGTAATGCCGTGCCCCAGGTTGAAAACATGACCTTCGCCGTGTCCGAAACTGGCCAGGGTTTGACCTGCTTCCCGGCGAACGACTTCCGGGCTGGCCAGCAGGATGGAGGGGTCGAGGTTGCCCTGCAGCGCGACGCGGTCGCCGACGCGTTGCCTGGCCTCAGACAGGGTGATGGTCCAGTCGACACCCAGCGCATCGCAGCCACTGTCGGCCAGCGCCTCCAGTTGCGTATTGCAGCCCTTGCTGAACAGGATGACCGGTATCTTGCGTCCTTCATGTTCCCTTTTCAGGCCGGCGACGATCTGTTGCATGTAGCGCAGAGAGAACTCACGATAAGCATTGAAGGACAATGCACCGCCCCATGTATCGAATATCTGCACGCCCTGGGCGCCGCTCTCGATCTGTGCGTTCAGGTAATCGGTTACCGTGTCGGCCAGTTTGCTCAGCAGAAGATGCGCAGTTTCCGGTTCCTGGTAAACCAGTCTCTTGGCCTTGCCAAAAGTCTTGCTTGAGCCGCCTTCGATCATGTAGGTGGCAAGCGTCCAGGGACTGCCGCTGAAGCCAAGAAGGGGGACCTTTCCGCCAAGCTCTTTGCGTGTCAGGGAAATGGCGTCCATCACGTATTGCAGCGAAGACGCGATATCCGGTCGTGGCAGTTTTTCGATCTCGGCGCGGGAGGAGACCGGGCGTTCAAACTTGGGCCCTTCTCCGGTTTCAAAATACAGGCCCATGCCCATGGCGTCGGGTATGGTCAGGATGTCGGAGAAGATGATCGCCGCGTCCAGTTCAAAGCGGCGCAGGGGTTGCAATGTCACTTCACAGGCCAGTTCGGGGTTCTGGCAGAGGTTCATGAAACTGCCGGCTTCTGCACGGGTTTTCAGGTATTCGGGCAGGTAGCGCCCGGCCTGGCGCATGATCCACACCGGCGTGCGATCGACCGGTTGGCGCAACAGGGCTTTCAGCAGAAGGTCGTTTTTCAGTTCCATAGTTTTTTCCTCAATGTTCTGCGCGGCTTCAGCCCATGCTGTTCTGTATCGCGGCGCTTATTTCCCGGTGCGAACTACCATTATCCACCACGGCCTTGCCGATCGAGTGCAGCAGAACCAGGCGCAGGCCGCTGGCAATGGCCTTCTTGTCCAGGGCCAGGGCTTCGCCCAGGCCTTCTGCCGACATGTTCCCCGGAATGCTCACGGGCAGGCCGAATGACTCCAGTAGCGCCGCCAGGCGTTTTGCGGTGCCGCTTGCACAGAGGCCCCGGCTTTCACTCAGGCGGGCGGCTGTGACCATTCCGATAGAAACGGCTTCGCCGTGCAGGAACTTGGAATAGGCGGTTTCGGATTCCAATGCGTGGCCGAAACTGTGTCCGAAGTTCAACAGGGCCCGGACCCCAGCCTCCTTCTCATCCTGCCGTACGATGTCGGCCTTGTTCAACACGGAACGTTCGATCAGGTAGTCGACGGCCCAGTTTTCACGGGCCGAGATGGCCGGGGCATTGTTTTCAAGCCACTCAAAAAATGGCTTATCGCAGATGGCGCCGTACTTTACCACTTCAGCCAGGCCGGCGTTGAATTCCCGGGCCTGCAGGGTATCGAGCGTGGCCGAATCGATCAAGACCGTGGCCGGTTGGTGGAAAGCGCCAACCAGGTTTTTGCCGCGTACGTGGTTGACCCCGGTCTTGCCGCCAACCGAGGCGTCGACCTGGGCCAGTAGCGTGGTCGGCACCTGTAAGAATCGTATTCCACGCATATAGCTGGCCGCGGCGAATCCGCTGATATCGCCCACCACACCGCCACCCAGGGCGACGATACTGGCGTCCCGGCGGGCCTGCATCTCCACCAGGCGGTCCAGGATGCCCTGCCAGGTTTCGACGGTCTTGAATTGTTCTCCGTCCGGTATGACGTGGACCTCGCAGCCACGGCTTCCAATCGTGCTCAGCAGGGTTTCCAGGTAGAGCGGCGCCACGGTCTCGTTGCTTACGACCAGTATTTTTCCGTTACCAAGGTGTTGGTCCCAAAGCCCGCTTTCCAGGAGCAAGCCCCGGCCCAGGTAGACCGGGTAGGAATTGGCAGGCAGTTCGATATTTATGGTTTTCATTCAGTATTCCCGTACGAAAGGATAAGCCGCGCCAGGTCGGCCGCTACGGCGTCCAGCCCGCGGTTCTGGGCCGGAAACTCGATGTCGGCGATTTCCCGGTACAAGGGGTTTCTCTGCTCGGCGAGGCGCGTCAGTCTGTCTCTGCGGTCAGGCGTTTGCAACAGTGGCCTGGATTTGTCGCGGCCCAGCCGGCGCAGCTGCTGCTGCACCGAGGTCCGCATATAGACGACCAGGCCGGTTTCGCGGAGTATTTTCCGGTTTTCCTCTCTGAGGATGGCGCCACCCCCCGTTGCAATCAGAACGCCCGGTTGGGCGGTCAGTTCCTGCAGCATACGTGTCTCACGTGCGCGGAATCCTTCCTCGCCTTCCACGTCGAAAATAAGGGTAACGCTGGCGCCGGTCTGGGCTTCGATTTCCTGGTCGCAGTCCAGGAAGCGCAGTCCGAGCCGCGCCGCCAGGCGCTGTCCGATGGTCGTTTTTCCGGAACCCATCGGTCCGATGAGGTAAATGTTGCGCTCAAGCCTGTCCACGGAGCCCCTCATAGCGTGCAACCGGCCCAGAACTTGGGTAACATTGCCGGCATTCCGGGATTTCCCCGTGGCAGAGTCCTATGATCCGCTTTTTCGTTTTATTTACAGTCTTGTTGGTTGGCCTATTCACGCTGGAGATTCTACAGACGGCGGAAATCTACGTCATCCTGCCATTTACATCCTTTATCGCAGATATCAGTGCATGGCTTATCCAGTTATTCGATGACAACGTGGTTTCCGTTTCCAACGTGATCCGCGATAAGACCACCGGGTTCGGTGTGCGGGTCGAACGCGGGTGCAACGGGGTGGAGGCGCTGATCATTCTGTTTTCCGCCATATTTGCGTTTCCCGCGCCTCTGAAAAACAAGTTGATCGGTTTTGTCATCGGGTTTTTCGCAATCCAGGGCTTGAACCTGGTGCGGATCGTCAGCCTCTTTTACCTTGGACAGTGGAACCAGGTGGCATTCGAGTGGTTCCACCTTTACCTGTGGCAGGCGCTGATTATCCTCGACGCCCTGGTGGTTTGGCTGATTTGGCTGCGAACCCTGCCGCAGGCCAAGGCCCGGCGGGCGCGGGAGGCAGAGGAAAGAAGCGAGGCTGAGGCATCCCAGGCGGATCAAACTCCGCAGGAATAGGCAATGCTGCTCAGCGACGAAATCATCAGCGAGTTCAATCGCTTCTATAAAAAGGCGCGCGTTTCCGGTGAGCAGGAGCCGACGGCGATGGTCCTGGCGACCAGTGACGGTAAGGGCCTGGTGTCCTCACGCACCGTGTTGCTCAAGGCCCTGGATGAAAACGGATTTGTTTTTTTTACCAATACCCGCAGCCGCAAAGGCCGGCAGATGGATCAGTGCCCACGCGCCTCGGCCACGTTCCTGTGGAAAGCCAGCGGTTGCCAGGTGCAACTCGTGGGAACGGTTGCTCGGGTTGACGACGAGGCGGCAGACGCCTATTTCAGCACCCGCGACCGCGGCAGCCAGATTGGTGCCTGGGCATCCGACCAGTCGGCTCCGCTGGAGAGCAGGGAAGCCCTGATCGCCCGGGTAAAAGAACTCGAAGAAAAATATGCTGGCCAGGAAGTTCCCCGTCCTCCGCACTGGACCGGTTACGTGCTCAGCCCGGAAACGGTCGAGTTCTGGACCCAGCGCGAGTTTCGCTTGCATGATCGTTTCCTCTACAGTCAACAGGATGGTCGCTGGGTAAAACAGCGCCTGAATCCCTGAGTCCGCTATGCCGTCCGGCACGACAACTATCGAAATCCGCACGCTGGGGCGCGGTTTTCAGAACATCGGGCAAGAACTCCAGGACGCCGTGCGCCAGAGCGAAGTATGCGATGGCTTGTGTCATGTTTTTCTGCGCCACACCAGCGCTTCGCTGCTAATAACCGAAAATGCCGACCCTGACGTCCGGGTTGACCTCGAAAACTTCATCAGCAAGCTGGCCCCCGACGGCGACCCGGTGTATATCCACTCAATGGAAGGCCCCGACGACATGCCGGCTCACATCCGTTCAGTCCTGACCGCCTCGGAACTGAGCATCCCGGTCCGCAACGGCCGGCTCGCCCTCGGCACCTGGCAGGGCGCCTACCTCTGGGAACACCGGACCCGGCCGCACCACCGCCGCCTCGACATCACCATCATCGGCGTGTAAGCCCCCCAGGGGCCCACTGGTGAGTGCAATATTTGCTTACGATTGGTGGCCACGGTTTCTAAACCCGGGCGTGGTGGCGTATACAGAAGCGCTGAGTGTTCCAAACAAAATGGGGCCGGATACATTTTCCGTCAATAAATGTATCCGGCCCCTTTTTCAAAACTTCATCACCGGCATCGGCCAGAGTTCACCAGGTGCTGTTGTGACGCGCTTTTCAGGGTGTATCAAGGTAAAAATGATGATGCGCCAATAAAAGGTACCGGATCCATTTTTCGCCAATTAATGTATCCGGTACCTTTTTAATAGCAGGTAGTTCAGCAGTTCTTCAGCGCCCAATCAGAAGCAGCAGGAACCTGATAATGATCAGCGCCAGCAGCGGTGAAAGGTCGATGCCGGAGATCGGCGGGATGATCTTGCGGAAAGGGCGCAGCACCGGTTCGGTGAGCTGGTAAACCAGTGGAATGATCGGGTGCCGGAATTTCTGGCCAAACCAGCTGAGAATGACCGTCACGATGATCAGGATGAAATAGGTCCATAACAGCTTCGCCAGCAGGTTAATAGCGGCGAGCAGGAATATCTGCGCCGGCGCCCAGCTTAGCGGGCTCATCAGGCCCAGGAACCAGACGCTGACAGCTTCCAGCGCCAGCATCAACACCAGCGAAGCCGTGTCGAGTTTTCCAACCGAGGGAATCACCCTGCGCATCGGCACCAGTACCGGGCTGGTGACCTTGACCAGGAACTGGCATACGGGGTTGTAGAAATCAGCGCGCACCCATTGCAACAGCAGTCGCAGCATCACCGCGGTGACATAGAGGCTGATCAGCGTGCTGACGAGATAGGAAAATGCGGTGGCCATGCTGGAACTCATGATGATTCACCTGACAGTTCACGGCTTCGTTTGCGTGCGGCTTCGGCAGCCCGTTTGACCAGTTCAGAATAGCCTTCTGTTTCAAGGAGCCTCATTGCGGCGTGGGTTGTGCCGTTGGGCGAAGTGACGCGCCGCCGCAGTTCGGCTGCTTCGCCGGGGCTGCTGGCAAGCATGGCGCCGGCGCCAAAACAGGTGACGCAGGCCAGGCGGTCGGCGGTTTCATCCGGCAGCCCCATTTCACGGGCCGCATCGGCCAGTACCTCGGCCAGCAGGAAAAAGTATGCCGGTCCGGTGCCCGAGATGGCTGTTACGGCGTCCATCAGTGACTCGTCTTCCAGCCAGACGACGTCGCCGGCGGCCATCAGGATTTCCTCGGCCTGTTGCTGCTGTTGCTTGCTGCAGTTGCTGCCTGCAACGACCCCGGTGATGCCGTGCCCGATCAGGGCCGGTGTATTCGGCATCGAGCGAACAACCTGGATCTCATCACCGAGATGTTTCCGGATCCTGTTGATGGTCGTGCCCGCGGCGATCGAAAGCACCATCTGTCCGGGCTTGACCAGACCCCTCAACTCGTCCAGCACCAGCGTCATAATCTGGGGCTTGACGGCCAGCAGGATGACGTCCGCGCCATCCACCGCAGCCTGGGAGTCTGTGAAGGTCGGGATTCTGAACGTGGATTCCAGGTGATTTCTCGCCTCTTCACTGGGATCAGAGACCCGGATCTTGATATGGGCGCGTGGCGGGTTGACCAGGCCGCTTATCAAGGCGGCAGCCATGTTTCCCCCGCCAATAAAAGTAATCAACATACGTCAGTTTCCTGCAGGCGGCCGTTGGCCGAACAGATCGGTGCCAATACGCACCATGGTACTGCCATGGCGAACCGCGGCTTCCAGATCGGCAGACATGCCCATCGATAGGGTATCCAGCGCCAGGCCCTTTTCCAGTAACTCATCGTACAACTCCTTCATGCGCCGGTAGCTGTCGGCCGGGTCATGGTCGTCCGATGCGATATGTGGAATGCTCATCAGCCCGCGAAGCCGCAATCCCGGTAACTCGGTGCACAGGCGCGCCAGGCTCTCCGCAGCTTCCGGCAGCACGCCGGCTTTTTGCGGTTCCCTGTCGATATTGACCTGGATACAGACATTCAGCGCTTGCATCGTTTCAGTCCGTTGCGAGGAAAGGCGACGCAGGATTTTCTCACGATCCACGCTCTGTACCCAGTGGAAATGTTGCGCGACTTCGCGGGTCTTGTTCGATTGCAGCGGGCCGATGAAGTGCCACTCGATATCCAGGCTGGACAATCGCTGCATCTTGTCAAGCGCCTCCTGTACATAATTTTCGCCAAAACAGGTTTGGCCAAGCGCATGCAGTTCGGCAATTTTTTCGACGGAATGACGTTTGCTCACCGCCAGCACGACCACTTCAGAAGGTGGTCTGGCTGCCGTTCGGCAAGCAAAATCAACCCTTGAACGAATATTGTTAAGATTTTCTTTTAAGTTATTCATCTTGCAGGCAGACTTAGCTTGATCTATGGTTATGATTGTTGCGTGTGATACATGGATTGAAAATGTGCCTTCCGTTGTGGTTTTGACGCATTGTAACGCGACAACGTCTTGAAGGAGGGAATATGGATATTGCTGAACTGCTCGCATTTGCGGTCAAAAACAACGCTTCGGACCTTCACCTGTCTTCGGGCCTGCCCCCGATGATTCGTGTGGACGGTGATATCAGGCGGCTGACCCTGCCTGCGCTGGACACGGCACAGCTCCAGGAGTTGATTTACAGCACGATGAGCGACCAGCAGAGGCGCGACTACGAAGCCAACCTGGAAGTCGACTATTCCTATGCTGTTCAGGGGCTTGCCCGCTTCCGTGTCAACTGTTACCACCACGATCGAGGGGTCGGCGGAGCTTTCCGCACCATCCCGGATTCGGTTTGGACACTCGAAGACATCGGGGCGCCGCCCATTTTCAGGGACATCATCGACGCTCCGCGTGGACTGATCCTGATGACGGGGCCAACCGGTTCCGGTAAGTCAACCACACTCGCGGCCATGATCGACCACCTGAACAACCAGGTCGAGGGCCACGTGCTGACGATCGAGGACCCAATCGAGTTCGTACACCGCTCCAAGCGTTGCGTCATCAACCAGCGCGAGATACATCGTGATACCCACGGATTCAACCAGGCGCTCAGAGCCGCGCTGCGTGAAGACCCGGATATTATCCTGGTCGGCGAAATGCGCGATATCGAAACGATCCGCCTGGCACTGACCGCGTCCGAGACCGGTCACCTTGTGTTCTCCACGCTGCATACGAGCTCGGCGCCCAAGACCGTGGACCGCATCATCGATGTCTTCCCGACCGGTGAGAAGTCCATGGTCCGTTCCATGCTGTCCGAGTCTTTGCGGGCGGTGATCACCCAGACCCTGCTGAAGCGTATCGGCGGAGGCCGCGTGGCGGCCTGGGAAATCATGGTGGCCACGCCAGCCATCCGGAACCTGATCCGGGAAGACAAGGTGGCGCAGATGTATTCCGCCATCCAGACCGGACAGAACGCCGGCATGCAGACTCTTGACCAGGCGCTTGAAGCCCTGGTCCAGCGCGGCATCATCAACAAACTCGAAGCGGCCCGGAGGGCTGTTGACAAGAGAATGTTCCAGTAGGAGACGGGAACGTGAAAATTGTAGATACCTGGCTCAAGCAACTTCATGACGAGGTTGGTTCCGACCTGTTCATCACCGTGGACGCACCGCCCTGCATCAAGGTTCATGGCAAAATCAAGCCGATTTCAACGGACCTTCTAACCGCAGACAAGTGCCGCGAGATCGTGCTGAGTGTCATGCACGAGCGGCAAAAGGAAGAGTTCCGTAATACCCAGGAACTACAGTTTGCCTACTCGCTCGGGCCGGATGTGCGTTACAGGATCAGTGCCTTCGTGCAGCAGGGCATGACCGGCATGGTCGCACGCCGCATCGAGACACGCATTCCGAATTTCGAAGAACTGGGCTGCCCCGACGTGATGCACGAACTGGCGCTTGAAAAGCGCGGAATCATCCTGTTCGTGGGTGCGACCGGCACCGGTAAGTCGACCTCCATGGCCGCCATGATCGGTTATCGCAACCACCGTATGACGGGCCATATCATCACGATCGAGGATCCGATTGAATACGTGCACCAGCACGGCAAAAGCCTGATCACGCAACGTGAGGTTGGCATCGACACCGAGTCGTTCGAGGTCGCCCTGAGAAATACACTGCGCCAGGCGCCGGACGTGATCCTGATCGGTGAGGTTCGGACGCGGGAAACGATGGAGCACGCGATCACGTTTTCCGAGACCGGTCACCTGGTGCTGGCCACGCTGCACGCGAACAACGCCAACCAGGCCATGGACCGCATCCTGCATTTCTTCCCGGAAGATCAACGGGAACAGATTCTGCTGGACCTTTCCTTCAACCTGAAGGCGACAATTGCACAGCAGTTGATCCCCTCGGTTGACGGTTCCCGGCGCTTTGCCGCGTTCGAGGTGCTGATGGCGACCCCGCTGGTCAAGGACCTGATCCGAAAGGGCGAGATCGGAGAACTGAAGCTGGTGATGCGGGACTCTGGCCACCACGGAATGATTACCTTCGACCAGTGCATGTTCAATATGTACAAGGCCGGCCAGATTTCATACGATGACGCTTTACGTTACGCCGATTCTGCCAACGAAGTCCGCCTGATGATCAAACTCGATGAGGGCGGTGACGCCGAGACACTGGCAAAGGGACTGGAAGGCGTAGAGGTACTGGGAAACGAATTTTAGTCCATGCGAGTTTTGATAATCGAAGACAATCCGGATATTGCCGCCAACCTCGGTGATTACCTGGAAGATCACGGCCATACCGTGGATTTTGCTGGTGACGGCATCACCGGACTACACCTGGCGGTTGTTAACGACTTCGACGCGATTGTCCTGGACCTGGCCCTGCCGGGTATGGACGGTCTCGAGGTCTGCCGCAAACTGCGCACCGAGGCCGGCAAAGATACGCCGGTACTGATGCTGACGGCGCGTGACCGGCTCGAGGACAAGCTGGCCGGATTCGATACCGGCGCCGACGATTACCTGGTCAAGCCATTTGAACTGCAAGAGGTCGCTGCGCGGCTGAAGGTTCTGTCCGGCCGTGGCCGGCGGCGTAACCGGCGGGAGTTGAAAGTCGGTGACCTTACTTACAACATGGACACGCTGAACGTCGACCGGGGCGGCGAGGAGATCTACCTGAACCCGATTGGCCTGAAACTATTGCACTGCCTGATGAACGCCTCTCCCAACGTGGTTTCGCGTGCGGAACTCGAGATGGAAGTCTGGGGTGAGGAAATGCCAGACAGTGACAGCCTGCGTGTGCATATTCACTCGCTGCGCAGCGCCATAGACAAACCCTTCGGTAGCAACATGATCCAGACCCGTCACGGAATCGGTTACCGCCTGGTCGAGCCGGATGCAGTATCGTCGTAGGCTTCGCAGCCGGATCGTTCTCTCATTCCTGGTATTTGGAACCCTGCTGAGCGCTCTGTTCGCGCTCAGCACGCTGTTGCTGCAGGATTACGTCGAAGACAAGCTCATCGGCGATACCATCGAACAGGAACTGGACGACTACGTAACGCAGTTGCGACTGGATCCCTCGGTAGTCGAGCCGTTTTACACCCGCATCCAGGGCTACATCACGAGACCCGGTGATCCCAACCAGACCGTTACCCCGGAGGTCCGTGACCTGCCGAACGGTGTTCACGACGTTCGTATCGCGGGCGGTGTTTTCAAGGCGGCCGTGCGCAAGGAGGACGATCTCTGGGCGTTCCTGATTTACGACGTCAGCGACAACCAGCGCATCGAAAGGCTGCTGATAATCGGTCTTATCGGGGTTGTCCTGTTGTTTTCACTCATGTCTTTCATGCTGGGCGTGTCTTCCTCCAGGCGGGTCATGAAACCCGTGACCGACCTGGCCGCGCGCCTGGACACCCTGAGTGAGGAAGGCAAGCCGGAAAAGCTGTCCGAACATTTTGCCGATGATGAAGTCGGCCAACTCGCTAACGCCCTGGACAGTTATGCCGACCGCCTGCACCACCTGGTTGAGCGCGACCGGGAATTCAACGCCGATGTCAGCCACGAACTGCGCTCGCCGCTAACCGTCATCACGGGTGCCACCGAACTCCTTCTCACCCAGCCGGACCTGGACGAAAAAGTGCGGACGAGGTTGTTGCGGATCGCCCGCGCGGCGCGCCAGTCGGCTGATATTACGACGGCGCTGCTCCATCTCGTGCGGGCCGAACAGGGTGTCGACCAGGACAGCAGCGCCCACAATATCGGTCGTATCGTCAACGAAGTTGTGCACCTCTACGAGCCCCTGGTTGGCAACAAGGACCTCGTGCTGCGGGTTGCAGAGGAAGACCGTGTGAGCGTTATTGCACCCGAGTCAGTGGTCGCCGTGACGGTTGGCAACCTGATCGGCAACGCAATGCGCTACACGACGGAAGGCGAGGTGGTCATCACCATTGGTAAAGGGCGAGTCACTGTCGAAGACACGGGGCCGGGAATTCCTGAAGAAGACCTGGAACGCGTGTTTGAGCGCCACTACCGTGGCCAGAATATATCCGGCAAGGGTTCTGGCCTGGGGCTGGCGATTGTCAAGCGGCTGTGTGAACTGTATGGCTGGTCCGTGCACTTTAGCAACCGTGAAAGCGGTGGTTTGCGTGCGGAATTGAAATTCTTCGGAGAATAGAATGAGCATCATCTCCTGTCCCGAATGTGGCAAGAAAGTTTCCAGTCTGACACCTATCTGCCCCCATTGCGGACACCAGGCCGGGGAAGTCTCAGAGGAAGACCTGGCGATTTTTCGGGCCCGCAAGCTGCGTGACCGGATTTATCGCCTTAACATGGCCAGTTACCTGGTGATCACGGTATTCCTGGCGGCGTTTGGCTGGTACTGGTGGGATTCAAGCGGCTTTAGCCAGGCGTCATCAGCCGGCCCTTTCATCCTGATGGCCATCGCGGCGATTGCTTACCTCACCGTCCGCGGTTTGCTGTTCCACGCCCGCAGCCAGCAAAAGGTCATGCGCCAAAGCCGTAAAATGAGCAGCGACCTGCGACGAAACCTGTAGAACGAAAAGCCAGGTTACTGGGGAGACGAAAGGGCTGCGGCTTTACCGCAGGCAAAAAAGCGCGTCCGCAGTGCCGTAGCCCAAACTTATTGAATTCGCTTGACCTTACACTCTGATTTGTAGCCCTCGATATGCAAACTCCAGGAGCTGAACAGGCCGGGTTCGATCACAGCAACCGGGTTTTCCAGGTCCTTCACGTAAAACTTGTCGCGATCGTCCTGTACCCAGATCATGCCATTTTCAAGCTTGAAAATGGTCTGGCCATCCCAGCCATCGAACTCGCCCACGATCGCACTCCTGATGGGCGAATCGTCTTTTTTGTCATCCGAGGCCAGGCCGCGGCGATCGCCACCGGCAACGGCGGCTTCAGAGGTTGCAGCGGCGGTTGATGTTGCGGCCACGGCCCCGGCCGGTGTATCCAGCGTGCCCAGTGAATGTGCTCGGATCCAGGCATTCAGGGCGTCCAGTTCCTGTTGCGATAATTTGCCCAGCCCCGCGGCCATGAACTCCTTGCCGGTCATTTGTTCTTCGAGCGAGGAAAATCCATCTGCGGCCATGGCGGACACGCTGGTGGTCAGGGCGAGGAGGGCAACAAGAATTTTTTTCATTTCATCAACCTTAAAACGCGGAACCGCGAAAGTCTAACATGGACCATGAAAGCATGGCGATCGTTCCGGGAACGGTTTTTGGCAAAGGCGAAAGACGGGAAGAGCAGCTCTCTGGATCTACAGGTCCTGCTTGTAACGCACGTATGGAATCCGGCCGTAAATGGATTCCAGCGGATCGACCGGCGTGTTCTCAACACTGCTTACGTTTTCAGCCCCTGCATTGGTCAGGTTACTGGCGCCAACGGTCAGGTTGGCATTCCATGGAGTTCGCCAGGTGAAGTGCACGTCGAATGTCGTCAGGCTGTCCACGCTATTGCGGTTCAGGAAGTCAACAGAGTCGCGATAGAAGCCCTGGATGCCGCCACTGAATGAACCACGGCTCCACTCGAGGTTCATCTGGGCCGAGTTGAAGGGTTCGGCTACGGTCCATGACAGGGCTTCGGCGCTGCTGGCGTAAATGCCCTGGTACTCGGCTTCGAGTATGTGAGAAAACGCAAGCCCGAGCTGGATGTCACCGCTGTTGTCGGTAGTGATTCCAACCTTGAAATTCAGGTCCACGCCACTGGCTTCACTGTTCAGGTACTGAAGCGGATCGCCGCCTGAATTCGGAACGAGCGGGTTACCCAGGTTGGGTGACAGCAGTGGGCCTGCCAGGGTTGCCTGGCCTTGAACCTGATTGAACGGTTGCACGCCGGCTTGGCGGACAGCTGCATCCTGGTTAAACCAGTTGATCGAGGTCGAGGCATTGGAGAAGTCCATTTTTGCCCCGAGGTCAATCCGCCGTTGCTCGCTTGTTGCAATGGGCTCATTGACAAAGCGGCAACCAGAGGCTGTATAGGAATCTGCGCGCAAGACCCCGTTCATACACTGAATGCTGCCCAGGGACTGGAACCGGGCTGTGCCCACTTGCTTGTCGACGCCCGCGGTCAGGCTGAAATTATCGGCAACGGGAACATTCAGGGTTGCATCCAGGCCAAGCAGGTTGCTGCCGTTGTCCAGCACCCGCGCCCGTGTTCCGCCATGCAGCGACAGGGGCTGTCCAAGCTGGAGTTGAAGCTTCTGTGTTTCACTGCCGCCGAGGTCAAAATCAAGCCCGGCGTTCGGATCCATGACCAGGGGATACGACTGCGTGCCCACATTTACCGGCGTGCTGCTTTCGGAAATGAGCTTCAGCGTACCGTTGGGCAGGATTGGCGTGACCGTCGCCTGATCGGCAGCCTGGGTTCCACTGGTCCCCAGGCACAGCAACAAGACGGGCATGAAAATCCCGATCCTTATTTTCTTGTTGGCCTGGATGGTGCGCATTATTCGTTTTGCCTGAACTAATTATCCGTCCGGATTCCGCTCACTGCTGCCTTAGAGGGCTGACACAACTAAAAGTTTAGTTCAATCTTAACAAATTTCTACACCCCGGGCCTTAAAAAGCATACAAAAAACAGGGCCCAGGTAGAGCGCCGCAATGATACAAGGCTGATATACTTTCAGAAATTCAACTGGAATGGATTTGAGTCATGGTCAGCACCTACACCCCCGTTTGCGATTTCGGAATTTCAGCCCCCGGATTTTCACTGCCCGGTGTGGATGGACGCACCTGGACCCTTGAAGACTGTGCGGGTCCGAACGGGCTTCTCGTCATGTTTATCTGCAATCACTGCCCCTATGTCAAAGCCATCAACCACAAACTTGTTCGGGACGCGGGCGAGTTAAGAACGCTGGGTATCAGCAGTGTCGCTATCATGTCCAACGACCCTGCGGATTACCCGGAGGACTCGTTTGACAACATGAAAAAAGTGGCTGACAAATTTGGCTATCCTTTCCCCTACCTGATCGACGAGTCGCAACAGACAGCCCGTGACTACGGTGCGGTCTGCACGCCAGATTTTTTTGGGTATAACGGCAAGTTGGAATTGCAATACCGGGGACGGTTGGATGCGAGCGGGCGTGAACCGGATACCGGAGACGCGAGGCGGGATCTTTTCCTGGCCATGAAGCAGGTCGCCGAGACGGGGCGCGGCCCGGAAGAACAGGTGTCCTCGATCGGTTGTTCGATCAAGTGGCGGGCAGACTCCGCTTGATACCCGGCCAGGGGAGACACTATGCTCTTCCGGAGTAAAGCACCTTATCAACGAGGTACACGAAAATGAGTAAAGTTTTGCTGGTTGGCGTCGACTGCAGTGACTGCAGTAACCGCGCCCTCGATTACGCGGCAAAGGGCGCTGAGAAATCGAAGCTGCAGCTGATCGTCGTTCACGTGATCGACTGGTCGCCGTTCACGTTCAGCACACCGAAAGAGAATGAAGCCCGGCATCAACGGCGGGAAGAAGAACTCGAGCGCGCCCACAAGGAGATCGTTGATCCGGTAGTGAGCGAGTTGAGAAAGCAGGGGCATTATGCACGCGGCGTGGTTCGTCACGGGCACCCGGCGGAAACAATTAACGCGGTGGCAAAGGAGTTTGGTGCGACCAATGTCATTATCGGCAAAACAGGGTCATCGCGGCTCAAAACCCAGCTCTTTGGCAGCGTTGCCAATACGCTGGTGCAGATCTGTGAATTGCCGGTAACCGTCGTACCCTGAAAAACAAAAAACCTACTGACTGGAGAGTCTGATGCGGTTGCAAAAACCGGGGCGCTGGTGCGTTCCCGCCCTGCTGTGGTGGCTGTTCCCTTCCCCGCTGTTTGCCGTGGAGGGTGTCGATTCACAGATCAACGAAGCCATCAAACCCTGGGCCGACGCGGTATCGGGATTTGTTTTTTCCTCGTTCCCGGTGGCTGGCGTTGATATTCCGTTTGTTCTTGTCTGGCTAATTTTTGCAGCCATATTTTTTACGTTCTATTTCAGGTTCATCAACGTCCGTGCGTTCAGGCACGGATTCGAACTGGTCCGGGGCGACTACAGTGATCCGCTGGCTGCCGGTGAGGTCTCTCACTTCCAGGCGCTGACCACGGCGCTGTCCGGAACCGTGGGGCTTGGCAACATCGCGGGTGTGGCGGTCGCGGTTTCCCTCGGTGGCCCAGGTGCGACTTTCTGGATGATACTGGCCGGTCTGCTTGGCATGTCCTCAAAGTTCGTCGAGTGCACGCTGGGTGTGAAGTACCGCAACGAATACACGGACGGCACCGTTTCGGGCGGTCCCATGTACTACCTCTCCAAGGGTCTGGCCGAGCGCAGCGACAAACTGAGAACCCTGGGCCGTGTCCTGGCGGTCCTGTTTGCAATATTCTGCGTGGGCGGTTCCTTCGGCGGCGGCAACATGTTCCAGGCCAACCAGAGCTTCATGCAGGTCCTGGCGGTGACCGGCGGTGAGGCCAGCTGGCTGGCCGGTAAGGGCTGGCTGTTTGGCATTGTCGTCGCGCTGCTGGTGGGCCTGGTTATCATTGGCGGTATCCAGGGCATCGCCCGGGTGACGTCGAGAATCGTGCCCGTGATGGCGCTGGTATATGTGCTTGCCGGCCTGGTCGTCATTTTCATGCACCTTGGCGAGGTGCCGGCCGCGATTGCTTCGATCCTGTCCGGTGCGTTCAGCCCAGAAGGTGTGGCCGGAGGTGTGGTCGGCGTTCTCTTCCAGGGATTCAAGCGCGCCGCGTTCTCCAACGAGGCGGGTATCGGCTCGGCCGCAATTGCCCATTCAGCAGTGCGTACCAGTCGACCTGTAACCGAGGGTTTCGTGGCGCTTTACGAGCCGTTTGTCGATACCGTGGTGGTGTGCACGATAACCGCGCTGGTCATTGTCATTACCGGCTCATGGAACCCCGCAGTGGATCCGGGCCAGGGCGTTGCGCTGACCTCTGCCGCCTTCGAATCCACGATCTCCTGGTTCCCCTGGGTACTGACCGTCGCGGTCGTTCTGTTTGCCTTTTCCACAATGGTTTCCTGGTCCTACTACGGGCTCAAGGCCTGGACCTATCTTTTTGGGGAGTCGGTCATCACCGATGCCATTTACAAGTTCCTGTTCCTGGTTTTCATCGTATTGGGTTCGTCCATGCAACTCGGCTCCGTGATCGACTTTTCGGATGCCATGATTTTCGCGATGGCTTTTCCCAACATACTCGGCATCTATTTCCTGTTACCGGTGGTCAAAAAAGAACTGGACAGCTACTGGGCTGACTACAAGCAGGGCAGGCTGCAAAAATTTGGCAAAGCGGCCATGCGCGAGAGAATGACGCGGGTCAAATCGTAATTGGTCAGACCAGTGTATGCTGCGCCTGCGCTTGCTGCATAGAGCAATAGATTGCACAATTACCAGTTGACCTTCTTTTTCCAGCTGTAAACCGTCGACGCGCGTCGCGTCGGCCGCCTGGCTCTGTAAATAAGGAACTCCGATGCCTGACCGAAAACAACTTGCCAACGCTATTCGATTTTTAACAATGGATGCCGTGCAGAGGGCCAATTCCGGGCACCCGGGCGCGCCGATGGGGATGGCGGACCTGGCCGAGGTCGTGTGGCGCAGCAACCTCAAACACAATCCGCTCAATGCAAGTTGGGCCGACCGGGACCGTTTCGTCCTTTCCAATGGTCATGGCTCGATGCTGCTTTATTCCCTGTTGCACCTGAGCGGATATGACCTGTCCATTGACGATATCAAGGATTTTCGCCAGTTACACTCCAAGACCCCGGGTCACCCTGAATTTGGTGACACGCCAGGTGCGGAAACCACCACCGGGCCACTTGGCCAGGGCATTGCCAACGCCGTTGGCATGGCGTTGGCGGAGAAAGTCCTGGCAAACCGTTTTAACCGTGGCGGGCATGAAATTGTTGATCACCACACCTGGGCCTTCATGGGTGACGGTTGCCTGATGGAAGGCATTTCCCATGAGGCCTGTTCGCTGGCCGGACGTTTTGGCCTGGGTAAGTTGATCGCCTTCTGGGATGACAACGGAATTTCCATCGACGGTCATGTCGAGGGCTGGTTCACCGATGACACGCCGGCACGTTTCGAAGCATACGGCTGGCAGGTTATTCGTGGTGTCGACGGTCACGATCCGGTCGAGATCCAGCAGGCCATCGATACGGCCAGGGCGGAAAAAGACCGCCCGACCCTGATCTGCGCCCGTACCGTCATTGGATTCGGGTCGCCCAACAAGCAGGGAACGGAATCGGTACATGGTGCGCCCCTGGGTGACGCGGAAATCGCCGCGGCCCGGGAATACCTCGACTGGCCATATGCTCCGTTCGATATTCCTGAAGACATTTATGCCGAGTGGAATGCCCGGGAGTCCGGTACCGAGGCCGAAACAGCCTGGCAGGAAAAGTTCGAAGCCTATCGCAAGGACTATGCCGGCCTGGCCGAGGAGTTCGAACGGCGCATGAGCGGCCGGCTGCCCGGCAACTGGGCAGAAGAAACGAGTCGGATCGTTGGAGAACTGCAGGCTGCGGGTGGCGATGTCGCCACGCGTAAATCCTCCCAGATCGCCTTGAACGCATTCGGGCCGCTGCTGCCCGAACTGATTGGCGGCTCGGCAGACCTGGCGGGCTCCAACAATACAATCTGGTCCGGCAGCGTAGACGTGAACGACGGCAGCGAGGACGGCAACTACATCTATTTTGGCGTGCGCGAGTTCGGCATGACGGCCATTTGCAACGGGCTGGGTCTGCACGGCGGTTTCGTGCCCTACAACGCGACTTTCCTGGTGTTTTCAGACTATGCGCGCAACGCGGTGCGCATGTCGGCGCTGTTGCCGGTTCAGAACATTTATGTCTACACCCACGATTCCATCGGGCTGGGCGAGGATGGGCCGACCCACCAGCCTGTTGAACACGTCGCCAGCCTGCGGCTGATTCCGGGGCTGGATGTCTGGAGACCATGCGACACGGTCGAGTCCGCGGTGGCATGGAAGTGCGCAATCGAAAAACAGAATGGGCCATCGGCGCTTATCCTGACTCGCCAGGGCTTGCCGCAACAGCCGAGAACGGCTCAGCAATTGCATGACGTGGCCCGTGGCGCTTACGTGCTCAGCGCTGGGGAAGGGCAGCCCGAGGCCTTGATCGTCGCAACGGGCTCCGAGGTGAAGCTGGCGGTTGAAGCTGCAAACAAGCTGTCATCAGAGGGCGTTAAAGTTAACGTTGTTTCGATGCCCAATCCTGGCCTGTTCCTGCAACAGGATGAGAATTATCGCGAATCCGTCCTGCCTTCCTCAGTGAAGGCAAGGGTCGTGGTCGAAGCCGGCGTTACCGCCTGCTGGGCCGCGATCGCCGGGGACCGGGGTCGCGTAATAGGTGTGGACACGTTTGGTGCTTCGGCGCCGGCGCCCGCACTGTTCGAATATTTCGGGCTGACGGTAGAAAACGTCAGCCAGGCCGTCAGGGATTCCCTGGCGGAAACCGGTTAATTTCAACCAATAGCAAGGAGAAATCTAGCAATGACCATTAAAGTAGCAATCAACGGCTATGGACGTATCGGCCGTAACATCATGCGTGCGGTTCATGAGTACGGCTGGGGAGACAGGATCGAAATCGTAGCTATCAATGACCTGGGTGACGCGGCAACCAATGCCCACCTGACCAAGTACGACACGGCTCACGGTATTTTCGCGGCCGACGTTTCCGTCGAAGACGGTGACCTGGTCGTCAACGGCAAACACGTCAAGGTTTTCGCAGAACGCGACCCCTCCAAGCTGCCCTGGGCAGAGCTGGGTGTAGACGTGGTTTACGAGTGCACCGGTCTTTTCCGCAGCAAGGCAACGGCAGGCGCCCACATCGCTGCCGGCGCCAAGAAAGTCATCGTTTCCGCTCCGGGCCAGAACGTGGACAACACGGTCGTCTTCGGTGTAAACGACGGTGACCTGAAGGCGAGCGACGAAGTCATTTCGAACGCTTCCTGCACGACCAACTGCCTGGCGCCCGTGGCGAAGGTTCTGGATGAAAACATCGGCATCGAGAACGGCCTGATGAACACCATCCACGCCTACACCAATGACCAGGTTCTGACCGATGTATTCCATTCAGACCTGCGCCGTGCGCGTTCCGCCACCATGAGCATGATCCCGACCAAGACCGGTGCCGCGGCCGCTGTTGGACTGGTTCTGCCCAAGCTGAACGGCAAGCTCGATGGCTTCTCGTTGCGCGTCCCGACCATCAACGTCTCCGTGGTCGACCTGAGCGTCATCACCAGCCGCCCGACGACCGTTGAAGAAGTCAATTCGCTGATGAAAGCCGCCGCAGAAGGTGAGCTGAAGGGCGTCCTGGCTTACAACGATCTGCCACTGGTGTCGATTGACTTCAACCACAACCCCGCGTCATCTTCCTTTGATGCAGGCCTTACCCGCGTCAACGGGAACCTGCTCAAGGTGCTGGCGTGGTACGACAACGAGTGGGGTTTCAGCTGCCGTATGCTGGATACCACCGTTGCCCTGATGAATGCCTGAGGAAACATGAGTTACTTACGCATAGAAGACCTGGATCTGGCCCGGAAACGGGTCATGATCCGCCAGGATCTGAATGTCCCGGTCAGCAATGGCCGGGTCACATCAGACGCGCGCATCCGCGCCTCACTACCCACGATTGAACTGGCGCTGGAAAAGGGCGCGGCAGTGATCCTGCTATCGCACCTGGGGCGCCCCGTGGAAGGCGAACCGGATCCGAAGTTTTCGATGCAGCCGGTTGCCGATCGCATGGCCGAGCTCCTGGGCCGGCCCGTCAGGCTTGAAAAAGACTGGCTGGGTGGCTTCGAAGTTGCTCCGGGTGAAGTTGTGCTCTGTGAAAACGTCCGCTTCCATGCAGGCGAGAAGGAGAACGACGAAGATCTCGCGCGCAGCTACGCATCATTGTGTGATGTTTTCGTCATGGATGCGTTCGGCACAGCTCACCGTGCCCAGGCCTCCACCGAGGGCGTTACCCGTTTTGCTCCGGTCGCGGCGGCCGGGCTGTTGCTCAGCCGGGAACTTGATGCACTTGAAAAAGGGCTTAAAAATCCTGAGCGGCCGATGCTGGCTATCGTTGGCGGATCCAAGGTTTCCACCAAGCTGACGGTTCTTGACACACTGCTCGACAAGGTGGACGAGTTAATCGTTGGCGGCGGTATTGCCAATACCTTCATCGCGGCATCCGGTTACAACGTCGGTAAATCGCTGTACGAGGCCGATCTTCTCCATGATGCCCAGCGGTTGATCAAGAAAGCCCACCAGCGCGGCGGTTCGATCCCGATTCCCAGGGACGTCGTCGTGGCCAAGGCCTTCGAGAAAGACGCCGCAGCGTTTGTCAGGAAGGTCGATAAGGTTGGTGACGATGAAATGATCCTGGATATCGGCCCGCTGACCGCTATCGAATACTCCGAGATCATCGCGGGCGCCGGCACGATCATCTGGAATGGCCCCGTTGGCGTGTTCGAGTTCAAGAATTTTGCAGCGGGCACGCGTTCACTGGCCGAGGCCATCGCCCTTTCATCGGCCTACAGCATTGCAGGTGGTGGTGATACATTGGCCGCTATCGACCAGTTCGGTATCCGCGAGGATATCAGTTATATTTCGACCGGAGGCGGTGCATTCCTCGAGTTTGTCGAAGGAAAAACGCTGCCTGCCGTGGCTGCGCTTGAAGCCATCGCTGCGCGCTGAAATACATACTCCCGTACGGCCGGGTTTCCGGCCGTACGGGTCCTTTTGCTCTAAACAGATGACCGGCGGCACATCCGCTGGTACGATGTGTCTGTCTTTCTTCGGGAGCGATCGATGAGCTTCAAAGTCAAAACTCCATCCGCTGGCCTTCTGGCCTCGATACTGGTTTCGGCTATCTTGTTGTCGGCCTGTGCGCCAAGCGTCAAGGTCCGCAGTGATGCGGCTCCGGACGTGAACCTGTCGCAGTTCCAGACATACAATTTCTTCAGCCAATTGGGCGTGGAAGATGACGGCTATTCGAGCCTGCTTGGGCAGCATTTCCGTGATGCGGTTTTTTCCGAGATGGATGTCCGGGGTTACAAGATTTCAGAAACACCCCAGTTGCAGGTCAATGTTTCCATTGGCGCGCAAGACAAGGTAAAAGTGAACACCTACCAGGATCCATACCTGTACGGCGGTGCATATGGGTACAGGGGTTACGGTTATTACGGCAGCCCCTGGCATGGGGGAGGCACGCGGACCACGGTGCACCAGTATACCGAGGCCAATGTGTACATCGATTTTGTTGACGCCAAGGAACACAAGCTGGTGTGGCAGGGTGTAGCGACTTTTACCCTGACCGACAAGATGCAGGAACAGATCAGGGAGACCGTGCAACTTACCGTATCGAAGGTGTTCGAGCAGTTTCCCGTGCCCGCGCCCGGCCAGCAATAACGGAATAGACCATTGACCAAATACCCTTTCAAGCGGGCCGCCAGGCCCGCTTTAGTTTTATTGTCCGTTCTCCTGCTGTTGTCGGCCTGCTCTTCGGGTATCGAGGTCAGGAGTGATGTCGATCCCAGGGCGGATTTCAGCCGTTACCAGACATTTGATTTTTTTGACACGCTGGGGATCGAAGGCGGCTACAACTCGCCCGTTTTCGGTGAGCATTACCGGGAGGCTATCGCCAACGAGATGACCCGCAGGGGGTACCGTCAATCGGCTAATCCGGACCTGTACGTCAACGTGACATTCCGCGCTGATGACAAGGTCAAGATGACGTCTTACACCCGGCCCTATATGAGCGGCGCCTACTACGGGCGGCCGGGTGGGGCATCCTACGGCTCAGCATTGGGTGTCGGCGTCGGTGTCAGTCAGAGGGCGACCAAGGTGACCGAGGCCTCGGTGTTCATCGACCTGGTGGATAACGGCACGGACCGCCTGGTCTGGCAGGGTGTTACCGTTGTCGAGGCCAACGACAAGGTGGCCCAGCAGCTCCGTGACGCCATCTACACCTCCGTCAACATGGTGTTTGAGCGCTACCCTTATTCAGACGGCCAGTAGGCCGCCTGGCCCCGTATCCGTTTCAACCGGATATCCCCTGCCTGGTTCAGGGCCCATGGGTCGCTACACCTTTCTTTGGTAAAAAGATACCCTTTCTGTCATCAATTGCCTTTATAATCGCACGCCATGAATGTAGACATCAGCAAGAATGTAAGCCACAGGCGGCGGACCAAGATCATTGCGACCATGGGCCCCGGAACCGACGACCGCGAAGTTCTGGAGGGCCTGATCCGCGCCGGAGTCGATGTATTCCGGCTGAACATGTCACATGGCGATCCGGAGCAGCATGTGCGCCGCGCCCGCATGGTGCGGGAGGTTTCCAAGCAGCTTAGCTGGCAGGTGGCGATCCTTGTCGACCTGCAGGGGCCAAAAATCCGCGTCGAGTCATTCCGGGAAGGAAGTGTGGAGCTGGAAAGCGGTGATCACTTTACCCTTGACGCGGACAGACCCGAACTACCCGGCGACCGACACCGTGTCGGCGTCAGCTACTCCGGCTTGCCAAACGACGTTTCACCCGGTGATACGCTATTGCTGGACGATGGCCTGATATCAATGCAGGTCCAGTCGATCCGTGGCGGGCAGGTCCAGTGCCTGGTCGAAAACGGCGGCAAGCTTTCCGACCGAAAAGGCTTGAACCTGCATGGCGGCGGGCTCTCCATCGCCGGCCTGGCTGAACATGATTTTCCCAATATCGAACTGGCTGCGGAAATGGGCGCTGACTACGTTGCCGTTTCATTTGTCAGCAACGCGGAAGACATCGAACATGCCCGCAGGCTGCTGCGCAAAGCAGGCAGTGAAGCCGCCTTGATAGCCAAGGTCGAGCGCATGGAGGCGATCGAGAACCTGGAGGAGATCTGTGAGGCTGCCGATGCGATCATGGTGGCCAGGGGTGACCTGGGGGTCGAAATCGGTGACGAGGAGTTGCCCGGTTTACAAAAGCACATCATTCGAACGGCCATCAGGCACAACCGGATCACGGCCACCGCAACACAGATGATGCAGTCCATGATCGAAAACCCCATTCCGACCCGGGCCGAGGTGCTCGACGTGGCGAACGCGGTACTCGATGGCACCGATGCCGTCATGTTGTCGGCCGAAACGGCCGTCGGAAAACACCCGGTCAAAGTGATCGAGGCGATGAATCGCATTTGCCTGGGCGCCGAGCGGCATTTCGAGTCGGAAGGCGGCGGGGACTGCAGCCATCTGAATATCCGTTTCGAACGGATCGACCAAGCCATCGCGATGGCTGCCATGTTCCTTGCGACCAATGTCTCTGTTCAGGCCATCGTCGCGCTGACAGAATCGGGTTCAACCGCCCAGTGGTTGTCCCGTATCCAGTCTGCTGTGCCGATTTTTGCATTTTCCACCAATGAAAGAAGTCGCAGGCGGATGGCCATGTTTCGCGATGTCTTTCCCGTCAAGCAGGTGATGGACAGTGATGACGCCGACAAGGTCGTGTCAGAGGCCCTGAAAACCCTGATGGCGCATGGCGCCGTAAAAGAAAACGACCGCGTTCTGGTCACCATGGGTGACCAGATGTGCCGGTCGGGTGGAACCAATACACTTCGTTTCGTAAAGCTGGATGCGGCGGAAAGAGCCCGCTACGGCATTTGAGGAAACCAGATGAACCAGGATATCGACAAAACTAAAAACGATTCCGACCAGGAAGAAACAAGAGAGTGGCTTGAATCGCTGCAGGCGGTTATCGAGCGCGAGGGCCCGGAGCGGGCGCATTACCTCATTGAGCATCTCGTGGAATATACCCGCCGCTCTGGCGGTTACCTGCCATACAAGGCGACCACGGCCTATATCAACACCATTCCAGCGCAGCTTGGCAAGAAACACCCGGGTAATAACGAACTGGAACGCCGCATCAAATCGCTGATCCGCTGGAACGCCATGGCGACGGTCGTGCGTGCCGGCAAGCGGGGTGGAGAACTGGGCGGCCACATCGCCAGTTTTGCCTCGGCCGCCAGCCTTTACGACGTTGGTTTCAACCATTTTTTCCGGGGGCCGGACCACCCGGGCGGCGGCGACCTGGTTTACATCCAAGGTCACTCGTCCCCTGGCATTTATGCCCGCTCCTACCTCGAAGGGCGTATCAGCGAAGAGCAGCTGGACAGCTTCCGCGAGGAATCAGACGGCAACGGTCTGAGTTCTTACCCACACCCCTGGCTGATGCCCGATTACTGGCAACTGCCCACCGTTTCCATGGGGCTCGGCCCGATCATGGCGATCTACCAGGCGCGTTTCCTGAAATACCTGCATAACCGCGGCATCGCCGACACATCCGACCGCAAGGTCTGGTGTTTCATGGGTGACGGCGAATCCGACGAGCCGGAATCCCTGGGTGCGATATCACTCGCGGGGCGGGAGAAGCTGGATAACCTGATTTTCGTGATCAACTGCAACTTGCAGCGACTGGACGGCCCGGTGCGCGGCAACGGCAAGATCATCCAGGAACTGGAAGGTGTATTCCGCGGCGCGGGCTGGCGCGTGATCAAGGTGATCTGGGGTTCGTACTGGGACAAACTGTTCGCCAAGGACAAGGATGGCCTGTTGCGTCAGCGCATGGAAGAAGCCGTTGACGGCGACTACCAGAATTACAAGGCCAAGGGTGGCGCGTACACGCGTGAGCACTTCTTCGGCAAGTACCCCGAGTTGCGCGACATGGTTGCCACCATGAGCGACCAGGACATCTGGCGCTTGAACCGTGGCGGGCACGATCCGCATAAGATCTATGCGGCCTATGCTTCCGCCGTGGCTTCACCGGAACAGCCGACCGTGATCCTGGCCAAGACCGTCAAAGGCTATGGCATGGGCCTGGCAGGAGAGGCCCAGAACATAACGCACCAGCAAAAGAAGATGGATATCGATTCGATCCGCCAGTTCCGTGACCGTTTCGGCGTACCGGTGCCGGACGAAGAGCTGGAAAATGTTCCGTACTACCACCCGGGTGAAGACAGCGAGGAAGTTCGCTACCTTCTTGAGCGCCGCAAAGAGCTGGGTGGCTTCATCCCCCAGCGCAGGCGGCAGGACGGTTCCATCGAAGCGCCGGAGCTTGGCGTGTTCGACACGCTTCTCAAATCTTCGGCTGACCGGGAGTTCAGCACGACGATGGCCTTCGTACGTTCGCTTTCGCTGTTGCTGCGCGACAAGCGCATCGCGGACCGTATCGTGCCGATCGTGGCCGACGAGGCGCGGACTTTCGGCATGGAGGGCATGTTTCGGCAGCTGGGCATCTACTCGTCCGTGGGGCAGCTTTACACGCCGGTCGATTCCGACCAGCTCATGTTTTACAAGGAAGACCAGAAAGGCCAGATCCTGCAGGAGGGCATCACCGAGGCCGGCGCCATGTCATCCTGGATTGCCGCAGCGACCAGTTACTCTGCTTCCGGCGAGACCATGATTCCGTTTTACATTTTCTATTCGATGTTTGGTTTCCAGCGTATCGGGGATCTCGCCTGGGCGGCAGGCGACATGCGTGCGCGAGGTTTCCTGATCGGTGGCACGGCTGGGCGTACCACGTTGAATGGTGAAGGCCTTCAACACGAAGACGGCAATAGCCACATGATCTCGTCCATGATCCCCAACTGCATTTCCTACGATCCGACATTTGCCTACGAACTGGCCGTGATCGTGCAGGACGGCATGCGCCGCATGTTCCAGGAAGGTCAGGATGTTTTCTATTACATCACCGTGGAGAACGAGAACTACACGCACCCGGAAATGCCCGCGGGCGCCGAAGAAGGTATCCGCAAGGGCATGTACCTGTTGCGCCAGGGCGGGGACAGCACGAAGAAAGTACAGTTGCTCGGCAGCGGTGCGATTCTGCGCGAGACGATAGCTGCTGCGAACATTCTCGAGCAGGACTTCGGTGTCACGGCGGACGTCTGGAGCGCCACCAGTTTCAGCCAGTTGCGCCGGGACGGTGTTGACAGCGCCCGATGGAGTCGACTGAACCCGGAGCAAGAACCGAGAGTTCCATGGGTCACGGAGTGCCTGCGCGACCGCCCGGGCCCGGTGGTCGCCGCGTCTGACTATGTGCGGGCGTTTGCAGACCAGATCCGTGGCTTCCTGCCGCAGGAGGATTACATCGTCCTGGGCACCGACGGCTTTGGTCGGTCAGATACCCGGGAGAAATTGCGGCGGTTCTTTGAAGTGGACCGTCACAACATAGCCTATGCCGCGTTGTATGCACTTTACAGGCGTGAATTGCTCAGCGTGGGCGAACTGATTTCGGCCCGCGAATCGCTGGGAATCGATCCTGCAAAAGCGAACCCGGTTGATGTATAAGGCCGCGAAACAAGAGAAACAGCGGAGCGGAATGTGAGCAATACGATAGAAATCAAGGTGCCCGATATCGGCGATTTCGGCGATATCCCCGTCATCGAGCTGCTGGTTGCCGAAGGGGACAGCGTTGCTGTCGATGACGGCCTGGTGACGCTGGAAAGTGATAAAGCGACGATGGAAGTCCCGTCGTCTGCCGCTGGCGTGATTCGGGAACTGCGGGTCAAGCTGGATGACACGGTCTCCGAGGGCGACGTGATCGCCGTGCTGGAAGTATCCGGTGATTCGGCGGCGGGTGACGAGGCGGCCACGCCGGCCGTCGAAGAAAGCCCGCGAGTAGAGGTGCAGGAAGCGGTAAGTGAAAAACCGGAACAGGTGTCCCGGCCAGAACCGCCCGCTGCAGAGGCGGCGGCGCCAGGCAAGTCGCAGAAACGCGAAACGGGTGCAGCAGCCGCAGACCCGTCCAAGACCCCTTATGCCAGCCCTGCGGTACGCAAGTTTTCGCGTGAACTGGGCGTCGACCTCTCCGGTGTACAGGGCACGGGCAGTAAAGGACGCATCACGCGCGACGATGTGGCGGGCCATGTCAAGCAGGCCATGAGCAGCGGAGGCCCCAGGGCTGCTGGCGGCGGTATTGGCGGCTTGACACTGGATTTCCCGGAACTGCCGAAAGTGGATTTCACCCGTTATGGCGAGATCGAGCGGCTGCCCATGACACGAATCCAGAAAATCTCCGCGGCGCACCTGCACCGCAACTGGCTTGGTATTCCGCATGTCACGCAGAGCGATGAAGCGGACATTACCGACATGGAGGCGTTTCGGCTGGCCAATGCCGATGACGCCAAGGCAAAGGGATTCAAGCTGACGCCGCTGGTTTTCCTGATCAAGGCCATGGTGGCTTCACTGAAGGCTTTTCCGCGCTTCAACGCCTCGCTTGAAGCGGATGGTGAGAACCTCGTCCTGAAAAAATACTTCAATATCGGGGTAGCCGTGGATACGCCCGACGGGCTGATCGTGCCGGTTATCCGGGACTGCGACCGCAAGGGCATCATGGAACTGGCGGCCGAACTGGCCGTGACCAGCGCCAAGGCACGCGAAGGAAAACTGAAGCCCCAGGATATCCAGGGTGGCTGTATTTCAATTTCCAGCCTGGGGGGTATTGGCGGCACCGGTTTCACACCCATTATCAACGCGCCCGAGGTGGCCATCCTGGGTGTCTCGCGGTCCCTGATGAAACCGGTGTGGAACGGCAGTGAGTTCCAGCCGAGATTGATGTTGCCCTTGTCCCTGTCGTACGACCACCGGGTGATCGATGGAGCCGCTGCGGCGCGTTTCACGCGTTTCCTGGCCAGTCGACTGGAAGACCTGAGGCGCTTGACGCTTTAGGCTGGACGGGTCAATGAATGAACAACCCGGGCCGGCACAGCCTCGTCCACGAGCCGTTCGCTATTTCGCCTGGATCGCCGTGATCGGCCTGATGTTCGGACTGACCGCGTTTTACCAGGCCCTGATTCCGGAGCGTGGAGGGCTGGTGCAAAGTACCGGGCAGGGCGGCCAGGCGAAGATCGTGCTCAAGCAGGATCGCAGCGGTCACTACCGGGTCAGGGGTGAGATCAACGGCCAGGCGGTAAATTTCCTGGTCGACACCGGTGCGACGGACGTTGCGGTTTCTGATCAGGCGGCGCGGGCGCTGGGCCTGGATTTTGGTCCGCGGGTGGTCGTGATGACCGCGGCTGGTCCGGTAGAGGCCTGGAAGACGCGCCTGGCAACCGTGAGCGCCGGCAGCCTGGAACGCGAGAACGTGCGCGCGACCATCACGCCGGGGTTGGGCGGTGAAGCCCTGCTCGGCATGAGTTTCTTGCGCCATTACAGCATTCGCCAACAGGGCGACGAACTGGTGATCGAGAGCGCCGGTCGGAATGACTGAGGAATCGTAAAGAGTGAACGAAAAATCTGCCTTCGAATTTGACGTACTGGTCATTGGCGCCGGTCCGGGTGGTTACACCGCTGCTTTCCGTGCGGCGGACCTCGGCCTGAACGTCGCCCTGGTCGAGCGCTTTGATGCGCTTGGCGGAGTCTGCCTTAACGTGGGCTGTATTCCGTCCAAAGCACTGCTGCACACGGCCGCCGTGATCGAGGAAGCCGCGGCCATGGAAAAGCACGGTGTCAGCTTCGGCGCGCCGGTCATCGACATCGACAAGCTGCGTGCTTTCAAAGATGGCGTGGTCAAAAAACTCACCGGCGGACTGGCCGGCATGGCCAGGCAGCGCAAGGTGGAAGTGATCCAGGGCCTGGCAGAATTTACTGGTAGTCATGAAGTAGAGATCAACACCGGCGACGCGGCGCGTCGGCTTACCTTCAACAACGCCATTGTCGCAGTGGGTTCCCGTTCACTGGAACTGCCCAATATGCCCTGGGGAGATCCGCGGCTGATGGATTCAACGGCGGCGCTGACCCTCGAGGAAATTCCCGGGCGCTTGCTGGTGGTTGGCGGCGGCATCATCGGGCTGGAGATGGCCTGTGTATACGATGCGCTGGGCAGCGAGGTCACGGTGGTTGAACTGACGGCAGGATTGATGCCGGGCTGCGACGCCGACCTGGTCCGCCCCCTGGAACGTCGTATCAAAAAGCGTTACAAGGCGATCCACCTTGAGACCAGGGTGACCGGGGTCGACGTCGCTGACGATGCACTGGTCGCCCATTTCGAGGGGAAGCATGAGGGATCAGAGAAATTCGACCGGGTCCTGGTAGCCGTGGGCCGCTCGCCGAATGGCAAACGGGTCAATGCCGAAGCCGCCGGCGTCGAGGTTGATGAACGGGGTTTCATCGAGGTCGATAAGCAGATGCGGACCAATGTGCCGCATATTTTCGCCATCGGTGACGTGGTTGGCCAGCCGATGCTGGCGCACAAGGCAACCCACGAGGGTAAAGTGGCTGCCGAAGTCTGTGCAGGCGAAAACAGCGCTTTCGATGCACGCGTGATCCCCTCGGTAGCCTATACGGACCCGGAAATCGCCTGGGTTGGCATGACCGAGGCAGAAGCGAAGGAAAACAGCATGGACTACGGGGTGGGCAAATTCCCCTGGGCAGCCAGTGGTCGCGCCCTGGGCAATGACCGGACCGAAGGTTTCACCAAACTGCTCTTTGACAACAAGACGTCACGCATTATCGGCGCCGGAATCGCCGGGCCCCATGCAGGTGACCTGATCGCCGAATGCGCCCTGGCCATCGAAATAGGTGCCGAAGCCGGGGACATCGGCCTGACCGTGCACCCGCACCCGACGCTTTCCGAAACCGTGGCCCTGGCTGCCGAGGTCTTCGAAGGCACCGTCACCGACCTTTACATCCCGAAAAAGAAATGAACAAAGAACCCGGGATGTCTGGGGTCAGAGCAAAAAACACTTTTTTAGAAATCGTGGGCAAGGCATGAACCGGGTTTTTACTCTGACCCCGGTTCTTCGAGATTAACGGTTGCATTAACCTTGGAAATTACTTAAATTCAAGCGCATGATCAAATTACGGGCAAACAACGGTTTTCGCCACCTGCGCCGACGCCGGACGAATACTCCGGGCTGGGTTGCCATGTAGGTCATAAAAGTAGATTCACTAGAAAAACCCGGCCGAAGGCTGGGTTTTTTGCTTTGGAGAACAGTAAATGCAGCATTTTTTGAGCACCATCGACTGGTCGCGCGGGGAATTGGACGAGCTCCTTAAAGCCGCCGCCGATCTCAAGCAGGATCCCATCCGGGACAGCATGAAGGGCAAGTCCATCGCCTTGCTGTTTCTCAACCCGTCGATGCGCACGCGGACATCTTTCGAGCTCGGCATGCAGCAATTGGGTGGTATCGCCATCGTGCTGCAGCCCGGCAAGGACGCCTGGGGTGTCGAATTCGAGCCCGGGGCCATCATGGACGGGGATGCCGAGGAACACATCGCTGAAGTCGCCGGTGTTCTGTCACGGTATTGCGACCTGATTGGTATCCGCGCCTTTCCCTTGTTCAAGGACTGGTCAAGAGACCGCGAAGACCGGGTGATCAGGACCCTGGCGAAGTATTCCTCGGTGCCGGTCATCAACATGGAAACCATCGTGCATCCCTGCCAGGAGATGGCGTTGATGCTGACCCTGAAAGAACGCCTTGGTGTGGTGAAAAACCGCAAGTTCCTGCTGACCTGGACCTGGCACCCGCGCCCCCTGAACACCGCCGTGGCCAACTCGGCCCTGCTGATCGCCAGTAAATTCGGCATGGACGTCACCCTGCTATGCCCCGAAGAGGCCTACCGCCTGGATCCGCAGTTCGAAAACGCCGCAACACAGTTTTCCCGTGACAATGGAGGCAGCTTCGAGGTGACACATGACATCGAAGCCGCCTATACCGGGGCCGATGTCGTTTACGCCAAGAGTTGGGGCGCCCTTCCTTTTTACGGCCGTCCCGAGGACGAGTGGGAACGGCGTAAGAACTACCGGCATTTCATCGTTGACGAGGAAAAAATGGCGATGACCAACAGCGCGCTGTTCAGCCATTGCCTGCCGCTTCGTCGCAATGTAAAAGCGACGGATGGTGTCATGGATGCCGACTATTGCGTCGCCATCGACGAGGCAGAAAATCGTCTGCATGTGCAGAAGGCCATCATGAATCGCCTGCTTGGTGCCGCACCCAGGCGCTTCTAGGGCCAGGCAAAAGAATTCAAACAAGACAGAGTTGACCGACATGAAAGAAAAAATCGTATTGGCCTTTTCCGGTGGACTGGATACCAGTTACTGCGTGCTGGACCTGGTGCAGAAAGGTTTCGAAGTGCATACCGCGTTTATCGATACTGGCGGGGTGGATGATGCCGAACGCGAGTATATCCACAACCGGGCCATCAGCCTGGGTGCGACAGAGCACTACGAGATCGACGTGGGTCAGGAAATCTGGGATGAATTTGTTGTACCCCTGGTTTGGAGCCACGCACGAATGCTGGGCGAGTATCCCCTTTTGTGCAGTGATCGATACCTCATTGTGAAAAGCTGCCTGGACCTCTGCGACGAGTTGGGAACGAAGAATTTCGGCCATGGTTGTACCGGTATGGGTAACGACCAACTGCGGTTCGACCAGACGGTCCGCAGCCTTGGTGACTACGTGATCCATGCCCCGATCCGCGACTTGCAGTCGAAAGTCCAGGCCGTGAGAGACTACGAGCTCGATGTCATGGCGAAGGCCGGAATCGAGGTCGAGGCATCCGCAAGCCGGTATTCGATCAACGCGAACCTGCTGGGCACGACGATCTCCGGCAGTGAAATCGATGAATTTCTGCCGCCGGCTGATGGTGCCTGGACACGGACCGCCGGCCGCGAAGACTGGCCGCAGGGCGCCCTGGAAATCCGCATCGCTTTTGAACAGGGTGAAGCGGTCAGCCTGGATGGCGAGGAAATGGCCGGGCCGGAAATTCTCCGCGCCCTCAACGACAGGCTCGGTGCCTGGGGCGTTGGGCGCCATATCTATACCGGCGACGTCACCATCGGCCTGAAGGGGCGTATCGCATTTGAATGCCCGGGCATCGATGGCCTGCTGACGGCCCACCAGGCCCTGGAAGACGCCGTTAACACCCGCTTCCAGAACCAGTTCCGCAAGCTGATCAGCGACCGCTGGGCCGAGCTCGTGTACAGCGGGTTTTTCTACGAACCGCACAAATTTGACCTCGAAGCTTACCTGGAAAACTCCCAGGAGATGGTGAGCGGTGAAGTTGTTATCCGCACCGAGGGCGGCTCCGTGATCGCGATCGCCGTGGACACCCCTTACCAGCTGAAAAACCCGGATGCCATTTACGCGCAGAGTGCCGACTGGACGCCGGAAGAAGCCGTGGGCTTTATCAAGCTGATCGGTCAGAGCACGACGCTAGCCGGAAAGGTGCGGGGCAGCAAGGAATGAGTTCAACGGCTCTCCTCGGTCACCTGGAGAAGCTGGTTGCTTGCGACACGCAGAACCCGCCGCGCGAGATAACAGGTGACTCGGACATTTTTCAGTACTGCTCCGGCGTGGTCGGATCCGGCTTCAGGGTGGAGGTCCGGGACCATGGTGAAGGCCACGTCAGCTGGTACGCGGTTCGGGGCGAGCCGGACATCCTGTTCAACGTCCACCTGGACACCGTTCCGGACGGTGAGGGCTGGAAGAGCGATCCTCATGCACTGCGGGTAAAAAATGGCAGGGCATACGGGCGTGGCAGTTGCGACATCAAGGGCGCGGCTGCCGCACTGCTCACGATCGCCCAGCAGGCTCCGCAGAATATGGCCTTGCTGTTTACTTCCGACGAAGAAGGCGCGGGCGGTTGCTGTATCGGGAATTTTCTGGAAACAGGGGAGGGTGAACGCTATCGCCAGGTCATCGTGGCCGAGCCGACAACCTGCCGGGCAGTGCTTGGCCACCGGGGCTTTCTTTCGGTGAAAACCCGTTTCAGTGGCGAGCCCGGGCATTCGTCCGAGGCCAGGGCGTTGACGGATAATGCAAACCACCAGGCGACGCGCTGGGCCGCCGCGGCGCTCGCTGTAGCGGAATCGAGAAAATCTGCTGCCGGCGACCCGGGGAGCTGCATGAATATCGGTATCGTGGATGGCGGCAGCAAGAGTAACGTGATTGCAGGCAGCGCTTTTATTCACTGGAGTGCGCGCCTGCAGCCGGGTGAGTCCAACGATGCATTTCTTGAAGAAATCCAGGCCTGTGCCGCACCCGGAGACCGGGTGAGTTGGGAGGTTCCTTTCAAGGGTGAGCCCCTTCCTGCCGGTGGACAGGATGATGCCGCAGCCAGCGATTTCTGCGCCCGGCATGGATTGCCGCTGGCCGAACCGGTGGACTTCTGGACCGAGGCTTCGCTGTTTTCCGCGGCCGGTCTGCCGGCCATCGTGTTGGGTCCAGGCGATATCGCACAGGCCCATGCGGCCAACGAATGGGTCGCGCTGGATCAACTGCAGCAGGCCTATGAACTGTACAGTGGAGTGGTGAACCGCAATGGCTGAGATCAGAAGTGTCGTCAACCAGGTCCTGAGCCAGCTCGGCACCAGCCGGGAGGCGCGCTACTACCTGGAGCAATACAGCGAAGACGACCTGCAGTTCGCCGTGATCAAGATTGGCGGCGCGGTGCTGGAAGAGCAACTCAAGCCACTGGCGGCTGCGCTGGGATTCCTGGCCAACCTGGGCCTGATGCCGATCATCCTGCACGGAGCCGGGCCCCAGCTGGACGTGGCATTGGCGGAAGCGTCCATTCCGACCGTCAAGCGCAAGGGCCTGCGCGTGACCACGCCGGATGTGATGGAAGTCGCGCGGCCGGTGATTTACCGGGCCAACCGGCGGCTGGTCAGTGCCCTGCAGGACGAGGGCGTCAGGGCAGCCGGCATCCAGCACGGCGTATTTGTCTGTGACTATCTCGACCGCGATGAACTTGGCCTGGTGGGTGACATCAAGCGTGTCGACCTGGAGGCGGTGCGCGATTCGGTACAGCGCGGAATCCTGCCCGTCGTGGCCTGCCTGGGTGAAAGCACGACCGGCCAGGTGATGAACATCAATGCCGATATCGCGGCCCGGGAACTGATCTGGGAAGTCGAGCCGCACAAGATTATCTTCCTGACCGGCACCGGTGGTCTGCTGGACGAAAACGGCCGCATCATTTCAGCCATCAGCTTGCGCACCGATTACGACTGGCTGATTGCACAGGACTGGGTGCACTCCGGCATGCAGCTCAAGCTGGAGCAGATTGGCCAATTGCTCTCGGGATTGCCGGAAAGTGCTTCTGTGTCCATCACATCGGTGGGCAGCCTGGCCAGGGAACTGTTCACGCATCGCGGCGCCGGAACGCTGATCCGCAGCGGCGAAGAGATCATCGAGTTCAGCGAGTTCAGCCCGGAGCTGAAGAAAAAAACGACGCGCCTGCTCGAGCAGAGTTTCAGCCGGGTTCTGAGAGGCGACTATTATGCTGGGCTGCCGGTCGAGTGCATATTGGCCAGCGAATCATTCGGCGCGATGGCCATCGTGCTGAAGGGTATTGACGGCGTGCCGTACCTGGACAAGTTCGCGGTCACCCCGGAAGCCCAGGGGGCGGGACTGGGTGCCGCCGTC
>JAZBOH010000209.1:0-10170 GCA_036351055.1 Lysobacterales bacterium
ACATCATGAACGCGTAGTAGTTGCCGCCGCGGTCCACACCCGTCTTCAGCCGGTCGTACTCGACGACGTCACCGAGGATGGAAAACGGGGCAATCGCGCTGACCCCGTTGGTGAGGGCGTACAGGGCCATCAGAACCATGGTGGGAATCCTGGCGCCCGGCCCCGGCTCGACCCAGATCATCGGTAACAGCACGATGGAATTGAACAGCCAGCCCCAGGCCCAGGCTCTGTGTTTACCGAGTGCATAAACGATACGCACCCAGATGGGAACGGCGACCAGGCCGGTGATCGTCGTCACCAGCAGGATCGCCGGAAATGCATCACCGATCTGCAGATAACTGGAAACGAAGGGGTAAATCAGGGCGACGAAGAAGCCGTAGCCGGTGCCGGCCAGGATGTAGGCAAAGATAAAACGCTGGAACGGCCGGTTGTCCCTGACCGAACGGAACAGGTTGACCAGGGAGGTTCTGGGCGTCGTGCTGACGTGTCCGAGCGGCGCCAGCCTGAGCGCTCCGATCATCGTGATCGGCATGACGATCAGCACAACCATGCCGAGAAACCAGATCATGTCCGGCGTGTATTCGGTGGATGAGAATAAACCGATGGCGACCACCGCAATCGGTATCAGCGAGAACAGCATGCTGCCGACGTTGTCGAAAAAGCTCTTGAACGCGAAGACGCGGGAGCTTTCGTCGTAGTCGAGCGTCAACTCGTTACCCCACGCCATGTACGGGATGTAGATCATCGTCGATCCGGTGAAATACACCAGCGTCCAGGTCGCGAAATAGGCGGTGCCGGCGTCAGGCGGAATACGGAACAGCATCAGCATTCCGGTGATGGTGACGAACATTCCGGCGATGATCCACGGCAGTCTCGCACCCAGTCGCGTGCGTGTCCGGTCGGACAGGAAACCGATGACCTGGTCGGAGACCGCGTCGTAGATGGACCGAAGCAGGAAGATCGTGCCCACGGTGGCGACCGAAACCTGAGCATGCTGCGCGTAGAGCGTGGGCAGGACCGCGTTCACCGGGACTAGCGACAACATCAGCATCATCGACGGCAGGGCCCAGGCCAGTAACTGGAAGAACGTCAGCTTTTCAGTGTGATCGCTTCGCATCTATGATTTTCCTGCAATGACTCATCATGACCACGCCGGTCCCCGTGTTCTCCTGCCGACGAGGTTCTCCTGTTCAGTTCCAGACTTCCTCGCAGACCCGCATGTAGTTTTTACCGAGAATCTTGCGGATTGCCTTTTCATCGTAACCGTTTACAACCATCAGTTCGGTCAGGCGCAGCCCATCTTCCGGAAGCCCATAGGTAAAACCCGGCCAGGTCGGGTCGTCCTTGCCCGGCCATTCGTCCGGCCGGGTTCGGATCCAGTCGCTCAGCGCCTTCGCATCGAAAACGACATCGAATCCGAGGCCGACATGTTCCGGTCCCAGCAACTGTACGTAGTGGTCGACGTGACGAAAGATCGCTTCGGGACTCGAGCGTTCGACACCGAGGTATTCGTTGGAGCTGGACACACCCACCAGGCCGCCCGTCGCCGCGCAGGCTTTGGCCAGGTCATCCGGCAGGTTGCGGAAATGTGACGCAACGGCATCCGCATTCGAATGCGTGAACACGGCGGGGTGTGTCGCCATTTCCAGCGCATCCATTGCCGTCTTTCGCCCGGTATGGCTGAGGTCGAGCAGCATCCCCACCCGCTCCATCTCTTCAACCAACAGGCGGCCGAAATTGGTCAGCCCCCCGTCGCTACGCTCGGCACAGCCTCCACCGACTGAGTTTCCCTGGTTGAACGCCAGCAGCGTGTGGCGAATTCCCAGCTGGTAGAACGCCTCGATCATGTCGAGATTGCGCTCGAAGCAGCGCGTCCCCTCGAAGTGAAAAGCCACCCCGAGACGGCCCTCTTTCCGGGCCTTGTGAACGTCATTGACGGATTCGACCAGGACCAGTTCGTCCGGCCTGCCAAGCACCTCGCGGCGCGCAGCGGCCACCCGCTGCACGGCCTCCGAGATCGAGTGGTTGTCCCCCGCGAGTGTCACGGAAATCACGTCGTAGCCAGTCTCGTGGAAACGACCGAGCTTGTCCCAACCATTACCGCACCAAGGCTCGATCGGAAAAACCATGTCCCAGACGAGAGACCCGGCATGGATCCGGGCCGCCTCGCCGGCGGCCCACTGAGTGGATGTTTCGCTCACTTGACCCTTTCGACCCGGGTTTCCGTGCCCTGGGAGTTCATGATCATGTGGCTGACCGAACCGTCATCGTTCATGAAAAACGTGACCGTCGTCGGCGCCACCTTGAAGAAGAACTCCGTCTCCGAGCTCGGAAACAGCTGAGACACCGGCTGGCCGGGCATTTCGAACATGAGCTTGTCGCCGTCCATCCGCAGCGGGATCTCCACGCCGTACTGCTCCAGGAGATAGGTTCCCGCGTACCGCGCCACCACCTCGGCCGCCACGTCCGCTACGGTCTGATCGGGCATGCCGGTATCCGTTCTCGCGGCCAGCGCCTCGGCCAGGCCCGGTATGTGTTCGACGCCGACCGGCACCTCGACGCTGGAACCCTCGATATTGTCCCCGATCGGCTCGTAGCGCCCGTCCAGGCATTCGCCGAGGAACACCTCGGTAATGGCGTTGAAGGACATGCTGTTGGCGGGGCGCAGGAAGCCGTGGCCCTCGTCGGGGTACACGATATATGTCACCTCGGCCCCGGCTTCTTGCATCTTTTCAACGACGATATCGGATTGCTCCTGGGGCACGCGGGAATCGTTCGCCCCCTGCGCGATCAGCACCGGGTTTTTCGTCTGGTGCGCGAAATTGATCGGCGAGCGCGAACGCAGGAATGCACGGCCCTCCTCGGTGCGAGGATCGCCGATGACCTTGCCCATCCGGTCCTCGTCCCAGTGCGGCATGAAGATTTCCAGGTTGGACGGCCCGACCACGTCGACGCCGCAGGCAAACACATCCGGCGTCATGGTCATTCCGACCAGGGCCGCGTAGCCGCCGTAACTGCCGCCCAGGATGGCCACCTTATCGGGAATGGCGATGCCTTCCTCGATTGCCCAGCGGACCTGATCGAGGATGTCCTGATGCATCTTTCCGCCCCACTCCATGCGCTGTGCGTTCATGTAGGCCTTGCCGAACCCGGCCGAGCCGCGGAAATTGACGTACAGCATGCCGTAACCCCGGTTGGCCAGCCAATGCACGAACGGGGCGAAAGCATACACCGCACGCTCGTCGCTCGGCCCGCCATGGACCAGCACGACGACGGGGACCGGTTCGTCGGGACGCCCGTCCTCGTCCGGATCGGTCCAGGGCGGCAGGACGACGTATGAAACCAGGTCGAAGCCATCTTCCGTGGTCAAAACGTAGGGGTGCATCGGCGACAGTTTCAGCCCCTCGAGTTGCGGCGTGCTGGTGAACATGCGCTGCGACCCGCCGTCGGCTGGCCGATACAGGTAGAAAACGATGGGTTCGTCGGACGCCATGTATTGAACCACCCACACGGAGTCATCATCCGAGCGGCTGAGGATCTTCCAGTCGCCGTCGTCGATTCCGCCAAGCCGCTCGATGTCGTCCGCGATCGCGTCGTCCAGTGCGGTCCAGGTCGTTCGGGTCCAGTTGGTTGCGTAGCCCTGGACCTCGCTGCTGACCGGAGCGTAGATCACGCCGCTGATATCGACGCGATCGTCCTCGGCCAGGACTTCCAGTTCCCCGCTGTCCATGTCCAGCGCGACCAGCGCGGCCTTGTCCCGTTCCTGGGCATCATACAGATAGAGCTTCGTGTTGTCGGCGCTGAACCGGATGATCTGCTGATAAATCGAGGAAACCAGCGCCGGCATGTCGTCAGCGGTAACCCGGTAAAACAGATCTCCCAGCTGTCCGTCATGGTATCGGAAGAATTCCAGACCACCGTCGGCAGCGAATGCCACACCGAGCCGAATGTTGAGCTCGTTATCGGCCAGGTAGGCCAACATACCCTGGTTCTGCTGCACCAGCGATCGCTCGCCAGTCGAGAAGTTCAAGCGGTAGATATCCGGGTCGAATTTGCCGAAGGTCTCGATGGAGATAAGCACTTCATCCGGATGGTTACGTCCGTGAGCGATCACCTTGACCGACTTGTCCGGCAGCGGTGTCAGGTTGCGGTCTTCACCGGTTTCGATGTTCACGACGTGAATGTCCCAGTTCTCGTCACCCTCGTAGTCCTTCGGGTAGATGATGTGCCGGGAATCGAAGTGCCAGCGGTACATGACCTGTCCGCTGATGTCCGTGGGCCGTACGCCCGCATCAGTGAATTTCGTGACGGGCCGGGCGGCCTCGAGGTCGTCTACAGGAGCGACGAACAGGTTGGGCGTGCCGTCCAGCGGCCCGATCCAGCTCACCCACTGGCCGTCCGGGCTGACCTGTGGCACCAGGTAAGTCGCCGGTGCCATGAGGCGGGACAACGGAAGCATAGGATAATCGTCGATCGTCGTAACGGCGTCGGCTTCGCCGGCCTGTGACTCAGCGGTCGCGGGCGTATCCGAACCCTGTTGGCAGGCCGTCAGCAATACGACAAACGATAAGAAAAAGGTCAGGAGAAAACGGGTTTTCATGGTTAATTTCTCTCCACTGCTGGTTTGGTTTGGCCGCCCCGGCCTGCACGGCAGAGGGCGCGGCGGGGATCGCCCGGTCACACCAGCGACCCTTGCGGATAATAAATCAAACAAACAGCGGGGACGGTTTTACCCGCCCCCGCAATTCCGGTCAGCCCATCCGGATCAGAAACGATAGCTGACGTTCACACCATAGGTTCGCGGGGTGATCAAGGAGACCGATTCGAAAGCCGGAGGGCTATCCAGGATCTGGAACGTAAACGAGGAGCCGTATTCGTTTGTTACGTTTTCAACGAATGCCTGGATGCTCCAGTGTTTACTGCGCAGACCTGCTCGCACGTTGCCGATCGCATACGATTCGGAACGATTGAGGTAGGCGGGCGGAACGTTCGGGTCATCACCGTTGACGATATCGCCGTAGGACGAATCCCGGAACGAATAGTCGCCATATAGGTAGGCCTCCCAGTTGCCGACCGGCCAACTGTATTCCGCGGATGCGTTGAACACGTTTTTGGGTGCATTGGCGAGTTGGTTACCCTTGTAGATTCCGCTGGTGATTTCCGGCTCGACGTGTGAGGCGCCCAGGGTCAGCAGCCAGTGCTCGTTGGGCCGGAAGGCCAGGTCGGTCTCGAAACCAATACTCTCCGCATCGCCCGAGTTGATCGTGTAGCCGATGCCGTTCGCACCCAGGAACAGATCGCCCTCGGACTGGTAATCCGACCAGTCAATCATGAACAGGGCCAGGTTCCAGGTCATGCGGCCGTTCATCCACGCGGATTTCATGCCGATTTCGTAATTCCAGACGGAGTCGGGGTCAAACGTTTCCTGGAAAGGTTCAATGGGCACGAGAAGCTCAGGAGGTATTCCCAGAGGCAGGGCGAAATTCGTATTGATACCACCTGTACGGAAGCCTTCTGCTACCGTTCCATACAACATCACTTTTTCGTTGACGGCCCAATCCAAGGTGACCTTGGGAGATGTATGACTCCAGTCACCCTTTGAAAACTCCTCGTAGAACCCGTAAACCACGGCCAGGCTGTCCGACTCGATATTCTCGTATCTCAAACCGAAAGTCGCTGTGAGACTCTCGCTCAAATACCAATACAATTGGCCAAAAACCGACATGCTCGTTTGATTAGAGTCGAACGTAAGAATGCCGGCGATATCCGCCTTGCGACTGGCGTCCCGGTAGTACGCGCCAACGATCCAGTCAAAATTCTCGCCGCCCACCGAGGCAAGGCGCAGTTCCTGGGCCCAGGCGTCGAAGGTGCCGACATTGGGTGACGTCACCTGCCCCGGAATCGTGATTCTCGAAAGCGTATCGACCTCCGAACTGCTGGTCAGCGACGTCAGCATCATCGAGTCGAAGTCCCAGTTCATGTCCAGCACGATCTCGCTGTTTTCGTACGAGTTATTGGTCTCACCGGTCGTGAATTGAGTGTACTTGTCGCCGATACCCACCGCGGCCGCCGTGTTGGGCCATGCTGCGTTGCTGCCGCCAAGCAGAATTTCCTGGTAGCGGTAGATCAGGTCGGCATCGAAGACCTCTCCATCGTAACCGAGCATCGCGCGCCAACTGGTGGTCTCCTCGGTATTGATGTTCTCAATCATTTCGCCGGTCGACGTGTCATATTGGTCTACGAACCCGTCATGATCCACGTAACTGCCTACCACGCGCAGGGCGAGGCGGTCGGATACAAGCGGTACGTTCACCATCGCGGCATAATCGTAGTTGCTGCTCGATCCCTGGTCGACGTCGCGCCACGTAAAAGAAGCCGAAGCGTCAAAGGCCGTTGGATCCGGCCGATTGCTGATGATATTAATGACACCGCCAAATGAACCTTCACCCCACAACGTTCCTTGCGGACCACGCAGCACCTCGACGCGGTTAACGTCGTAAAAGGTCGGATCCATTTCACCGAAACTGCCAGCACCCTGGATTCGGGAGCCTGAAATGACGCCATCGTTATATATGGCGACGGTCGATACGCCGCTGACCGTTCCAAGTCCACGGATCAGCACCTGGTTCTGACCGCGTTGACGATCTGTAAACGAAAGGCTCGGCACCAGGCGCGCCATGTCCTCGAACCGTTCCGCGTTGATCAATTCCAGGGTCCTGCTGTCGATGCTCCGAATACTGATCGGGACTTCCTGTTCGCGTTGCTCCATCTTCTGGGCGGTGACGAGGACTTCCTCGAGCACCCCCGCTTCATCGGATTCTTCCTGGGCGAAGGCGGCGCCACTGGACAGCAGCATCCCTATTGCGAGGGGCAGCACAGCGCGCGCAGGCAATGGTATGTGGTTACTCGACTTCAAATTCCTCGACATAGCGGTCTCCCGATGATCTGATTCTCCAACCCCACAAAATCGGCCCGATGCGCAAAGGCATAGCGACCAACCTAACCCGATAATAAACTTAACTTACTTCCAGTTCAACAACAATTACTTTCAATTGAATCTTACTCAACTAACAGGCACACTAAGAAAAGATCAAGTCACCAAGATGCCGCTTGTGGCTTCGGGGAGTCTGCATGTCATTGACAGGAACGTGGAAAAGCCAGGGTTACGGGTGGATGCTCGACATCGGACCTGAAGGCTATTCTCTGTTTGATATCATCCCGGGGCAAGCCGTCGAATTCGAACGGGGAAGCACTGAAGAATTTAAAAAAGGTTTCGAGGTGCTCGGCGGAACTTCGAATGACACCCTGCAATTACGCGTCCGCAATGACATCACGTCCTATGTATTCGACAGGGTTGAGCGCCTGCCGGCAAAAACGCTTCACCTGCACGACCCGCGCCAACCGGACCCGATCGGGTCGTTCGAGTTTTTCCGTGCCGTTTTCGAAAATGATTATGCATTTTTCAAACACAGGAACGTGGATTGGCCGGAAATATGCGCTGAAGCCCGGTCGCGTGTCTCCGCAAACACTTCCCCCGAGACGCTGTTGCAGATATTGGGCAGCCTGATCCAACCCCTGCAGGATAATCACGTGGTCGTGAGCGATGGCCAAACAACCCTGGTCAGTGAAAGGTTAGCTGATGTAAAGCAACTCATTGCGAACGAACTAGGCGTGATCGGTCACATCGGCGACCCCGAAAATGTCGCAAGCATCGGCCGATTGATACAACAGGAATTCCTCGGTTCCCGGGGCCGGCAGGCTGGAAACGGCTCTGTCCACTGGGGAATGATGGAAAAAAATATCGCCTACCTGAACGTCATCCGGATGTTCGGCCTCGCCGATACCGAGGCCGCCCGCGTCGCCAATGACCTGCCGTTGAGAAGGCCGGACAACGCCCGCTTCCATGGAGATGACCTGATGGCCATCGATGCCATTCTCGACGACGTCATGACGGACATTGCCCCGGCTGACGCCCTGGCTCTCGATGTCCGGCTCAATGGAGGTGGTTTTGACAAACTGGGCATGAAGATTGCCAATCGGTTGGCCGATCGCCGGCAACTGGCTTTCACCAAGCACGCAAGACGCGGCGACGGTTTCACGGAGAAACAGCCCTTTTATATCGAACCGGAAGGACAAAAACGATTCTCCCGCCCCGTGTACCTTCTGACGTCCGCGCGAACGGCGAGCGCGGGTGACGTCTTCGCGCTCTGCATGCGTGCCTTGCCGCAGGTGACCATCGTCGGCCAGCCCTCGACCGGCATCCTGTCGGACAATCTTCGCAAGCACCTTCCAAACGGCTGGTATACCACTATTTCCAACGAGTACTATTGTGCAGCCGACGGGCAATTGTTCGAAGGCTCCGGCGTACCGGTGGACGTCGAAACACCTGTCTTCGTAGCCGGGGATTTCAGGGCCGGCTATCACAGGGCCGTTGACGAAGCCATCGCCCTGGCCCATTCCAAGGCCGACCGCGCCTCGGTGTAAGGTACTACCCGAATGAACACCGCGTTTAACGAGTTCCTGCATCAAACCGTCCTGCAGATCGCAGACGCGGTACCCGAAATACCGACTCATATGGGCGTGTTCGAAATCGGGAACATGCCCGTGCCACAGGACCGGTTTACCGACATGTCGGCAGAAGGCGTGCAGGCGCGCCGGCAGATGCTGGATCAGCTAGCTGCAGAACTCAAGGCATTTCCCCGTGATTCACTCGATGACGACGAGCGTATCAGTGCGGCGGTGCTCGAGTACATGCTCGAAAATGTGTATGAACGCGGCCTGGTCGGACGGGCGAGCCATGACCTGGCGGACCACGATTATGCTCTGCGCCCGGCCGTTGGCCCTCAAAGCGAGCTGCCGATGTTCCTGGCGGAGCTTCACCCGATGCGCGGCGAGGCCGATGCCGAAGCCTACCTCTCCCGCCTGAAATGCATCGCACCGCAACTCACCGAAGCCGGCAGGCAACTGGCAGGCAGGCAGACGTTTCTTCCTCCGGAGTGTGTCATCGCCGACACGATCGAAGAGATTGACCAGTTTCTGTCGATCGAACCGGGCAAAAACGTGCTTCTTTTTTCCCTGGAACAAAAAACTGCGGACATGCACGGCCTGGACGAAGCCGGACGCAATACGCTTCTGAGAGAAGCCGAACGGGAACTCGTCCGGTCGACGTACCCGGCCTACCGGGAATTACGCGACACCCTGGCCCAGCTGCACACTGATGCTCCGGGCGGACCGGGGCTCTGGTGCTTGCCGAACGGTTCCGATTGGTATCGCTTCCTGCTTCGGGGCTCGACGACAACCGCTTTGTCACCGGAAGAAATACACGAAACCGGGCTGGAGCAGATGGCCAGTGTAAAGGCACGAATACGGGAAGAATGCCGCCAGGCGGGGCTGGACGTGAGTGACATGGCCTCGGTCGCTAGTGCGCTGCAATCGCGGCATTCCAATTCAAGCCAGGATACGCCGGAAAACCGCGAGGCGATCGTCCAGGCCATTCGCGATCTGATCGCGGAAGCCGAGTCCTGGTCGACCGGCCTGTTCCATGAGTTTCCCAGGGGCAAGGTCGAGGTGCGGACCATCGCCCCGTTCGCCGAAAAACAACGCAACCAGGGGTACCAACCGCCATCACTGGACGGTTCCAGGCCGGGCTTTTTCGAACTCAATCTTGGGCAGCTTCTAGACCACAGCATTGCCGATCTGCCCATCCTCGTTTACCACGAGATATTTCCCGGACATCACCTGCAGATAACGCTCGCACTTGAAAACGAACGGCTGCCGATGCTGCGCCGCTACATGAATACCGATGCGTACATCGAGGGTTGGGCCAAGTACGCCGAGACCATACCGGAGCGGCATGGTTTTGTGAGTGACCCGCTGTTTCGTATCGAACGCATGCGCCGTGAACTGATCTCGACCGTCAATCTCGCGCTGGACACGGGCATACACGACAAGCGCTGGGACGAAGATGCCGCGGTCGACTTCTGCATGAAAAACAGCGGTTGCAGCGCGAATTTCGCCCGTTACCTGGTCCATCGCTCCGCATCCGTACCGGCACAGATGTGTTCCTACAAGATCGGGATGATGACCATGGAGAATTTGCGCAACCGTTTCGAAAACGCTCTGGGCGGCCGTTTCGACGTCCGCGACTTCCATTCCACGGTCCTCGACTGC
>JAZBOH010000210.1:0-13580 GCA_036351055.1 Lysobacterales bacterium
ACGCTTTCCGCTATTACGCTTTTTCGTGGGTGTCCGCTATTACGCTTTGTGGGTGTCCGCTATTACGTTTTTGTGGGTGTCCGCTATTACGTTTTTGTGGGTGTCCGCTATTACGCTCCCTGCTATTACGTTTGTGGGTGTCCGCTATTACGCCCGCTATTACGCCCATCCGCTATTACGCCCGCTATTACGCCCAAGCCGAACTTGCTCTTGAGCCACTGCCAACAGAACGTGGGCTGGCCCCAGTCATCGAAGCGGGTATCGAGGTATTGGTTCCGAAAAGTGTCCGACAGCAGAAATTTCCCGATTACGAATTGAAACTGAGTCCAGTTTTCTGCTCGACCCGCAGGAGAACTCGGTAGATTATGAGTGGGTCCACATTCAGCATGTAGCTATTCCTCTCCGGCCTGACTATTCTTGGGTAATATGAAAATTCCCCGCTTTCGCACATTCCTTCTCGCGCCGTTGGTGCTTTTCATCGTGTTCTACCTGCTAGGTGTCATGGCCAACCTGCTCGACGACCGGCAGGTGGAACCGCTGTTGAGTGCTACACCCGAAAGCATCCATGAAATTGCGGTATTCGGAGCCAGCGGAACTGCAGGTGACGGCATTCTTAAGGCTGCGCTGGCAGACCCAGATGTGAAAACGATCCATGTCATCACGCGCCGCGCAACACCACGTATCGAGGCAGGCGTCGCCGCTGGCAAGGTCGTTATGACCAGACACATGGACTATCTTGACTATTCCGCGGTGCAGGACCAGTTCCGAGACGTAAAGGCTGTGTATTGGGCATTGGGAACCAGTTCACGGAATGTGAATGATGAGACTTACAGCGTTATCCATGTTGATTTTCCGGTGCAGTTCGTAAAGGAATGGTTGCAGGTCAGCCGAAAACCGAACATCGGCTTTCACTACATCAGTTCCAGCGACATCTCTGAAGACTCCTCGATGCATTGGGCTCGCGAGAAAGTCAGGGCCGAAAAGGAACTGTTCGCCCTGGCCGATGATACGAAGCTAAACGTGATCGCCTACCGCCCCGATTACATCGGACCGACGGAAGAGCAGGCACACCTGGGCCAGAAATTGTTGTATTGGTTCTTTGCACCCGTTGGAGCCGCGGTGCGCGCACAGCAGATTGGAGAGGCAATGCTGGAGGTTACTGTGCGAGGCGATGAGCTCGAAAACGGCGATAAACTGGGGACGGCTTCGATTTTGCGCTACAGCGACGCCTATCGGCAGCGTCAATAATTGTCCGAAGCGGCAATTCACTTGCACCGGGATAGAATGACGACTTGTGACCGAAGTCAGCCGGTCTCCAGGGTGAATCAATGAAGAAAATAAGAATAACGGGTGTATTGCTGTTCTTGCTTATAGGGCAGCAGGTAATGGCGAATCAGCAGGACGCGGGCGACGATTTTGACAAAGCAGCGTTTGATGCTGCAGCAGGGAAAATGCTCGAAGATACCGGCGCGCCGGGTATGGCTGTAGCCGTTCTGCGTAATGGACAGACACTCCATGCCAGGGGCTACGGCATCGCCGGACCGGACGGACAGCCTGTAACCACCCAAACCGTGTTCCAAACAGGGTCGATCACCAAGTCCTTTGTCGCCCTTGTCATCCTGCAAATGGCGTCGGAGGGCAAGCTGGACCTGGATGATTCGGTGGTGCGCCACGTGCCGGCGTTCCGCACTGCGTCCAAGTCGCAATCGGACCGCATCACGATTGACCACCTGGTCACCCACCGCAGTGGCCTAACGACCCTGGATGGCAACCGCTTCGATGCTGCAGAATCCGGCTTGTCAGGCCCGGCGGCGGCGGTTGCCGGGCTGGCCGGCGTTCAATTGCTCGCCGAGCCGGGCACAACCTTCCAATACTCAAATGCCAACTATGTGTTGCTGTCCCACCTGATCGAGATACTGGACGGCCGACCCTTCGAACACGTGTTGGGGACACGCATTTTTAAGCCCATGGGCATGGCCAACAGCTTCGTGCAGGTTCCGGACAACGCAACAGTGGCGACGGGTTACCGTCTCTGGTTTGGCCTGCCGCGGCCCTGGCAGCCTGAGCCGAGCGCTGAGCCTGACCGGCGCATGATCGGCGCGGGTGGTGTCTGGTCCAGCGTCGAGGATATGGCCCGTTACGTGGAGGCCATTCGCACCCGTGACCCGCGCATAGTGCCTGGTGGGGCTGACAGGCTGTTTGTCATTAAGCCCATCAATGAACAGTGGGGTTATGCCTACGGCTGGTTTACCGACAGTTCCAGGGGAGAAACCGTCTTCGAACACTCTGGTTTTACGCCTGGCTTCTTTTCTCTCGCCACGATGGTGCCAGCCACGGGCCAGGTGGTAGTTGTGTTAAGCAATATGTCAGGCCTGGCGCATGGCGACCTGCCCCGGGCTGTGACCCATGCCGCATTGGACTGGGACCCGGTACCTGCGGCAGCATCGATCGGCGCATGGAGCGCGGTCTGGTGGGCCGTGACTGCGCCGCTGGGGCTTTTGATATTGCTCTATAAGACCGGACGTCAACTGCTCGGTACCCGTCAGGCCATGAGCCCCCGGATGCGTGCTCTCAACGGCGGGGTGGTTTTGGCACTACTGGCTGGTGTCTACCTTGTGTATGTTGGATTCCAGTCAGTAACAGGAGTCGGCTTCCACACGGGTTATGCCTTTTTCCCCGATCTAACGGCCACCGCAGTGGCGACAATGGTGTTTGCCCTGCTGGCCGCCGCGGGGCGATTGGCGCTGGTAATCCGCGGGGGATGATCGGGTGCGCCGTGTTGCGTCGATCGGTTGAGTCCATAACCCGAGGGAGTTATTTGCATGGTAGGCTGTCGGATACTTGCGAATGGCCTGAAGCGGATAGGTCAATCTAAGAGCCTGTGATTAAGGCCGATTACTCTGGTTTAGCGATGGCTAAAAGCTCACAATGAAGAAACTATTTGCCATAGTCTCCTGGCTGTGTCTCACATCGTCCGCCGTTGCTGACGAATGTCGTTCGCTGAATGCCGTCGAGTGGATCCTGGGTGAATGGACGACGTCTCCAGATCGAGTTTTCACTCATGAAACCTGGTACCGAGTGAGTGATGCTACCTTTGAGGGGGAAAGCACTACGAAAACGGTAACCGGCGATGAGGTTGTCAACGACGAGACGCTTCGCCTCGTAGCCATGTCCGACGGCGTGTTTTACATTGCGAAAGTGACACACAACGACTTGCCCGTGGCCTTCCGGCTCACTCAGTGTTCCAAGAACTTCGCGGTTTTTGAGAATCCGGTTCACGATTCGCCGCAGCGTCTGATCTACAGGCTCCTGGACAGTTCAACTCAAGGTGCCCCGGCGCTCGAGGTGAGGGTGGAGGGAGATGGAATGAATGATTTCTCCCTCGTGTTCCATAGAAAGTGAGGCAGGATCTGAACGTCGTAGCGAAGCGAGGATGGCCCCAAAGGGGTGCAGGGCAGGAAGCCTGAAATAATCCTGCACCGCCCACCATTTTTCAAACTAAAGGTGCCTGGAAGGGAAACGGATTTACTCTTTCCCTTAACTCCATTACTCCGCGCCGCGCGCGTAGACGCGCTTCCAGTCCTTTGCCATGTCCACGATGATCCAACCGCGGCCGGGGCCCTCGTCGAGACCGCGATCGAGTTTGCCGATGTGTGAATCGCGGTCGTAAGCCCATTCGCGTTCGCCGTCGGTGTGGTGCACCAGGAGACCCAATCGCGGGCCCTCACCGGCGGTTACCCACTCCAGCATCTGGAAATCACCATCGGAGTTTCCGAAAGCCATGATCGGACGGCGCCCGATATGCTGGCTGATGCCGACGGGCTTTCCTTCCTTGTCATCGATGAAATTTATTTCCGGCAGCCGCATGAGCACCGGACGGCCGTCACGGACTTCGTATTTTGTCTTGACGCTGCTGCCTACCACTTGCTCGGGCGGAATGCCGTAGACGGATTCAACCCACGGGCGCATGAATTCAATACCGCCACCGGAAACGATGAAGGTTTTGAATCCATTCGCCCTCAGGAAGTCCAGCAGCTCGAGCATCGGTTGGTAGACCATCTCGGTGTACGGCCATCCCGTTTTCGGGTGTCTCGCGCTATCGAGCCACCCGGTTACACTCTGCCCGAATTCCTCGACGCTCATGCCGGCATGCGTCGCCATCGTCATCTCCAGAAGGCTCTTCTTGCCGCCGGCCAGGGCGCCCTTGAGGTCGCCGCCGAGTATCGAGGCAAACGGCTCTTCGTTCTTCCACTCGGGGTGTTCGGGCGCCAGCTTTTTGATTCGATCGACCATGTACAGCAGCTGAAAATAGGCGGGCTGCTCAGACCACAGCGTACCGTCGTTATCGAACGTTGCAATCCGTTCGGCAGGCGGTACAAAGTCTGTTGAACCCGGCGTGGTGACGCGCTCGACGAACTCGACGATGGCGTTCCTCGACGCGGTGTCGTTCCAGGAGGGCAAAACGTCCGGGGAAGACTGCGCCAGTGTGCTGAACAGCAGCATCGCCAATGCCAGCATCCAATGGATTGGGTGAGAACCAGTGAGGTGTCGATTCATTTGCTGTCTCCTGAAACCGCGATTTAGCTGAATTTTCAGTCCCGGGGGACCGAAAAACGGTCCGGACCCATGGCGTTAGTTTAACTTGAAAATCCTTGTCTCATTGAGTGAATGGCGCACTGAAACGCGCACGGTGGAATTCCACGAATGCCGCCAGCGTGGATGTGCGCCGTCCGGTGAATGCTTCGAGCACGTCTGGTTTGTAATCCGGTTTTGGGGAGAACCGCGGCACGTAATGCAACAGCGGCATCACGGCCAGGCATGAACAAGAGGCGCCGCTGCGCTGGATGACTCATTCGATTATTGCATGGGGCAGGTAGCCGCGGCGGCCGGCCCCGAATACCGAAAGGAATACGACCCGGCAGCATGGCCCCGGGGGGGTGCACCAAAAGTGCCTGGAGGGCAAACGGATTTACTCTGTCCCTTTACTCTGACCCCAGCAATGCAGGCATGGCTTCGCAAACCAGCCGAATGGTCTCCTCGACACTCGATGATCCATGCACCAGCTGGGCCGAACTGATCATGTACAGCTGTTGAACGGAGGTGGTGACCGCAGGAATCATGCCGGAATAATTCCGGGTCATCACCGGGGCGACATAAGGTGTCCTGGCGACGTGGATGCTGACGATATCCTCGCGGCTGAAGTCCGGGTACATCCTGCAGACACCTGCAATGAACTCATCGATGATTTCTTCATCAGCTCGCTTCAGGAACGGATCATGCGAAGGCACATACTTGGGCAGGTAAACCAGGTGATGTCCCCCCAGCAGTTCGCGGTCAACCAGTGAACTCATTTCAATGATGGTCGTGAACGGCAGGGTTTCATCCGTGATGTAGGTGAGGTAAGCACTGCCCAGCGCGCGGCGCAGCAACATGGAGACGCAAACCACGCCCTGGTACAAAAAGCTGTTCAGACGGGTTTGCTCCTGGTCGCTCAGCGCGCTGCAGACACGTGCGGCAATCGGCGCCGAGAACGTGGCCAGGACGGAATCAAAAGTATGCTGCTCATCCCCGTATACGACACGGACCCCGGCGCCTTCGCCGGCCTCCACGGCGCTGACCGGCGCGTTGCAGACCAGTTCCACACCCAGTCGCTCCAGTTCATCACTCAGGGCCGCAATCACCTTGCTGTAGCCGCCACTGACGTAGCCAAACTGTTCGGTCCTGGTTTTGCCTTCACGCGCGCCGTAAAAGCGCCGCATGATGCTCCAGATAAATGCCGCGGATGCTTCCGGTTCGTTGGAGCCCAGTTTCGCCCGCAGCAGGGGCCGCCACAGTTTCTGGTACGCCGACTGGCCCGAGATCTTGCTCAGCCACTCGGCAGCGGACCATTTTTCCAGCCGCCGGCCGTCGCGAATGCTGGCGCCATAAACGATGTTGAATCCCAGCCGGGCCTTGTCGATCAAGCTGAGTACCGGCAATTTCAGGTAGTCAAAAACGTTGTTGAGCGGGTAGAGGTCCGTGCCGGCATAGAACAGGGTATTGGTCTGGCCCCAACGGACTTCGCCTGACAGGCCAATATCGTCCAGCAGGCGCAGAAGCCGCGTATCGGATGCCAGTATGACGTGATAGAAACGGTCCCATTCCACGCCGTTCATCCGCCAGGGGCTGACCAGGCCACCGGGTGAGTCGGCAGCTTCCAGCAGGCTCACCCTCTGACCGGCCCTCGCCAACTCCAACGCAGCAGTCATGCCCAGCATGCCGCCGCCCAGTACGGCCCAGTGCCTGGCGCTGGCTTTGGGCTCAGCTGTCATGGCTCGGTGCCGGCTCAACACGGGGTAAGGGCAGGTCCTTGAAGCGATAACCGAATCCTTTGCGGGCCACGATCATCGAGAGCATTTTCAGGTGGTCCCCGATGGTCCTGAGCGTATTGATCTTGGAAACGCCGAAGGCCCGCGTACCCAGAACAGCGGGGTATTCCACGAACTTTTGACCGGCAAAGTCCAGTCGGACCAGGATTTCAGTCACACCGGAAAAACCATAATTACTCAAGCGCAAACCCTGCAGTGCCTCCAGGCGGAATATCCGGAAACAGCTGGTGTAGCTACTTAGCTCTTGTTTGAGCATCAGCCGGTATAAAAAGGCGGCGCCATAGGACATTGCCTGTCGCCATCTTGGAACATTTTGCATTTCTCCCCCGGCATGCAACGGGGAAGAGACCACAACCTGGATATCCGGTGTGAACAAGGTGATCATTTCGCTGAGTTGATCCGGGTGGAAAGTGCAGTCCGAATCAATCACCGCGACATAAGGGGTGGCGGCGGCACGGAAACCCGTGATGATGGCGCCGCCAATTCCCTGGTTTACCGGGTGCTGCAACAGGATGTGCCGGTCACCGGGTGGGAAGTGTCGTTGCAGTAATTCCCAGGTCCGGTCACTGCTGCCGTCGTCCACCAGGATGTAGGTCAGCTCGAAAACCTGGCCCGGCCCCCTGGCGAATTTCTCCAGCGTTTCCGCCAGGAACGAAAGTCCAGCCTGTTCGTTATAGCAGGGTACAATGACCGAAAGCGGTACCCTTTCCGTCACGGTATTTTTTCGCTCACTGTACCAACCCCTTAGATTACCAATGAGTGCCAGACTGTAATATGCCGCAGCATGACATGCAAAAGCAAAGCCGCAAGAGACTTTGGTTCATCCTGAAACTGGTATTTACGCTGGCTTCGATCGCCTGGTGCGTGCATGTCATTGACCTTGAAAAAGTCCGGCAACTGCTACACAACGCGGACCGTCAATTGCTCGCCTGGCTCGTGCCGCTGGTGGTTCTGCAGATCGCCGGCGGTGCATTGCGATTCAAGTACATGGTGGACCCGCATTTTTCGATGAGTTACCTGCAGCACCTGCGCCAGTATTTCATCGCCAACTACTTCAACCTGATTCTGCCCAGTTCGATCGGCGGAGACGCCGTCAGGGTGTTCTTGCTGGATAAGCAGGGGCTGTCAAAGACCCGTGCAGCCACCTACATATTCTCCGAGCGCCTGATGGGCTTGTACTCACTGGTTTTGATCGCGCTCAGTGCAGGTTTTGCTGTCTCCCTGAGCGATGACATTCATATCCTGGCCATCACCCTGACCATGCTTTCAGCTGTTTCGCTGACCGCGTTTCCGCTGCTTATGTACATCACTCGCAACACCCGTCAGCCTCAGGTTGTTGCGGCCAGGGAGGCACTGAAAGGGTTGTGGAGCGACAAGGCCCGCCTGGCCGGCACGGTCGCCTTATCGTTGGTTTACCAACTGTTGACGGTCTCGTTCACCTTGCTGGTGGCGCGTGCGTTCCACCTGGATGTATCGCTGATGATGTTGTTGGCGCTGGTCCCACTGGTCTGGCTGGTGACCTTTCTGCCGATCAGTTTCGGTGGGCTGGGCGTACGTGAAGTTTCCTTTATCGGCCTGTTTACCCAGGTTGGTTTGAGCTCGGAGCAGGCCATATTCCTGTCCCTGGGCACCTATGCGGCCATGCTGCTGGCCGGAATGCTTGGCGGTGCCTGGACACTACTCGATGCTATCGATTACAGGCAGGAGAGTGACTGAAAGCCTGCATCGGCAGGACCTCGTGCCTGTTTTTCAACATGCCTAGAAAGTGAAGCATGCGCTTCATTTTCACGTCCCCTTTTTGGTCCATTGCCGGGAACCAGGCGAGTTCTGCTACATCGTCCGCCCCGAGGAAGTCGGTGGGGTGCAATAGAAACGATGGGGCAACCCTCCCTATAGAACACAGCTTCAAAGCCAGGGCGAAGTAGAACCGGGCTGTGGGTTCCGAGTATCCGGCAAGGTATTGCAGGTAACTGGCATGAATGGGTGTGCGGAAAAACGGCATGACCGTAATCGGGATTTCCAGCAGGCTCTTACCGGATTCCAGATGTATCCGGTGCGGCTTGAGCGGTTTGAAACCACTGCCCCAACCGCCGTACAGCCCGGCACGTTTCTTCTTTTGTTCCTGGTCCAGGCCCGCCGCAAAAACGTAGTAAAGGCGGGCAATGGGACCCAGAAAGGTTGGGAAAGAAGACGCGTCGTACCGGTATCCGCGCTCATGTAATAAGGCTGGAAGCTGGCGGGGGTTACCGAAGGCCGGGCTGCGCCAGCCTGAAGGGGATACGCCGGTGGCCTGCTCAATCGCGCGCTCCGCCCGGGTGATTTCGCTCAGCAGTTGTTCCGTGCTGAAGTCGCCAAAATGTGGGTCATGTGAGTAGGAGTGGCTGCCAATCTCGTGGCCTGCGGCAACGATCTCTCTTAGCGCCGGGTGGTTTTTTTCCAGCGCGGCATCCTGGCCGACAACGAAGAACGTTGCGGTCAGGTCGAGCCGGCGTAGCGATTCCAGGATGCGCGGAATGGCGAGATCCAGGTAGCTGGCAAGTTCCTGCCATTCGGGATCACCACGGGCCATCTTGTAGGCCCAAAGATTGTCCAGGTCCAGTGACAGGCTGGCGGGAAGCCTGCTCATCACTTACGCACCCAAGAAAGCCGCCGTATGGTCGGCAATCCGCTGTCCGCTGTGGCCATCTCCAAACGGATTTCGGACCTGCTGGATGCGCGCTTCCCAGTCAGCAGAACCGTAGGCCGCCTCCAGCAATTCCGTCAGCCTGCCAGGCCCGGCGCCGACCAGTTTGGCCACGCCGCACTCGATGCTTTCAGGCCGTTCCGTTGTGTTGCGCAGAATGAGCAGGGGCTTGCGCAATCCGGGAGCCTCTTCCTGCACACCGCCTGAATCGCTGGCGATCAGCCAGGATTCTGACATCAGGTGCACGAAATCCGGGTAGGGCAGGGGCTCGATCAGAACCAACCGCTCATGTCTGCCCAGGTATTCATTGCGGATGCGCAGCACCTCGGGGTTGGGGTGGGTGGGGTAGATCAGGCTCACATCCGGGTGGCGCGTGACGAAATCACGCAGCTCCGAAAAGTAAACCGCCATCCTGCCGGAGAAATTTTCCCGCCGGTGCGCCGTGAGCAGGATCCGGCGGGTGTTGGCGGTCCTGTGCAACAACTCGCGGCACGCCGTGGATTCTGTTTTCTGCGCCAGGATCTTTTCGAGCGCATCAACAACGGTGTTGCCGGTGACGAATACGGAGTCCCTGGCGGCGCCCTCGTCGAGCAGGTTCCGCCGATTGTGCGCGGTCGCCGCAAAATGCAGCGAGGCCATACGGTCAATGAGCACGCGGTTCATTTCCTCGGGAAAAGGTGAATGGACATCTCCGGACCGCAAACCGGCTTCAATATGCCCCACCGGAATTTTCAGGTTGAAAGCCGCCATGGCGCCAGCCAGTGCACTGGCGGTATCACCTTGCACCAGAACACAATCGGGTTGTTCCCTTTCCAGCACCTGGCCCAGCCCCGCCAGCAGCCTTGCGTGCATGGCATTCAGTGATTGTCCGCCCGGCAGGGCCTCCAGTTCGTGGTGGATTTCATGTCCGGACTGTTCCAGGAACGGCCGCGCGATGTGTTGGTGTTGGTGAGTGAAGAGATTGACCGGGGTGATAGCGCTGTTGCGCTTGAGTGCATCCTGGACCGGGCCGAACTTGATAATCTCGGGCCGGGTGCCGAATACGGACAGGACTTTGGGGCTACTCGAGTTCATAGAGGTACCAGCTCCCAATCCGCAATACCGGCGGCAAGTTCAGCCGGTCCGGGCGATTGACCAGCAGGTAATCCCCCTCATATTTTTGACCCAGGCGGAGGTATTCCTCGGTCGAAAGCCTGTTGAAGTTTCTTTCGATCTCTGAAGCTGCCGAATAACCGCGTTGTCTCGGTGGTGTGCCGCCATTGAAGTCAATCAGGCGCCGATACCATTCGGCGATATCGGCCTGCTCGGTTGGCACATCGCGAAACGAAACCACCACCGGGCGTTCGCACAGGTAGGGAATGACATTCAGCTTGGGTGAAGCGATGATGCGCGAACCCGGAGGGGATTCTCTTTTCACTTCCTCGCACAGCGTGTGCAGCTGAACGGTTTCGCTCGAACTGCCCCAGTAGCCCCCGTCCGGGTAGAGCTGGTACTGATGGATACCCCGCTGCAGGCCGTTGTAGGCACTGATCAGGCCAACCAGCAGCAGCAAAGAGGCAAGCGGAAGGCGCAAGCGGTGAAATACATCCGGCCTGAAAAGTAAGGGGATGGTGATCAATAACCCGAGCAGGGGGATCAACGTGTCGGCTACCCGGAAAGGCAAGAGTTGCAACAACTTTGGACCGAAGGAAAACGGAAAGACCATCAGGCCGGCTGCAAAAGGCGCCAGCGTGAACAAGGCGAACCGGGAGACCACCACGAATTCGGGCCTGCCGGGATGCATCCTGGGGGTTTTCCAGAGTGCGATGAGCAAAAACACAAAGACAATGGTCGGGAATGCCAGCCAGTTCCAGCGCGTGATGTCGACGTAGTGAACGTTACGGAAATAGGTCCAGATATGCTGAAATTGCTCATCGACCTCCGCGGGCGTCTCAAGCAGCCGGTCCAACATGCTATAAACGGCGAATGAACCGGTGACAATCCACCATGCACCGGTGAGAAAGAACTCTTTCCAGGGTGGTTTGCAGTAAACAAGCACCACCAGGATCATCGCCAGGGTTGACCAGCCGCCGACCAGGATGTGCATGGTCGTTGCGAGCCCCAACAAGGCGCCGGCTACCTGGTAGCGCTTGCCCGTGACGCAATACAGCGCCATCAAGACCAGTCCGTAGGCGATGGTCTTGGACTCGGCCAGTTTAAAAATCCATTCCTGGCCGGGCAGTAAAGACTGGTCGAATAGAAGGTAAGTGGCCACCGCGATGGAGGTGTAAAAGGGGTGTATGCGCAGCCGGGACGCCAGCAGACCGATGGCGATGGAAACGAACAGGTAGCCGAGAAGGCGGGCCGTCAGCGCGGCTGTGGACAGCGGCAGAACCTTGACCAGTGGATAAACCAGCACCTGGTAGGGCAGCCGCAGCGGGGCTTCCCTGCTTAGAAACCAGTCGTCGGGGACATAATCCGGGTCGGCAAAGCTCTTGGCATAGGTGAAGGTCTGGGCTTCACCCATCGACAGGGTGTTTTTCAGCGAGTAATTGAGGGCTGTTAGAAGGAACACACAGGCGATTGCCAGCAGGACCGGGTACAGGCCGGTTCGATCGGCTTCCCGCTTAGCGTTGGACATACCTGGAATCCTGTCGGTCCATTCTGTGGATTAGCCGTCTGTTGTTTCCCCAGGCAAGAGTTTAGACGGTTTCTTTTTAAATATCCTCCCTGCCAGAAAAACCCTGCCGGCCACGTGATCTCCCGGCCATTTTCATGTAGTGTATGCCGGTCCAATGGTTTACATCCTGCCCCGGAAGTGCTGACCCCTGCGCAAAATACGGTTTACATTGTTGTTTCTCTTGATGGTGCCATTCCTGGTTTCCTGTCAGCCTTCGGGCGAAGGAATGTATGGGGGGTACCTGTATTTCGTTCAGAATCCTTACCTCATGCGTTTCAGCCTGCGCAACTTCAGCCTTGAGGCGGTCACTCACCTTGGCAATACAAAAATAAGGGAGATCAGTGCCTTTGGCGAAGACAGGCTGTTGTTCGCTGAAACGGCTTCCATAAGCCGCAAGAAGGTGGCCCGAATTTCCTGGTTTGATCTCAAGACCGGCCGAGCACAGGCCCTGTACTCCGGCGTTCAGGCCAGGTACATCGCCCGTGCCGATACCATGGTTTACGATGACGGCAACCGGCTCTACGCCATCACGCAGGCGAACGGTACGGAAACTACCTCTGAAGTTCTGTCGCACAAGAGGCATCAGCTCTCTGCGATGCTCGAGGTGTCCAACGGCCGGCTCTTGCTGGAAATCGTGGAAGACGGGCAAGCCCTCATTCAGTCCTACCACGCTGAAGATGACACCTTGACCCGCCTGGACCGCCTGGCGAGCGTATGCAGGCTCAAGGGGGCTGTGTGGATGGAAGATCTTCAGCAGTTGGCCTGCACAGAGCGGTCTGGCGGGAATGCCAAGCGTGAGGATGGCTATATTTTTGCAGACCTTGACGGGCAAACGCTCTCCCGGCCATCTTTGCCGCCTGGTGAGAAGTTGCTGGCACTTACCTATGTCCGTGACCAGGGACTGCTGATTCTCAACCAGACCGGGCGCAACCCGATCGACGGTCGCGAGCGTTCAGCCGTCTGGGTCCACGATGTTCGTTCCGGTGAGAACCATGAGATTTCGGACACATTGGACCTGGGGTCATCGGTGGTCTATTCGGTGCGCTGATCCCCTGGCCCTCCAGTGCCCAATGACTGGGGCCACGCTCCGCCAGGCCTCCAGGTGGCTCATTGGCTCCCTGCCACCTTGTGTACTGGAAATACTCCAGAACTGCTATCTTAAGATGTCGTCGAAAACAGCCGGAACGCCCCGATCATGAACAGAGCACGCACGACTGACTACCTTCCAGGCAAACGCCGGATGCTGCTGGAGACGGAGCTTCATGGCCGCACGCTGACGGTATACGTGCGCCACAGCCGCGATCTGCGACGTTACTTTCGGGACAACTATTTTTCCCTGCGCTACTCGGCTGAAATTCATGCTGGCGAAGGCTTGCTGGCCATCCCGGGTCTCGCCTTGCTGCTCCCGCTGATCTGGCTGACCGGCTCGAACGTGCGCCTGCCGCACCTCGACCGGACTTTCGCTGCGGCGGCCGGCCAATTGCAGCAGCGCTTCAGCACCCTTTACCCGAAAATTCCGTTCGGGACGGAACTGGAAATCGACAACCTGGTGGACAGCCCGCCCAACCCCGAGGGAACTGCGTCGTTGTTCAGCGGGGGCATGGACGCGACCTATACCGTTTTTGCCAACCGGCACCTGAACCCGCACCTGGTGCAGGTGTTCGGTACCGAGTTTCCCTGCACCGAGGCCGATTTCATGGAAGCGCTGAAGCAAAAGACCTCCAGCTTCGCAGCGCAGCATGGTTTCGGCTGCAGCTTCGTCGAAACAGACTTCCGTTCCTGCGTGGATGAGCGCGCTCTCTACCACGCGTTTTCCAGGCTGTCCGGACGCCTGGAATGCACGCTTTGGAACGGCCTGGGTTTCGCGCTG
>JAZBOH010000211.1:0-2773 GCA_036351055.1 Lysobacterales bacterium
ATTGCAGAGCTCGTTCAGGAGATTGACTGGGAGGATATTTTTTCCGACAGCACGGAACGGGAGATGCTGCCTTTTCGCCGCAAGCAGGATGATCAGCTTGGTCTGTACGGCCCAAAGCTGGGCGTGGGCAAGGACCGGGCATTGTTGCCAGGCGGGGTGGTCGCCGGTCAGAAAATCCTGTTCCTGTTCGAGAGCATGACCAGCTCGCGCATGAACGTCGAGCATTTCGACAAGCTGTCCATACCCTATCGGGCCGTGGCGACCGACATCGTAACCGGGGGCATGGTGGTGTTGGAGGACGGCTCCCTGGCGCAGGCCATGCGCGCCAGCATGTCCGTGCCCGGCGCCTTTGACCCGGCACGCCGCGGCGACCAGCTGCTGGTGGATGGCGGCCTCGTGCGCAACCTGCCCGTCGATATCGTGCGTGAAATGGGCGCGGAGCGGGTCATTGCCGTTGATGTGGGAACGCCGCTGCGCACCGCGGAGGAAATCGGCAGTGCCCTGACCGTGGTTGAGCAAATGACCAGCCTTTCCATCGTCGCCAATACGAACCAGCAGATTGCAAGCCTGGCCAGTGGCGATGTGCTGATCCGCCCGGCGTTGGGCAATGACATTACCTCGGCCAGTTTCGAGCGCTTCAGTGATGCGTTCACCATCGGTTATAGCGCCGCTATGACCATGGCGGATGAGCTGGCAGAGCTGTCTGTCTCAGAAGCGGAATACGCCCGTTGGCGCACCGCCCAGCAGGCCTGCGTGACCGGTCAGCCCGTGATTCAATTTGTGCGCCTGGATAACCAGTCCCGTTTCTCCGACGAGGTAATCGAATCGCTGGTCCGGATACGCACCGGCGAACCGCTGGACCAGGAACAACTCGACCTGGACCTGCGACAGATTCACGGCCTCGGCTTTATCCGCCTGGCGACCTATTCCATCGAACAAGAGGCCGGGCAAACCGGTATCGAGATTCAGGTCCGCGAGGACGAGCGCGGCAGCAACCTTATTGAAACGGGCCTGACCATCTCCGGCGGCGACCGCGGTACCTTTCTCAATCTGCAGGGCGGCTTTCTGAAAACGGACCTGGATGAGCGTGGCTCGGAATTTCGTGCCGTCGTCCAGGTGGGGGATGAACCGGCTGTACTCCTGGACGTGTTCAAGTACCTGGGAGACGAGCGGCGCTGGGTCGTCAACCCGGTCGTGCGCAGCCAGCGGCGGGACTTGCTCGCCTTCGATGACGACGGTAACGCGCAAGCCAGCCTGCGTATTGATGAAACCGGTGCCGGTGTGTTCTTTGGCCGCGAATTCGATCGCTATGCCACCCTGGGCATCGGCGTACGACGCTACACCGGCTCAGCCAAGGTAAAAGTCGGCGTACCCCCGGGCACCCTTGATTATGATGTTGGCGAATGGCTTTTAGAAGCCACCTGGGACCGCCTGGATGACCTCTATTTACCAAGCAAGGGCACCCGGGCCTCACTGCAGTACCAGCGCGCGGAAGAATCCCTGGGCGCTGATACGGAATTCGAGCAGCTCCTGATTAACAGCGTGACCAGCAAGAGCTGGGGGCGTCACAATGCGCTGTTTTCCCTGCGCTACGACGTGACGCTGGGGGGCGAAGCGCCGGTGTACGCCCTGTTTACCGGCGGAGGCTTCCTCAACATGTCCGGCTTTGAGCCCAATGCGCTGGTGGGATCGAATTTTGGTGTGGTCGGCGCCGGATACCGTTACGAGGTCCTGGAAGGAGGCTTTTTACCCGGTTATGTCGGCGGCACACTGGAGTATGGCAATGCTGCCGAGGACCGCAGCGACATCTTTTCTGACGGCATTCTTAACGGCAGCGTTTATTTCGCCTACAACACACCGATCGGACCGATGTACCTGGGCTGGGGATGGAATACGGAACGTCGCGGCGTCATCTTTTTGCGCCTGGGAGCCATTCTGGGCAGCGACAGCATCAGCCGCCGCTGAAGAGCCGCCCGCAAAGCTAATGTAGAACCCTGGCGCTGGCCGGGAGCACACAGGAGCATGGTCCCGTGCCTGTCCGTTAAGCGCTTCAGTCCTTTGCGCGCGCTTCCAGGATCGCAATAGCGGGCAATTTCTTGCCTTCCACGTATTCCAGGAAGGCGCCGCCACCGGTTGAGATATACCCCACCTTGTCGGCAATGTTGAACAGGCCGATGGCGGCCAGCGTGTCGCCACCGCCGGCAATGCTGAAGCAATTGGAGTCGGCAATGGCTTCTGCCACCGCCTGGGTACCGTGGCGAAAGTTATCAAACTCGAACACGCCCACGGGCCCGTTCCAGATCACGGTGCCGGCGCCCCAGATGATGTCGCTGTAGTCCGCGGCAGTGAGCGGCCCGATGTCGAGGATCATTTCGTCCTCGCCGACCTCATCGAGTCGACGCACAACAGCCTCGGCCTCCGGGTCAAACGCCGTGGCGACTTTCACGTCCTTGGGTATGGGAATGTTGCCGCCCATTTCGTGGGCCAGGCGAATCAACCGCTGGGCCTCGGGAATGAGATCCGGTTCGTGCAGGGACTTGCCGACCTCGTGACCGGTTGCGGCGATGAAGGTGTTTGCAATGCCACCACCAACAATCAGCTGATCGCAGCGCTTAAGCAGCGCTTCGATCACGGTCAGCTTTGAGGAAACCTTGGCACCACCGACGATCGCCAGCATGGGCTTTTCCGGATCCTCCAGCGCATCACGCAGCGTCATGACCTCGCGCACCAGCAAGGGGCCGGCGCAGGCCTCCGGCGCGTAGCGCGCTACTCC
>JAZBOH010000212.1:0-13914 GCA_036351055.1 Lysobacterales bacterium
GCAGGTAAAAAGTATCCCGCACGTTGGTCACCCAGTCGCGGATCGCTTCGTTGAGTGCGTCCTTCAGGGTCTTGCTGCCGGAACTCACCGGGCGTACCTCGGCGCCAAGCAGCTTCATGCGGAACACGTTGATCGCCTGGCGATGGATATCGACCTCGCCCATGTAGACCACGCAGGACTTGCCCAACCTCGCCGCCACCGTGGCCGAGGCCACGCCGTGTTGCCCGGCGCCGGTTTCCGCGATGATGCGCGTCTTGCCCATGTAGTCGGCCAGCAGGGCCTGGCCCACGGTATTGTTGATCTTGTGCGCGCCGGTATGGTTGAGGTCTTCTCGCTTGAGCAGGATCTTGGCCCCGCCGGCTGCCTCCGTCAGGCGCTTCGCGAAATAGATCGGCGAGGGCCGGCCCACGTAATTGGCCAGGTCCGCGTCGAAGCGGGCCACGAATTCGTCGTCCTCCCGCCAACGGTAATAGGCCTGCGCCAGTTCCTCGTGGGCGTGGATCAGGGTTTCGGAAACGTACATGCCCCCGTAAGGCCCGAAGTGTCCGAATTCGTCGGGCTCGGAAATCGGCCGGCCGGCCTGGTCTGTCTCAATTTTCACGCTTTGCCTCTTTGATGAATGCTTTCATTTTAGCCGTGCTCTTGACGCCGGGTGAACGCTCCACACCGCTCGACACGTCAACCGCCCACGGCCTGACCTCGCGCACCGCGCGAGCGACGTTGTCCGGTGTCAGCCCGCCTGCAAGAACCAGCGGCCGCGGCAGGGGCGGGATGGAGGCCCAGTCGAAGGTCTTGCCGGTGCCGCCCGGCGCGCCGGGTTCGTGGCTGTCCAGCAACAGGGCTGCGGCGTCGGGGTAGTCTGCCGCCATCACGGCGCCACCCGCTGACGCCATCGCCAGCGACTTGACGTAGGGCAGGCCAAAAGCCGCGCACAGCGCCCGGCTCTCGCGGCCATGGAATTGCAGCAGGCTGAGCGGAACCGTGTCCAGCACCCGCCCGATCTCTTCGATGTCCTGGTCCATGAACAGGCCGACCCGGGTAACAAATGCGGGCACACGCTCGACCAGTTTGCGCGCCAGGCCCGTTTCCAGGCAGCGTTTGCTGCGCGGGGTGAAGACAAAACCCAGCGCATCGGCGCCTGCCGCGACCGCGGCATCCACGTCTTGCGGCCGGGTCAGGCCACAGATTTTTACCCGTGTAGAACTCACGACAAACCTTCTCCGCGCGGAAACGCCGGCCCGTTGCCCGGCAAGCCATAGTGTTCCGGAAAACGCGCGCCAATGAAATACAAACCTTCCGGCTGCGCGGTCGGCGCAGCCCGCGTGCGGTCCCTGGCTTCCAGCACACGCCGCAACCAGCCGGGCGCCTCCGCACCGCTGCCAACCCGGATCAGGCTGCCGGCGATATTACGCACCATGTGGTAGAGAAACCCGTTGGCGCTCACATCCAGCACGACGTCATCGCCGCTGCGCCTGACCGAAATAGCCTGTATTTCCCGTACCGCGTGGCTGGCCTGGCAGGCGCGGGCGCGGAACGAAGTGAAATCGTGCTCGCCCAGCAGCTGCTGCGCGGCCTCATTCATGGCCTCGGCGTCCAGCGCCTCGCGCACCCAGCTGACGCGCCGGTTCTCCAGCGCAGGCCGGATCCAGCGGTTCAGAATCCGGTATCGGTAGCTGCGGGAAAATGCACTGAAACGGGCATGAAACTGGTCATCGACGGGGCGGATCCACAACACGCTCACGGCGCCGGGCAGGTGGCTGTTGAGGCCCAGCACCCAGGACCGCTCGGTGCGCTCTGCCGGGGAGTCGAAATGGGCAACCTGCGCCAGCGCATGAACGCCGGCATCGGTGCGGCCGCAGCAGTGAACACGGGCCGCGTGGTCCGCTACCTTGGCCAGAGCCCGTTCCAGGACACCCTGCACGGTCGGTTCCTGGCGCTGGATCTGCCAGCCCAGGAACTCACTGCCGTCGTATTCAATTCCGATCGCGTATCGCAATGTCTACATGAGATCCAGCATCTTCTGCGCCTCGGCCTGCTGTTCCTCGCTGCCGTTGGCCGCGACTTCTTCGAGGATTACACGCGCCGCTTCCTTGTCACCCATGGAAATATAGGCACGGGCCAGGTCGAGCTGGATCTCGGGGTCGGAGCTCTCTTCGTCCAGGAAGTCCGCCTCGTCATCCGCACTGCCGAATTTGGGTGTCGGCATGACCGTGGTGGCATCGGAATCTTCAGCAGGCTCCGCGGCTTCCGCTCCAGGCTCCTGCACTGCTTCCCCGGCTGCCGTTTTTTCCTTCACGGGCGCCGCGGGGTCTTCCAGCACCTTCAGCAGTTCTTCGGCCTCATCCTTGATCTCCTGGATGGTTTCCTCACCGGTGTCACCCTTTGAACGGCGGCTGAACAGCCAGCCGGCAAAGGCGGCGGCAAGGACCAGTAGGCCGAGCATCCAGACGCCCAGGCGGCCGTACCAGGGCTCCTCGACCTCGTTCGGCTGGCTGGCAAGGCGTTCCTGCTTCAGGCGCTGCTCCATGTTGGCCAGGTCGGAATCGGCAACGTTGGCGTCGCGGGTTTCTGCCAGCTGGGACTCAAGTTCACGGATACGCTCTTCCAGGTATTCGTTCTGCTGCTGCTGGGTAATCAGGTCTTCTTCGGTCCGGGCCAGGTTTTCCCGCAGGGCCTGCGATGCGATGGCCGTGCCGTCGTCCTCTTCGCTTTCTTCGAAACCGTAAGTGCTGTCGAGTTCGCTGGACTCGGAAGGCGGCACCAGCTCGAGCTGATCCTGCACCAACAGCTCCTCTGCCGCGATGGCGGCTTCGGCTTCCTGCTGCCCGGCCTGCTGCACCGGGTCGGCGGCCTCTTCCCGATCACCGGGAACGGACGCCGCCAGGCTTTCTGCCTCGGGCTCCGCCTCGGCCGCCAGGGCTTCGGACTCGGCCTCCGCCTGCTGCGGATTCGGGTACGTGTAGTCATCTTCCGGCGCTGCACGGTCCTCTGACAGCAGCGGCGTCGACGGCCGCGAGGCCGTGGACAGACCCTTGCGCTGGTAAAACGCCTGCTCCTGTGCGACCACTTCACTGTAAGCGGCCGAGCTGGAAATACGCTCTACCTCGGAAATCGCCGGCATGCGCAGGATGGCGCCGCGTTTCAGCAGGTTGATGTTGTTATTCATGAACGCCTGCGGGTTTTCGCGCTGAATGGCGATCATGACCTTGTTGATGCTCATGCCGGTGCCGGCGGACCAGTCTTTCGCGATGGCCCAAAGCGTTTCACCGCTGGCCACCGGGCCGTACTCACCGAATTCCGGTGTGCTGACATCCGCGGCGGTTGGGCGGGAAACAGGCTCCTCTTCGCCCTTGGCAACGTCACTGGCGGCCTCGCCGGGCGCCGGTGAAGGCGCCGCCGCCGGCGCACTTGCCACCGGTGCGGGCCTTTTGCGCTCGTCGATGCGAGGAATCGGCGCGGGCTGGTCGGAAACGACAGGCGGATCCAGGAACAGGGTGTACTCACGCAGCATGCGGCCGCTGGACCAGTTGACCTCCACGATCAGGCGAATGACCGGATTGTTCATCGGCAACTGGCTGCTGGCCACCAGGTGGACGTCACCGCCCACGTCTTCGACCGAGAACCTCACCGGTACGGAAATGTCTTCCAGGCTGGCGCCGATCAGCTCATAGTCGGCCGCTGAAGCCAGTTTTGCGCTCACGGAAGCCAGGTCGTCGCTCTCCTGCGTCAGCAGATCGATACGCGCCTTGAGCGGCTGGTTCAGGTAGGACTCGACGGTTGCATCGCCCAGCCCAAGTGACCAGGCGGCCGGGCTGGCGGACAATGCGGCTACGGCGAGTAACGCTCTAGCGCTTATTCGGGTCTTGCTGTTCATGGTGTCCCTCGGTCATTCCTTGACTTGTTGAAGAACAGGATTGGGTGACGTGCCTTATCCTGGAATATTCCCCGTTTTCACAGAGATTCTACGATTGCTGCGTTACCGTTTCTACTGTTTCCTCGATTTTTACGGGCGGTTTTCCTCGAGCCGGTCCATGATCTGGACGGCGTTGAGGGCCGCGCCCTTGCGAATATTGTCCGCAACCACCCACATGTCGATGCCGCGTGGATGCGAGATGTCACGGCGCAGGCGGCCCACGAATACCGGGTCCTTACCTGCCCCGTGCGTGACCGCGGTCGGGTGAATCATGTCTTCGCCTTCGACCACTACGACGCCGGCAGCTTCCTCCAGCAATTCACGCACGCGCTCGATGCTGATGTCTTCACGCGTCTCGATATGCACGGCCTCTGAGTGGCCGTAAAACACGGGTACACGCACGGCCGTTGCGTTGACCAGCACACCGGGGTCTTCGAAGATTTTCTGCGTCTCCCACACCATCTTCATCTCCTCGCGCGTGTAGCCGTTGTCCTGCATGGTGTCGATCTGCGGTAATACGTTGAACGCTATGGGCTGGGCGAACTTGTTCAGGGTCGGTTCCTTGAAACTCAGCCGCGCAACCGTCTGTTCCGCGAGTTCGCGCAGCGCCGCTGCGCCCGCGCCGGAGACCGACTGGTAGGTCGCGACGTTGATGCGTGCGATCCCGACCTCGCGCTGGATCGGCGCCAGTGCAACCAACATCTGGATGGTTGAACAGTTCGGGTTCGCGATAATCGCACCCGGCCCGATGTTTTCCAGCATGTGGGGATTGACTTCCGGCACCACCAGAGGAATGTCATCGATGTTGCGAAAAGCCGAGGTATTGTCGATCACGATAGCACCGGCTGCGGCCGCGATCGGCGCGTATTTCTCGCTAACCGAACCGCCGGCGGAAAACAGCGCGTACTTGACCGCCGAAAAGTCGAAAGTGGCCAGGTCTTCCGCGGCCAGGCGGCTATTGCCGAACTCCAGTTCCTTGCCGACAGAACGTTCGCTGGCCAGAGCCGCAACGTTTTCTGCCTTGTGGCCACGCTCCGCCAGGATGGAGAGCATGACCTCGCCCACAGCGCCGGTGGCGCCTACAACTGCAATCTTAAAGTTATTTATCATAATAATATTTCAACTATTTGTATTTCATGAATATAGAATCGTGAATTTCTATGCATCAACCCATCTGCGCCCGATGTCGGAGCACGTGGTCCATCAACACGATGGCCATCATGGCCTCCACGATCGGGGTGGCGCGGATGCCCACGCAGGGGTCGTGCCGCCCTTTGGTGACGATCTCCGCTTCTTTTCCGTCGATGTCCAGCCCCCTGCACGGCAGCCTGAGGCTCGATGTGGGTTTGAACACCGTGCTGACCACCACGTCCTGGCCGCTGGAAATACCCCCGAGGATGCCGCCGGCGTGGTTGCTCAGAAAGCCATCGGGTGTCATCTCATCGCGGTGTTCCGTGCCCAATTGGGCCACGCTGTCGAAACCGGCGCCGATTTCCACGCCTTTGGCCGCGTTGATGCTCATCATCGCGCTGGCCAGGTCGGCGTCCAGTTTGCCGTACAGCGGCGCGCCGAGCCCTGCGGGCACATTGCGTGCGACCACGTTGACACGCGCGCCCGTTGAGTCACCCGATTTGCGCAGGGCGTCCATGTAGTCCTCGAGCACCGGGACCATGGCGGCATCGGGGCAGAAAAAGGGATTGTCGTCCACGCTGGACCAGTTCGGGTTGACATCGCAGCGGTGGGGGCCGAGTTGCGCCAACCAGCCCTGGATCTCGATGCCCAATTCCTGCTTCAGCCATTTGCGCGCCACCGCACCGGCCGCGACCCGCACGGTTGTCTCCCGCGCGGAGGAACGCCCGCCCCCGCGGTAATCGCGGAAACCGTATTTTTTCCAGTAGGTATAATCCGCGTGACCGGGCCGGAACTGGCGCTTGATGTTCTCGTAATCGCGCGACCGCGCATCCGTGTTCTCGATCAGCAAGGCGATCGGGGTGCCGGTGGAGCGGCCTTCGAACACACCTGAAAGCACCTGTACTTCGTCCTTTTCCTTGCGCTGCGAGGTATGCCGGCTTTTTCCGGTGGCCCGGCGGGATAGTTCCTGCCGAATTTCAGCCGGCACGATTTCCAGCCCGGGGGGGCAGCCGTCGATCACGCAGCCGATGGCCGGCCCGTGGCTTTCACCAAAAGTCGTGATGCTGAACAAGCGCCCGAATCTGTTATGTGACATCGTTTCTCTTATCCATTGCCGCTTCCACTCTCGGCGCGGCTTCCAGTAATTCTTCGCGGGTCAAAACAAAAACGCCGGAACCGCCATGCTGGAACTCAAGCCAGGTGAACGGCACCCCGGGTAAAAGTGTCGCCAGGCGATCCTCGCTTTCCCCGACCTCGCATACCAGAACGCCATACTCACAAAGAAAGCGAGGCGCGTCCAGCAGGATGGCCAGCGGCGCGTCCAGGCCGTCATTGCCGGACACCAGTCCGATCTCGGGTTCCTCGCGGTATTCGCGCGGAAGCGCGGCGATCGACGCCGCCGGCACGTACGGCGGGTTGGCCAGCACCAGGTCGTAGGCCCTTGGCGGAAGCGCGGCAAACAGGTCGGATTCGAACAGGGCCACGCGGTCCGCGACAGCATGCCGCTGAACGTTCCTGCGCGCGACATCGAGCGCCGCAGGGCTGATGTCCGCCAGGTCGACCCGCAGGCCCGGCGTGTGGACCGCTGCGGCAATGCCGATACAGCCGCTGCCGGTGCACATGTCGAGCACCCACTCGATCTGCCCCGGTTTCACCCAGGGACGAAATCCGTCCGGGATCAGTTCGGCCAGCGGTGAGCGCGGCACCAGCACGTCCTCGTTCACCTCGAAGGCCAGTCCAGCAAAAAAGGCCGTGCCGGTCAGGTAGGCCAGCGGCTTGCCGGTTTCGCAACGCAGGCGTGACAGTTCTTCGATTTTTCTTGCCGTGGCTTCGTCGGCGACCCGTCCCCAGTCTTCGAAACGGCCGTCCAGGGCAGCGCCGGCGGCGTGCAACACCAGCCAGGCCGCCTCGTCCTGCGCGTTGTCGGTGCCGTGGCCATAATGCAGGCCCGCGGTGGCAAACTGTGCGGTCACGCGGTCGGTCCAATTGGCGAGGGTCAGATTTTCAGTCATTGTTTTTCCGGGCGCACCGGGCACATCGCGGCAAATGAGGAAGTATAATCGAGCCGGGACCGGAAAGAACCGATAAAACACGCAGGAATACAACGTTTGAACAAGGGAAAATTCATTTACCTGGCTTTCGTGCTGGTCGCCGTGTTCAGCGCAAGCGCGGGATTCTTCCTGTGGCAGGCCACGCAGAAGGCACAGCCGCCACAGCAGGCCACGCTGCTGGTATTGCCCGAAGCGCGCGAAATACCGGCTTTCAGCCTGGTCGACCAGGACGGTGCCGCCTTTGGCCTGGAGCAGTTGAAAGGCAAGTGGTCGCTGCTGTTTTTCGGTTTCACCCACTGCCCGGATATCTGCCCCGGCACCCTTTACGAGCTGTCGCAGCTGGACAGGCAGATCGCCGCAAGCGGCGGCGACCCGTCCCGGCACCAGGTCCTGTTCGTTTCCGTCGATCCGGAGCGCGATACCCCGCAACGCCTCAAGGACTACGTGGCCTATTTCAGCCCGGAATTTATCGCCGTGACCGGCGAGCATGGCGCCCTGGTGCCCCTGACGCGTAAACTGGGCATTGCCTACCGCATCGCGGAGCATGAAGAGGGTGCGGCCGACTACAGCGTGGACCATTCGGCAAGTATCCTGCTGGTCAACCCGGACGGCCGCCTGCACGGGGTTTTCCCGTCACCGCACGATGTCCCCGCCATGGCGGATGAAATGCAGAAACTGCTCAATTAAGGGACGCATTATGCACCTGATCGACAAGCTCTTTACGGGCATCCAGTACCTGCTGCCTCACCACTTCCTGTCCTCCATCGTGCACTGGCTGATGCGCATACGCTTCAGGCCGGTCAAGAACACGCTGATTGCCGTGGTCGGCGGCCTTGCCGGCGTGGACTGGAGCGAGGCGAAATACCCGAACTATTCAGACTACAAGACCTTCAACGACTTTTTCACGCGGGAACTGGAAGAAGGGGTCCGAATCGTCGACCCCGAACCCAATACCTTCGTCAGCCCCAGCGACGGCAGAATCAGTCAGTGCGGGCGCATTACCACCGACCGCATCCTGCAAGCCAAGGGGCACCACTACACCACCCGCGCCCTGCTCGCCAACGATCCGTCATCTGTTGATTTCGCCAACGGTTTTTTCCACACGATCTACCTGTCACCGCGCGACTACCACCGCGTGCACATGCCCGTGGACGGCGTTCTGCAGCGCATGATCCACGTGCCCGGCCGCGCCTTCAGCGTTTCACCCGGCACCGTTGGCCAGCTGCCGAACCTGTTTGCCCGCAACGAACGCGTCGTCAGCATCTTCGACACCCCCCACGGCCCCATGGCGCTGGTCCTGGTCGGCGCGATGCTGGTGTCCAGCATGGACACCGTGTGGGCCGGCACGGTCACGCCGCCACGCGGGCGCCGGGTCAAGGTGGGCGACTGGTCGCGGCGCGACATAAGCCTGAAGAGAGGCCAAGAAATGGGACGCTTCAACATGGGTTCGACCGTGATTGTCCTGCTGCCGCCCGGCGCCGTCTCGGCCATCGAGGATTACGAGCCCGGCGACGTGGTCATGATGGGACAGAAACTGGGACGGTTGAGGTAGGCAGTGCTGCGAATCATCACCGCCCTGCTCGCCTGCTGCTTCCCGGCAACACTCCTGCAAGCTGGCGAAACACCCGCCATCAGCCTGAGCGACCTGGCCGCGAAATCCGACCTGGTCATACTCGCCCAGGCGCGCGACACCGACTACTTCATGCGCCGCGAGATACCGGTCGGCGGCAGCGCTTACCTGCGGGTGCTGATCCCCTACAAGGCCGACCCGACCGTGGACATCGTGCAGGTGTATGAGAAAGGCCTGCACGAGAACGAGTGTTACTTTCCGAACCCGACCGTGTTTGAAGAGGGACGCCGCTACCTGCTGTTCCTGGTGCGTGACCCGGAGGAGCCGGAACGTTACCGCGGCCAGCCCGAGGGTTGCGCGCTGGAGGTACTGGTCGATAGCAACAATCGCTACGCGCTGCGCTACCCGGTGACCGGTGTCCGCCTGTCGGATGACATGGCGGCGCTGGCCAGGCCCATGTCATTCAGCGACAGTTACGCGCTGGTTCGCGACCAGGAGCTCGCCCCCGCCGAGCGCAACGCCATGCTGGAGGCCGGGCAGATCGAGCCGCACGGCGACGAAACCTGGCGCTATACCATGGGCATCAGCCTGGGCGAGGCGCGCCGGCTGATCGCCCCTGAAGCCCTCGAGGATCATAGCACCAGGCGGTAACAGGGCTGGTAAGCCTTGCCGCCCGGCAATTTCATGCGGTGATCGCGTACGAATCCCCCCAGCAGGGCGTCCAGCGAACGCATGATTTCCGGGTCGCCCTGGATTTCGAACGGCCCCTTTTCACGGATCGACCGCACCCCGTCCGGTTTGACGTTGCCGGCGACAATGCCGGAAAACATCTTGCGCAGGTTGCAGGCCAGTTCGTGCGTTGGCAGGTCCCGGCTCAACTCGAGCGCCCGCATGTTGTCATGGGTCGGTTCAAACGTGGCCTGGTAGGACGCTTCGACTTTCAGCAGCCAGTTGAAATAGAAGGCGTCGTTGGTCCGGACACGGTACTTGCGGACCTTCGCCAGGCCTTTTTTCATGTAGCTGGCCACGGCTTCCGGGTTGTCCACGATGACCTTGTAGCGGGAACAGGCATCCTTGCCCAGGGTCAGGCGGATAAACTGGTCGATCTGTTCGAAGTAGGAAGCCGAACCGGCCGGCCCCGTCAACACCACGGGGAACGGCGTATCGGCATTGGCCGGGTGCAACAGGATGCCCAGCAGGTAGAGTATTTCTTCCGCGGTGCCGGCACCGCCCGGGAAAACCACGATGCCGTGGCCGAGGCGCACAAAGGCTTCCAGCCGCTTCTCGATATCCGGCAGGATGATCAAGTTGTTGACGATCGGGTTGGGTGACTCGGCTGCGATGATGCCGGGCTCGGAGACGCCGATATAACGCCCGTTTTTCTTGCGCTGCTTGGAGTGCGCGATGGTCGCGCCCTTCATCGGGCCTTTCATGGCGCCCGGTCCACAGCCGGTAATGATGTTCAGCAAACGCAGGCCAAGCTGGTAGCCGCAATTCTTGGTGTACTCGTATTCTTCGCGCGCGATCGAGTGGCCGCCCCAGCACACCACCAGGTCGGGTTCGACTTCCGGGATAAAGGCGCCGGCGTTGCGCAGTACTTCGAAAACCGCGCCGGTGATGCCCGCGCTGCTTTCCAGGTCATGGTATGGGTCGGATTTGATCTCGCTGTCGAAATAGACCAGGTCGCGCACCACCGAGGACAGCTGTTCGCGGATACCCTCGATGATCTGCCCGTCGACAAAAGCCGTGCCCGGCGCGTTGCTCAACTGCAGGCGCAGGCCGCGGTTGACCTGCTGAACCTCGATCTGGTAATCGCTGAACTGTTCCAGCAGGGCCTCGGCATCATCGCTCTCATGGCCGCTGTTCAGAACGGCCAGTGAACAGCGCCGCACCAGTTCGGCCAGGTCACCCTGGGTGATGTCCTGCAGCCGCTCGACTTCGTTGCGGCTCAGGGTATAAAGCATGCCGGCGGGATAAACGCGGGTACTGACGGATGCTGCGGACATTTATGATTCTCCAAAAACTTGTGTGAGCGGCTTTAGCGTAGGCAATGCAGCAGGTGCGGTTTTGCCAAAGGCAAAGTGGCGCTTGTGGAATGCCGCCGCGCGTCGCGATTTATTTCAGACCGCCTACCATATCGCGGCTAAAGGCGCTCCCACAACCATAAAAAAATCGGGGCGGATAAACCGCCCCGATTCCGGTCTTGCTGTGAAGCGATCAGAACCTGTAGGTCAAGCCGACGCGGATTTCCCAAAGGGAAGGATCCGTCACGCGGCCCTGGCCAGAGGGCTGAATGAAATCCTCGTAGATGTAGTACTTGCCGTCGTCACTGACTTCCATATCAACAATCGGCTGGTTGCGCGGGAAGCTGGCTTGCCGCAGCACGCACCATTCGTCGTTGATCAGGTTGCAGAAGTTCTTGAACACGATCCAGCCGGCAAACTTGTGACCCTGCGCAAACGCGGGGAATTCCTGCTCGATACGCAGATCGAACCAGGTCCACCAGTCGCTGTTGAACTCGTTACGCGGGGCAATCTTGCCGGCGTACTTGTCCAGGCCCGTCCTCTGCAGCGCTTCGAAAAATGCTGCCGTATCGAAGCTGTCGGCAAATAACACCAGGGGGTCGGCTTCACCGGTCGGTACGTACAGCAGGTGACGGCGGTCGATGTAATCACCAAAGGTGTCACCGTCGTCGCCGGAGAACGTATAGGAGAACGGACGTCCCTGGTTGCTTGCACCGACCAGGTTGAAGTTGGTGCGGTTGTCACCCCACCAGTAGGCCGAATAGCCCACGCGCAAGCTGAAGCGGTTCGGGATGTTGTAGTTCGACGTGGCCAGCCCCGGGTTGTTCGGGTCGCTGACGGAGACGTTGGCGTAGTTGGAGAACGCCACGGAACTCGTCATCGGGTTCACGTCCTTGGAATCCGTCCAGGCATAACCGACAGACCAGTCCAGGCCGTTGTCATAGGACTTGGACAGGTTGATGCTGAACTGCAAGGACTCGGCATCGGCGCCGGTGACGTTGGTCAGGATAAAGTCTGAGTTGAATCGGCGTGGATCGGAGTAGATCGGGCGGCCGTCAGGTGCATAAGAAGTCTGCTCCATGGTGCCGTTCACAACAAGGGCTGAATCCTCGGCCTGGGTGTACATCAGGTCGGCGTTCATAATGTAACCGTCGGCAAAATCCCAGGTCACACCCAGGTTGTACTTCCAGGCTGAAGGCAGCTCGAAGTTGGGGTCGAGGGCGTTCACACCGGAGTTCGGATCCTGGAAGGCAATGGCGTCGAACTGGCACTGCGGTATATCGTAAATCGCATTGCCGCCACCCGTCAGCGGAATATCGAACAAGGAGAAATCTCTGCCAAGTCCACAGTTTTCTGCCGGCGGCGGATCACGTTCGATGACGCTCTCACGTATCTGCGCGATACGGAAACCGTCGTTGCTGAAGTTGTTGGACATCCAGACATTCGGGTTACCGCCGGAATACAGGCCGATACCGCCGCGCAAGCTGACGTCCGGGCTGATCGTCCAGTTGAAGCCAAGGCGTGGCTGGAGCAGGTCCAGGCCGTCGATCGTATGGGTATTGGCATAACCCTGGCGGTCAAAGAAGTTCTGGTTGTATGCCGGCTTGTCACTGCTGGAGTACCAGTCGTAACGCAGACCGAAGACCAGGGTCAGGTCGCCACCGAACGTTACCCATTCGTCCTGGATGTAAGCGGTGTTGATCTTGTAGGCCCATTCGGCCGCGCCGTTCTGCGGGTCGTTTGAAGGCGCCGCGTTGCCGTAATAGATGTCGTCGGGACGGCCTTCACGGAAGGCGTCGATACATCCATTCGGGTTTGAGCTGCCACACTCCTCGTCAAAACGGTTTTCAGTTTCGGTGTGCTGGATAAACAGGTTGTAGACGTCGAGGTCATCCTGCTCGAAACCGGCCGTGATCAGGTGGTTACCCGCCTCGTAGTTGGCAGCGAGCTTCAGGTTCATAGCCTCGTAGCTGAGCTTGTTGGACTGGCGGGAATCATCGGTGCCCAGGTAAACAATGGCGCGTGAATAGACGCCGTTGTTGTCGTGGTCGTTCCAGGTTTCGACCTGGACTTCACCGAAAACGCCGTTGTCGCGCACGCCCGAACGGGATTGCTGGCGGTTGTCCAGGTCCAGCTTGGACACGCGGGCCTCGGTTGAGAACCGGTCGGTCCAGTTGGAGAACAGCGCCGCGGTATGCGACTTCAGTTCAGCGCCACGCTCGTAGTAGTGATCGACAAACTCGTACTCATTGTCGTCGCCATCGGACTGTGACCAGTTGAAACCGTCGTTGTAGTTGTACGTATAGGACGCACGGTGGTTCTCATTGATGTCCCAGTCCAGCTTGATCGTGAATTTTTCGTCTTCGACCGGCAGGGACTTGGTGATCGGTTCGACATCGTAGCCATAGAGTTCGCTGGCGATTTGCGCAATCTCATTGATCTGCGCTTCGGTTACACCGTTCACCCGGCGGCCGGAAGTCTGCGAGTCAGCCGAAACCCGGTCAAACAGGTTGGCACCGTCGAGTTTTTCGTAGGCCAGGAAGAAAAACAGCTTGTCCTTGAGGATCGGGCCGCCGAGGGTGGCGCCGTAGCGTTTTTCGTCATAGGAACCGGTGTCGATCTTTTCGCCTTCCAGGCTGTCGCCCTTCAGTCCGTCGCTGGTGTAATCAAAGAAGACCGATCCGTGCCACTCATTGGAACCGGATTTGGTAACCGCGTTGATATTACACGCCGTGAACTGGCCGTAATACACATCAAACGGGGCCAGTTCCACCGCGACTTGCTCAATCGAGTCGTAGGAGAACGGTTGACGTTCGGTCGGGTAGCCGTTGCTATTCAGGCCGAACAGGTCGTTCATGCGAACGCCATCGACGGTCAGGCTGTTGAAACGCGGGTTGGCGCCGGAGCAATGAACCGCGCCGCCGGCATATGACGGATCGATATAGATGCGCGGGTCGTTACGGATGATGTCGCGCAGGTCACGGTTGATATGCGGCATCTCCTCCAGGTCCTGGAGGCCAAAAACCGATGCCGGGCCAAGCGCCAGTTGCTCGGTCTGGACCATGGCCGCGGTAACAATGACCTCTTCCATCGTGGAAGCGCCCAGTTGCAGGACCAGTGAGTAGGTATCGCCCAGTCGCAGATCGACATCGGTAACGGTCTGGTCTGCATAACTGCCTGAGCTCGCTTTCACCGTGTAGGGGCCACCTACCGGCAAATTGCGAA
>JAZBOH010000213.1:0-5929 GCA_036351055.1 Lysobacterales bacterium
CTTCCCTGCTGGAAACTGCAGCCATGGAAGATGGCGGCCAGGTTTGTTATCCCGGCCAAAGGTCTTGGTTGCGAAGGCAGGAAAACGAGCGGGACGGTATCCCGGTAGACCGCGAAACCTGGGATGCGATCATGGCCCTGCAGCATTAGACTGCAGGGGTGTCGAACATAAAAAGACTGGTTGAAAAATGACTGCAAAAACAAGCGTGCTTCGTCTTGCCTACTGCCTCCTTGCCGCGGCCTGGCTGCCGGCTGTTGCCGCTGACCCTGGCCCGGTTCAGGGCATCAGCGCGGATGCCGGGGACACTCTGCTCAACCCGGACTGGCAATACCTGGCCAGTCCGGCTACCGAACCCACATCGCTGGCCGGTGCTGCATGGGAGGCCGTGAACCTGCCGCACACCTGGAATGCCCTCGACGCCGTGGACGCTGAACCCGGTTACCGGCGTGACGCCGGCTGGTACCGCAAGTGGCTGCGCGTCAATGAGCCCGCGGATGGCATGCGTTACCTGCTGTATTTTGAAAGCGCCAACATGAAGGCCGATGTTTTCGTCAATGGCCACCATGCCGGCGGTCATGTCGGCGGCTACCTGGGCTTTACGCTGGATATCACGGAGTTGCTGGATCTGCAGGCGGACAACGAGGTCCTGGTGCGGGTCGACAATGGCGTCGACCGTGACCTGATCCCTTCGCAGAAATCGGATTTTATTCTCTACGGCGGGCTCACGCGTGACGTTTTCCTGCAGCTTCGCCCCGCGTCTTACATCCGGTGGGTGCAGGTCGATACGCCCGAGGTTTCCGCGCTTGCGGGAAAGTTGCAAATCACCACGGAACTGGCCGGTGATGACAGCATCCTCCGCCAGGGACAACTGCGCCTGACGGTTTCCGCACCGGACGGCAGCGTGGTTTCCAGTGCTTCAGAGACCGTCGCAGCCGGGTCCGTGCAAATCGAGATGCCCCCGGTCGAATCCCCGCTGCTGTGGTCGCCCGATACACCCAGCCTGTACCGCTTGACGGCTGCACTGCTCGACCGGTCCGGGCAGGAAATTCACCTGCGGGAAGAGACCTTTGGTTTTCGTTGGTACGGGTTCTCCGACGCCGGCGATTTCATGCTGAACGGTGAACGCCTGTTGTTGCGCGGCACCCACCGCCACGAGGAGCACGCGGCTTATGGCGCCGCCATGCCCAATGCACTGCACCTTCGCGATATGGAAATGATCAAGGAGATCGGTGCGAACTTCGTGAGGCTGGGTCACTACCCCCAGGACCCCGAAGTTTACCGGGCCGCGGACCGCCTGGGCCTGATCCTGTGGGACGAACTGCCCTGGTGCCGCGGCGGCATGGGTGAAAGCGCCTGGCAGAAAAACACCGAGTCGATGCTGCGTGAAATGATCACGCAGAACCGCAACCACCCGAGCGTGTTTTTCTGGTCGCTGGGCAACGAGATTTATTGGCAACCGGACTTCGAAGGTGGCGGGGACGAAGCGCGCCTCAACGAGTACCTGGCCCGCCTGAATGCAATCGCGCACGAACTCGACCCGGGCCGCCCGACCTCGATCCGGAAGTACTACGCGGGCTTCGACATCGTGGATGTCTTTTCACCATCGATCTGGGCGGGCTGGTACGGCGGTGGCTACCACCAGTACGCGGATGCACTGACCGATGCACAGAAAAAATACCCGCGCCTGCTGCACATGGAATACGGGGCTTCCAGCCACGTCGGTCGTTATGACCCCGCGCCGCCGGGCGGCGAGGGCATGTCCGGCGGCCAGACCAGCGTGGCCGAAATGGTCAACCAGTCGGGCGTGGTCAGCGTCGCAAAGTTCGGCGACTGGAGTGAAAGTTACGCGGTCGACCTGTTCGACTGGCACCTCAAAGTTTCCGAATCCCAACCGCATTTTGGCGGCAACGCGCAGTGGGCTTTCAAGGATTTTGCGACCCCCCTGCGGCCGGAAAACCCGATTCCCTACATGAACCAGAAGGGCCTGGTCGACCGCGCCGGCCGTCCCAAGGAGGCTTACTGGGTATTCAAGAGCCGCTGGACCACCGACCCCGTTTTCTGCCACCTGTTCGGCCAGGGCTGGACGGATCGCAGCGGCGAAAAGGGTGAGCTCCAGCAGGTCCGCGCCTACTGCAATTCGGAGGCCGCCGAGCTTAGTGTGAATGGTGAGAAACAGGGTGTAAAGCATAGAAATCATGATGAATTTCCTGCCAGCGGGCTCTACTGGGACATCAGCCTGCGCGAAGGAATCAACCAGCTGGAAGTGACGGGCCTGGTCGACGGAAATGCCGTCACTTCTGACCGCCTGGAAATAAGCTACAGTACGAAAAAGCTCGGCAAGCTGGCGGATATTCGTCTGCAGCAGGCGCCACAGGAAGATGGCGCCATCCGGATAACGGCCCTGGCAGTCGACCGCAACGGCCGCCTGGTGCAAGACAGCCGTGAACGGGTCTATTTCTCGCAGGTCAACCCGGGCAACGGCGGGCACTTGCGCGCGGCGCAGGGGACGCCGGATGGCAGCGCCGAGATCGAGATGGCCAATGGCAAGGCGGAAATCATTTTTGATCCGGCCGGAGACGGCGGTGCGCCAGCTGTTATCGAAGTTCGCTCACAGAACCACAAGGGGAGCTACATCACCATCGCAGAGACCGGCCTGTGACGGCCTGAAAGTTATGGACGCAACGACTGTGCCAGGTAGTAGCGAACGGCCAAATGACTGACCTGCGCTGGTGAACGGGACCGTCGACAGCTCATTCCCAACGCAGCTCATGGCCTGTCGATGTATAAGTCCGCGGCTTTTTGCATCAGCCGGGAGCGTTCCCGCGGCAGCCTGCGGGTCGAAGCGTTGTAAACATATTGCAGATGAATTCTTGCCCTGAGGCTATCGTTCCAGGGTGCGACAGCCAGCGCATCGTCGAAAATCCGGTATTGCTCGGCTAGAGGAATACCCTTGAGAAACTTCTCAAAACCGGAAAGATAACGAAACTCGGCGCCAAGCGTTTGCCGCATCCTGGAAGCATCCCGGGCGTTTGCCTCCAGGCTGGCCATGAAGGCTGCAAAATCAGCTCGCTTGAGCTCGATAATGAACTCGTGGTTGGCGATGAACTGAGTTTGTCTGCGGATCGCATAATCCCAGGGGTGGAAGAACTCGTAACGAGGAAATTCGAGACTGTTGACCGGGGCTTCCTGCAGGCGATCCAGCAGCGCGTCCCGGCCGGCCACATAGTGTGGAAGGACGGCCTCCGCAGAGGTCAGGCCATAGGGAACGAGGCTCTCCATGGCATCCTGCCGAGCGTTAAACCGCTTGCGCATCGATTCCAGCCGCAGCGGAATCTCTTGCCGGGAACCGATCAGAATCGTATTGAACGGCCCGCGCTTGTGTGCGGGTAAAAAATACCAAAGCTGGACATAGGGAAAACTTTCCGCAAAGGTTTTGAGCACCATGCGATAGAGTCTCGGAGGCAGGGTGGTTGGGACCCACTGCGCAGCCAGGCCGTTTTCCTCCAGGTGTCCGAGCAATAGCTCGTAGTAATCCCGGGAATAGGAGAATCCATTGGACGCATATTCGTCGGCGGTTTTTTCATCGGCTGAAATCACCTTGAATGTATCGGCGCGCGTGCGCAGGAAACTGCCGATGTCGTCCACGATGATATGCAAACGCGGGTCTTCCAGGGCGCGGTGGTTCTCTGCTGCGAACCACCCAGCTCCTTCAACCACGCCCGGTTCGATTTCCACGCCCGTGACGGAGTGCACGCCTGCATGTCTCATGCTCTCGCCCAGCAAAATACCGGAGCCAACGCCAACCGATAACTCGGACGAAACATCATCCAGCAGGAGCTTGGGCAGGTGCGCCAGCAGTAATTGTTTGTATTCGGACTGCCCAGTGCCCCCAATCACAATGCCGTCGACGCTGATGTGTTTTTCACCGTTCCCGGGGTTTGCATAGACTTTGGTGGTGGCCAGCGGTCCTTCACGATAGAAAAGAGTCTGGAAGAAGGGTTGCTCTCCATCGGAAGGGAACTGGAACTGCACAGGCACCAGGCCGAGCGTCATCAGGCTGGCTGCCGTCAGCGCAGGCAGGGCCCATCTCCACGCGGTGCTTGATGGGGGTCTGAGCAACCGCAGTGACAGCACCAGCAGACCGAGGCTGATGTTGAGCACAGACATGGCGACGATCCCTTTCTGAATGCCGAGCCAGTTCAGCAGGAACAACCCTGGCAGCAGCGCTCCCAGGACATTTCCCAGCGTGTTGACGGCGTAAACTTTACCCACGGTCGCACCCGATTGCTTCGGATCTCTGGCAGCAATCTGTCCCACGAGGGGGAAAGTGGTTCCAATCAGTAAAGCTGGAACCAGCATGACCAGGAAGGCCACGCCAAAACTGCTCAAGGTCAGCGCAAGCGCCTCATCAGAATTGCGCAGGAAATACTCGTTCAGAGATTGTGGGTCCGAGACGTTGAAAAGTAGCGGCAGTGCAAAGGCGGAGAACATACCGAGCAAAACCTGCACCCAGCCGAAAACCGTCGAACGGTCCCAGCCAGGCTTTAGCAGGAACCTGGCTCCATAACCCCCCAGCGCGATGCCGCTCAAAAAGGCTGCCAGCATGGTGGTGAGCGCGTAGGTCGAATTTCCCAGGATGAAAACCAGCGAGCGGGTCCAATAGATTTCGTAAGCGAAGGATGTGAATCCTGACAACCCCAGCCCAAACAATATGACGCGGTAGGTGACGGTATGGGGCTGCGGGTCCGGCGCTCGCGAATGCCCGGCCACCTCTGCCCTGTCAGCCGCGGGTGCTCCGGCGGCATCAGGCAACCGTGATGAAATGGCCAGTGCAGCCAGGCCGACCAGCAGGTTGCCGATCACCGCGAGATAGACCGGGACATGTATACCGTAGCGGCCAATCAGGAAAAAGCCGGTCAGCAACACGCCGCCAACGGCACCGAAGGTGTTGACGCCGTACAGTGTGCTGATGTTGATGCCGATGGGCGTCTGGCGACGGGTCAGGAACCTCACCATAACCGGCAGGGTAGCGCCCATCAGTATGGTGGGGGGCATGATGATAAACAAGGCCAGTAAAAACCGCGTCCCGCCGAACATGAAAGTGGAAGAACCGGTCCAGTCGTAGATCAACCGGTGCGCCGTACCCAGGTGATGAATCAGGAAATGGGCGCCCAGTGCAGTCAGTGCAATTCCGATTTCCAGCCAGGCATAAAGCCGCAGGGGGTTCGGGTGCGGGTCAGCGCGCCTGCCTATCCGCCAGGCGCCGATTGCCATGCCAGACATCCAGGCTGCCAGAACGGTACCCACAGCCAGGGCTGTCGAACCGAACGCCTGTGTCATCATCCGCGCCCAGACTACCTGGTAAATCAGCGCAACCGCGCCGGATGCGAGAAAAAGCAGGATGATTACTAAGCGGGTTCTATGATCAGGCATGTCAGGGAATCAAATTTCGGGTCATCCTAAATGAAAAACGGCCGCCTGGAAAATGCGCCACTGCTAATTCGTTCATCCGTCAATCAATCGACTTCCCATTCCGCGGGGCCCAATGATGAGCGCCATCCATGTCTTGAAGGGTACTGCTATTCGCTCGATTCCGGATTTGCCACCGGGAAGTATCCTTGTATAACGCGATACGAAGCCGAGACCGAATGAACGGGAACAGGCAATGGGCTTTGAGCTAAACGAATGGTACTTCAGGCCTCGGTCTTTCGAACTACGTCACGATGGACGGATTTATGTCCTTCTTGGGGTGCGCATTTACAAGAAATTCGTTCCAAGCAGTGGCGATATCGTTACCCGCCTGCGGGGTATTGATCGCCTCAAGATCGTCCAATCAGGCGGCCGGCGGCCGGAAACCATAATTTCCTGATTTCGACCGTCATCAATTTGCTTGTGAACGTGTATCCAATCATGGTGCAACGCTTCAACA
>JAZBOH010000214.1:0-14840 GCA_036351055.1 Lysobacterales bacterium
ATTTTCCGACCAGCCTGTTTCGAGGGAGGTTATCGAGAACGCCTTACTGGCTGCCGGAACCGCGCCCAATGGGGCCAATATGCAGCCCTGGTATTTTGTCGCGATCTCGGAACCGGAATTGAAGAAGAAGATCCGCCAGGCCGCCGAGCAAGAGGAGGTCGCGTTTTACCAACACCGCGCCTCCGGGGAGTGGCTGGAGGCACTGGCGCCACTGGGCACCAACCATGAAAAACCCTTCCTGGAAATCGCGCCCTGGCTGATCGTCGTGTTTTTGCGCAAATTCTCATACGGAAAAAACGGCGAAAAGCGCAAGAATTATTACACCGCCGAGTCGGTCGGCATTGCCTGTGGCTTCCTCCTGACGGCGCTGCACAAGGCCGGACTGGGAACGCTCACGCACACACCCAGCCCGATGAAATTCCTTAACCAGGTGCTGGGCAGGCCAAAAGACGAACGCGCGTACATGGTGATCGTGGCCGGACACCCGGCCAAGGACGCCAGCGTTCCGGTGATCGGCAAAAAAACGCTGGAAGAAATCGCCGAATTCAGGGACTAGACCGGTGTTTTGCCGTCGACCGGAGGATCCCGGTCCTGGCCCTCTTCATCTTCTTCGTGCTGTTCCTGACGCGCCTCTTCGGCCAGGCGGATGTTTTTCTCCAACTCGGGGTCGGGCGCAAACATCGTCAGGAGCGCACCCGAGAGCACGGCGCCCTTGCTGCCGGTTCTGGCCCAACGGGCCAGCACAACCATCACGATGATGACGGCGAGGAGGGACATGGCGATCAACAGACCGGCTTTGAGGTTCGCGTCCATGATCAATAGATGGATGCCCCGGTTTCAGAAAGCAATCCCGGCGCCAGTGCTTTTTGCTAGACTCGCCGGATCATCGCAAGATCCGCTATTACCGGGAGGACTGGATTGAAATCACTGCTGTCGAGCCTTTTTTTACTTGTTTTGCTGCCGGGCTGTGCAACGATGAGCCCGGACTACGAAGAACCTTCAGTCGCGATGACCTCGTTTCGAGCCTTGCCTTCCGAGGGCATGGTGCCCGCTTTCGAGGTCGGCCTGCGCATCATCAACCCCAACAGCCAGGACCTTGACCTGCAAGGCATCGTCTACACGATCTCCCTTGAAGGCCATGAACTCGTGAAGGGCGTTGGAAAGGACTTTCCTGTCATCGAAGCGTATACGCAGGAGGACGTGACGCTCACCGCCAGCGTCCAGTTACTCAGCGGCCTGCGCCTGGTCAACGAACTGATGCGCTCCCAGGACCCTTCCATGAACTACGCGTTCGAGGCGAAGCTGGACCTCGGCGGACTGTACCCTTCGATCAGGATCAGCGAGAGCGGAGAAATAGACCTGGCGGGTACGTCATCACCACGGTAGTTCGTAACCTTCCTGGTGCCAAAAGGTGCCGGTCTTGCCGATATCGAGGCCGTCCATCGTCCGGATCAGGCCGGCAGCCGATTCCTCAACCGGGATACCGGTACCCTGGGTCATATCCGTCGATACCCAGCCGGGGTGCAGCAGGAACACGGCAATACCTGTTTCTTTCAGGTCGATGCTCAGGCTTTTCCCGGCCATGTTAACAGCCGCCTTCGACATCCTGTAGCCGTACGAACCACCCGAATCGTTGTCGCCGATCGATCCCATCCGGCTGGTCACGATAAAAACTTTCGACCCCGCCGACAACCGCTCGCGCAGTGCGGCCGTGACCCGCAAGGGACCAATGGCGTTGATACGGAACTGGCGTTCCATGGCCTCAAAATCAGGATTCTCCAGCGAGCTGCGTTCGAGAATCCCGGCATTGTTCACCAGCCAGTCAAGTCTGCGCTCGCCTACAGCCGCGGCCAGTTTCTGCACGGAATCATCACCGCCCACATCGATGCCTTCAATGACCTCGATCCCCAACCCACCGAGCTCCGCGCTCGAACGCCTGCAAACCGCGATCACGTTGTCGCCCCTGGCATGCAGACGTGCGGCCATTTCAAGACCAATGCCCCGGTTTGCGCCGGTAATCAGGACTGTTTTCATGCTGTGTTTTCTCCAGGCTGGATTCTTCGAGTAGCTGCGATTATGTGCGCGGGCAGAGCCACCGTCCAGTCACGCGCTTGCCCTGTCGCGGAAACGCTCCACCTTGTGCTCCACCAGTGAATACAGGGCCGGCACGACAACCAGGGTCAGCAGGGTTGAACTGACCAGGCCGCCAATCACCGCAACCGACAAGGGTGCATTGGTTGCAGAACCCGCCCCCAGTCCGATGGCGGCAGGCGACAAGGCCAGGATCACGGTGATCGAGGTCATCAGCACGGGCCGCATGCGGATCGGGCAGGCGGCTTCGAGGGCGTCGTTGATACCCATGCCCTCAGCGCGCATCTGGTTGGTCAAATCGACCAGCAGGATCGAGTTCTTCGCCACCAGGCCGACCAGCAGGACCAGGCCGATCATCGAGTAGATGTTCAGCGTATGACCGGTCAGCCAGAGGGCGCCGACACCTCCAATGATCGCCAGGGGCTGGGCCACCATGATGATCAGCGGCTGCAGGAAGGAATTGAACTGGCTGGCCAGCACCATGTAGACCAGGATCATCGCCGTGACAAAGGCAAACAGCATGTAGTACACGGTTTTTCCGAACTCGGACGAGCGGCCGATCATGCGCACGCCGTAACCTGGCGGCAGCATGGCCTCGGCCGTTTCCAGCACGTAGTCGATGGCGGCCGCTTCGGCCATCCGGGGCGTGCCAAGGAACTGGGCCGAATATTGCAAGTCGTAGCGGGAAACCACCGCCGGCCCCAGGCTTTGCCGCATTTCCACCAGGTTATCCAGGCGCACCAGTTCAGAGGCAGGCGTCCGCAGATAGATCCTGCTCAGGTCGGGCGCATTCTGCAGGCTGCCCTGCCCCGCTTTCAAACGCACGTCGTAGCGCTCGCCGTCACCCGGATCATCGTTATAGCGGGCCACGTCATAACCACCGGACAGTACATTCACGGCCAGCGCGACATCACGCGTCGAAAGGCCAAGGTCCCGGATGCGTTCCCGGTTGGGTGACATTTCCAGCTGCGGCAATTCCAGCTGCAATAACAGGTCAAGGCTGCCGATGTCGGGATTCTTCATCAGCTCCTGCCGCAGGTCCGCCGCCAACAGGGCCACACGCTCCAGGTCCGGGCCTCGCAATACGAACTGCAGTGGGTCGCCCCGCTGGCCGCCAACCATCGGCACCTCGGTCACGAAGGTTTCGACACCCGGTATACGGGCGAAGCGTTGGCGCAGCGAATCCATCACCTCGCCCTGTGCCACATCACGGTCGTCCCAGTGCGCCAGGTTCACCACCACGCTGCCCTGGCTCACCTGCCGTGCCTGGTCGTCGCCGATGGTGGCAAACGAGGAAACGATGGCCGGGTACCCGGCGAGGATCGCCTCGATATCGCGGATCTTGGACTCCGTGTACTCGATGCTGGAACCCAGGGGGGCCTTGACCGCGACCAGGAAGCGCCCTTCGTCTTCTTCAGGCATGAATCCCTTGTCCACCTGGCCGAAGAAAAAACCACTGCTCAATACCGCCAGGAACGCGGCGAGCAGCACCAGCTTCCGGTGCCGCAGGCTCGACGTAATCAGCCTGCGGTAACGGCTGTCCATGGCCTTGAAGCCGCGCTCGATGTAACGGTACAGGGGGCCGTGCTCAGCCGAAAACCTGAGGTGCCGGGAACACAGGGCAGGCGTCAGTGAGAGGGCCACGAACAGGGAAACCAGTACACCGACCGTGACCACCACCGCGAAGGACATGAAAAAGCTGCCGATGATGCCTTCCATGAAAATAACCGGCGCGAAAATGGACACCAGGGTCATGGTCGCCGCCAACACGGCAAAAACCACCTGGCGGCTGCCCCGTCGCGATGCGCTGACCGGGTCGGTATTACCCATTTCCATCTGCCGGTAGATGTTCTCCAGCACCACGATGGCGTCATCCACCACGATCCCGATCAGCAGCAACAGGCCCAGCAAGGTCATGGCATTGAAGGTGAAACCCGCGAAATACATCACGGCTACCGCGCCGAGGAGCGACACCGGGATGGCCGCGGCGATTATCAGGGTGCCCGGCAGGCTTTTGAGGAAAAGCAGCACCACCAATGCAGTCAACAGGGTGCCCAGCACGATATGCTCTTCCAGCGCACTGACGATATCTTCGATCAGGTCGGCGTCGCTGTAGGCCACTTCAAGTTTCATGCCTGGCGGCAAGGCCGGCAGGATTTCTTCGGCCAGGCGCCGCTCGACTTCCTGCACGATGGTCACGGTATTGGCGTTATCCACCTTGACGATGCCAATCCCCACGGTCGGCAGGCCATTGAAACTGGCGAACTTGCGGTGGTCCTCGAGGCCATCCACCACGTCAGCGATGTCACCGAGGCGAATCGGCGCACCCTGTGGATAAGCAATAATCAGCTGCTCCAGTTCCCGCGGGTCGTGAAATTCGAGGTCCAGCTTGACCAGTTTTTCGAGCTCACCACCGACCAGGAAACCGCCTTGCATGCGGATATGCTCAGCTGCAAACGCCCCGATCACATCGTTTGCAGCGATGCCAAACGCCGCCATCCGGTCCGGGTCCAGGTTGACACGGATGGTGCGCTTTCGTTCACCCCCAAGCCTTACTTCACCAACACCATCAATGGTTTCCAAGCGCTTCTTAATGTAATTACGCGCATATTGATTGAGCTGCTGAAGGGTCCTGTCACCGGTCAGCGCCAGCCACATGACCGGCATGGCGCCAAACTCGACCTTGGCGACAACGGGTGGATCGGCTTCCTTGGGCAGACCGGGAAGCACCTGGTTGACCTTCGCCTGTACTTCGTTGAACGCGATATCCACGTTCTTGTCGAGTCCGAAGCGGATAATGACAACCGATACGCCGGGCGCCGACGTGGACTGGATGTATTCGATATCCGGCACGCTGTTGACCGTGGTCTCGATCAGGTTGGCGACACTGGAATCGACGATCTCCGGGCTGGCGCCCGGCAACACCGTTTGCACCGAAATGATGGGGAAATCAATTTTCGGAAAGCGATCGACGCCGATGCGGTCGTAGGCGATCAGGCCGAATAGCAGGAGCACGCCGGACAGCATGTAGGCAAACACGTTCCGCTCAATGAAAAACTCGGGCAGACTCTTGCCCAGTTGTTGCATGACGGGTGTTTTTGCACCCGGCTTCGGCGATTCATTCATGACCCACCATCCCGGACACTGACCCGGGCGCCGTCACTCAGGTAATGGGCACCATCGCTGACCACGGTTTCGCCGACTTCGAGCCCGGACAGGATCTCGATCCAGCCGTTTTGACGCTGGCCCGGCTCGACGACCTGCTGGCGCACAATACCGGTCGCCACATCATCCAGTACGTAAACCACCTGCCCCGCAGGGCGTTCAACCAGGGAGACCACCGGGACGGCGGCGGCCGATGGCCGATTTTCAACCACCACCACGGCTTCAACGGTGGCTTCAGGCCGCCATTCGCCGGGGTTACTGATATGGGCTATGGCCACCAGCGAACGGCTGGCCATGCCGACCTGTGGCTTGATCAGGTCCACCGTGGCCTCGTAGACCTGGCCCGGTGCGATCGGGCTTTCCAGCATCATGCGCTGGCCCGGCTGTAGAAGGTGACCGACGGTTTCCGGAAACGGAAGCTCGGCGCGCAGATTGCGGGTATCCGTCACCGTAAGCATCGGGCTTCCGGGCTGGACGTAATCACCCACGGACACGTGGCGTTTTTCCACCACGCCGTTGACCGGGGAACGCAGTTCGGCCTTGGATAGGCGGTCCTCGGTGATCGCCAGGCGGGCTTCGGCCGCCGCCATCGATGCCCGGTCGGCCGCCAGCTTGGCCTCGGCGTCATCCAGGCGTTCCTGCGACATCGCGTTGGTCGTTTTCAGGTCCCGGTAGCGGCTGACCCGCCGTTCCTCGTTGGCAATACTCACGACCAGCGACTGGATCGCGGCCTGGGCCTCGCGCCGGGCCAGTTCGAAGGCGGTCGTGTCGAGCCGGATCAGTACCTGCCCCTGTTCTACCGTTTCACCGTCATCAACCCGTACATCCATCACCCGCGCGCCAACTTCGGCGGCCAGTAGCGGCGTATTCCGGCTGACCAGCCGGCCCACGGAATGCAGACTGGTCTGGACATCACGGGACTCGACCCGGGCGATTTCCACTGCCACCGCCCGCGTCCCGGCGCCTTCCCCGTCTTGGCCGGCCCCGTCGCCGCACGCGGCAAGCATTGCAGCCAGCACGGGCGCCAACGAAAGCAGACGGAAAATGGCACAGCGGGAGATGTTCATGATTCAAGGCTCCTCTGGCCGGCAGGGATCAACATTCCGTGCAGGATGATATCCATCATTTCTTCGCTGAACTGTTCGTTGGGCCGATCGAACCGGTTCAACGGCGGATACTTTTTCATTTCGTAGGACTGGAAGTAGAACAGGTCGATTCCGAGTATCAGGGTGGCGCACAGACCCGGGTCAACGCCCGCCCGCAGCAAACCGGCCTTCTGGCCGTTTTCGAAAATGCCGATCAGGCGTTCGAAAATGCCGCCGACAACCTGCTCGGCCATGATTTTCTGCCACTTCGACTCCCCTGAAAAAAGTTCCCGGAGCAAGAGTCGAACGGTCATTGCGTTTTCAAACAGGTGGGCCAGGTGAACCTGCGCAAATTTTCGCAAACGCTGTTCGAAATCGCCTTTGCCTTCAGCGAGGGTTTCCACCATTTCCGACAGGCTCTGCGCACTCGCCTGCATGATGGCCAGGTAAAGGGCTTCTTTCGATTCGAAGTGGTGGTAGATATTCGACTTGCTGACCCCCGCCTCCAGGGCGACACCGCGCATCGAGACACCGTCGAATCCCTGCTCGGAGAATAGCCGGATGGCCGCATCCAGTATGGCCTTCCCTCCCGCGGAGTGCGGCGTGGCGGCGTTTTTCATGAGAATGGTCGACATGTTCAGGATTCCTTGCGCAAACTGACCGTCCGGTCGGTCAGTATTATGCACGAGACCCGAAGCCGGGCATAGTGACTTAAGTCAGGGGGAATTGTTTCTAACCGGTATTCTGGATGCCTAGGGCGATTCCCTTGACGGTTGCTTTCAATGCATCCAGCAACCCATCGTCCTCACGCCCACCTTCGCGCCAGCGGCGCAACAGGTCGACCTGCAGCAGATGCAAGGGGTCGACATACGGATTGCGCATCTGGATGTTGCGCTGCAGAACCTGCTGATCGTCAAGCAGCCTGTCGAGTTGCTTCAACTGCAATATGCGCAAAGTCGCCAGGGAAAATTCCGTTTCGATCGTGGCAAAAAAATGCCGTGAGCCGGGCCCCGCCAGGTCGGCGTAACGCGCGCCGATACCGAGCTCGGACTTGGCCAGAACCATTTCCACATCGCTGACCATGGCCTTGAAAAACACCTGGTTCTTGAGCAATGCGCGGAGCGCCTGCAAGCCGAATTTCTCGATCGCGCCATCCAGCGCGGTGCCAAAACCGAACACGCCGGGAAACCCGACCCGGATTTGCGCCCAGGAAAATACCCAGGGTATGGCGCGCAGGTTCTCGATGCCCTCGCCCGACCGGCGGGACGCCGGGCGCGATCCGATGTTCAGCTGCTCAATCACGTCAATTGGCGTGCTGGCCCGGAAATAGGATGGAAAAGCCGGGTCCTCATAGACGGTGGAACGGAAGCGTTGCCGTGAGCGCTCTGCCATGAAGGCCAGGACCTCATGCTCTTGCTGGCCCAGGCCCTGGGCTGCGTAGCCGATGGAATGATACAGGGTTGCCCCCGTCACCAACTCCAGGTTGCGCAGGGCCAGGAAACGCACGCCATACTTCTGGTTGATGACCTCGCCCTGCTCGGTCAGGCGCAGGAAGCCCTTCACCGTATCGGGCGGCGCCCCGAGAATGCCGTTGACCAGGTTTCCACCGCCACGGCTGACGGTGCCGCCGCGGCCGTGAAAAAACACGATATCGATACCTCGGTCCTGTCCGGTCTGGACCAGCCGTCTTTGTGATTCGTGCAGGGCCCAGCGCGAGGAGACGATGCCGCTGTCCTTGTTGCTGTCGGAATAACCCACCATCACCGCCTGCCGCTTGCCCAGGCCGTCCAGGTGAGCGCGGTACACGTGGAAATCGAGCAGGCTCCGGATGATATCCGGCCCTGCCTCCAGGTCGTCAACCGTTTCCAGCAAGGGTGCCACGTCGAGGTGGGAGGCCGCACCGGTGTGCGGGTTGGCGATTTCCGCCAGGGCAAGCGCCGTCAGTACATCGTCGGCGCCCTGGGTCATGCTGATAATGAACAGGCCGATCGCCGCACCGCCATACAACTGCCGGGCTGAGGAAATGGCCCGGAACACGGCCAATGCTTCGTCCGCTTCGTCTGAAAATGATTCCAGGCCGGATACCGTGGGCAAACCGCCTTCCGCCAGGAGGTGCGCGAGAACCGCTGCGCGCTTGGCCGGCTCGCGCTGTAACCAGTCGTCACAACCCAGCAACTCGCCCATCACCCGACGGTGCAGCAGGGCATCCTGGCGCACGTCCAGCGTGACCAGGTGGAAGCCGAAAGCATGGATTCTCCGCAGCAGGCGTTCGACCCCGAATTTTCCGGCGTGCTCGCCGCGGTTGGCTTGCAAGCTGTCCCGTATCAGGCTGATGTCAGCGGCAAATTCCTCCGCCGAGTGGTAGGCGTGCTCCGAGTCCGCGATCGTAGCCTCGAGACGGCCTGCCACCATACGCAGCAGGCAGCGGTATGGCATATCGAGGTGACGTTCCGGGATGGCCCGGTTGATCTCGGGGAAGCGCAACCGGTACTGGGCCAAGCGGTCGATCATGCCCTGGGAAAATCCAATTTCAGACAGCGACTGGCTGAGGAAGCGTCCCAGGCGGCGCACATCGGGCAGGTAACGGCGGATGATGACCGTGCGCTGCGTGGCCAGCGTCGCCAGGATGGTCTGCGAGGTCACGTTCGGGTTACCGTCCATATCGCCGCCAACCCAGGAGCCGAAACGCAGGATGGTGTCGCGCAACAGGGCATCCGGACAGTCTCCGAAATGGGTTTCGTAAGCCGCCTTGAAAGACTCGTAAAACACCGGCGTAACCCGGTAGAGAATGTCGGTCAGGTAAAACAGGATGTTGTCCAGCTCATCCGCCACCGTCGGCCGCTGGTGCGGCACCAGGCGCGTCTGCCAGGCGCTGGTCAAAGAAGAACGGATCCGGTGCAGCGCCAGCTTTTCTTCCTGCGGCGTCAGGTCCGGGTTGAGCAATTCGGCCAGGCGCAGAACGATGTCGTATTCTTTCTCCTGGATGGTGCGGCGTGTTGCCTCGGTCGGGTGCGCGGTAAAGACCGGCTGGATACGCAGGGCATTGATCGCCTGTACCAGCGCCGCCGAATCGACACCCTGCTGTTTCATCAGGCCCAGCGCCATTTCCAGGCTGCCCGGCTGCGCACCGATCTGTGCCCGCAGGTATACCCGCCGGCGGCGCAGGCGGTGAACCTTTTCGGCGAGGTTGACCAACCTCAGGTAGGCCGCAAAGGCCTGGACCACCAGCATGACCTGTTCGTGGTCGAGCGATCCCAGAATGTCCTGAAGTCCGCCCGAGTCACCTTCCTGGCGCTGCAGGATGGCGGCCCGGCGCACGGCCTCGACCTTTTCCAACAGTTCGGGGCCGTGCTGTTCGGACAGCACGTCGCCCAGCAGGGTGCCGAGCAGGCTGACATCGGCCCTCAGGGCGCGGTCTTTTTCGGGTATGTCAATTCGACGAAAATCAGGCATAGTGCGGCGGACTATACCAAAAACACCAGCCACAGGTTAAATTGGCTTATGCCCTTCAATCGCTTTCTTTCCCTGCTGGTTTCTTGCCTGGCCCTGGCACTTCCAGGCACTTGCCCGGCCGCCGATACGGCCACCGTGGTCAATCGCGCATTGGCCGTGGAACTGGTGGAGTCAGCTGGCAACCCGGCCTCCCGCAACTTGTTCGCCGAGGCCGGAAGAATCTTCCTGGCCGAAGGCACGATCGCCGGGCTGGCCGAATCTTTTCCCATTGAGGCGCCCATTCCCGCCTCGCACCTGGGCATCAGCTGGTCGGCAGAATTCGGGGACGGCGCCCTGGGGCTGGCCGTCCGCACATCGCCGGATGGGGCCCGCTGGTCGCCCTGGATCGACATCGAGATCGACGAGCACATGACCGTGCACGGCTCGAAGATGTTTTACGGCAAACTGCTAAGCTTTCCCGATGGCATAAGACACGTCCAGTATTCGGTCGGCATGAGCCGGACCGAGGCAGCTGCCTCGTCACCCGAACTGACCTCGCTGGAAATTTCTTTCATCGACGCCGTCACATCCAGCAGCAGCGAAACCCGGCGGGTCGGTACCGGGGCACCAGACATGCTGTCGCGCACGGAATGGGGCTGCCCGGACGGAGAAGAATCACCCGGGCTCGACGAGGTGATCACCGACGTCAGCCACCTCATCGTGCACCATACGGCAACCACGAATTCCGCCAGCAACTGGCCGGCCGAGGTGCGCGCCATCTGGTCCTACCACGCCATTACCCGGGGCTGGGGGGATATCGGCTACAACTTCCTGGTCGACCCGGGCGGCACGGTGTATACCGGGCGTGCCGGCGGAGACAACGTCCGCGGCGCCCATTTTTCCTGCCAGAACAGCGGCACACAGGGCATCGCCCTGCTCGGCGACTTCACCCACGTGGAACCCACGGCCGCGGCGCTCGACAGCCTGGATGAGCTCCTGGCCTGGCTCGCCTCGCGTGAAGGCCTCGATCCCGTGGGCATCAGCTACCACCCGGGCACCGAACTGGACCTCGACACGATCTCCGGGCACCGCGACGGCAATCCCTCGCCGACCGCCTGCTCAACGACGGTATGTCCCGGTGATACGTTTTACCCGATACTGCCCGAAGTCCGTCTCAGCGTGGCAGCGCTGATCGCCGCGACCCAGGCGCCCGACCCTCTGATCCGGGACCAGCAGTCTTCGATCGTCGCCCGGTTCACGGGCGACCCCGGTTCAGGCAAAACGTGTTTTGGCATGTTCGAGCTTGGCGGTGAAATCCTGGCTAATATCCATACCGCTGAACACGGCTGCAATCTGTACCTCCTGGATGCCGGTGGCGATCACCAGTTGCTGAGCAGGATCGACACCACACCTCTGGATGATGCGCCCATCGAGTTTGGGCTTTCACCTCCATTCCTTGGCAGGCACTACTTCACGGGCTCGGACGAGCACGGCAATGGCTTCTGGAGCACGGACGGCCACACGGTGGAGCGCGTGGTCAGCGTCGAATCATGGCCGGACGGGGGCGTCCTGGCCGGGCGCGGACTGATGAACGGCCGCCTGTATTTCGCTGTGCGGGGCGGGAGCGGCGAATACGTCCTGTATTCAACAGACGGCGCCGAATTCCGCGTTGAACCGCCTTTCGACCCGGAGGGACAGTCCGGTGCCAACCTGGAAGGCACGTTTTTCGATGCCCTGCTCTTCTCCGGCGCCGATCCGGCTCACGGTGAGGAACCCTGGCGTTTCGACGGAAACGAATACGCACTCCTGGAAGATATCGTACCCGGCCCGGCAGGTTCACGGCCGTGGCTTTTCATGCCACTGGACGACCACTGGCTGTTTGCCGCGCTGGGACCCGGCGGCCAGTCCGAATTTTTCAGAACCGATGGCTCGACCGCCTGGGCGCTCCCCCTTACAGGTGAGTTGCCTGGCTCGCTGGACGCTGAAGACCCACAAGTGAAAGCAGCCGGGGCCATCTACCTCGTCGACAACCTGGCGCCGCTCGTGATCGACCCCCCGGGCGCACGCACCAGCGTCCTGCGTTTGAACGGCGGGTCCGCCGCGGTATACAGCCTGGGCAACAGCGATGCCGATATGGCACGCGCTTCGGCCGCGGTGCTGGGCGGAACCGCGTTCGCCCTTGTTGGAGACCGCATCTTTCGCCTGGGCGAAAATGAAGCCGAAGAAGTGCCCTATAACTTTCCCGGCGACCAGGCAGGATCCACATTCGAGTTCGTGGGATCAAACCCTCGCTTTCCATTCGCCTACATCAAGGAAACCGCCGCGAGCGGCTACTCCCTGGTCTGGGCCTGGAGCGAAGGCGAACTCGGGCGCCTGTTGACCGGCGACGGTGTGGAGATCACCAGTGCCGACCACTTCGTCCAGGCCGGAGAAGAGATCTGGTTCTACGGCGAGGACGCGGTCAACGGGCGCGCCCTGCGCAAAATAAGCAGTAAACTGCCCGCCGCAACGCCCTGGATGGGTGCGGTCAGCGGCTCCTGGTTTGACCCCGAAACGTCCGGCCAGGGCTTCGTTCTGCATGCAATCGACGACAGGCGCTCGGTCATCAGCTTCTATGGTTATGAAGACGACGGCAGGCCCTTATGGCTGCTCGGCACCGGCGAACTGCCTTTCGAAGCAGGCCGGCCGGCTGAAATCGTGCTCCATGCGTCCTCCGGCGGAAATTTCGGGTCGTTCAGCCCGGACCAGGTTGAAACCGTTCCCTGGGGCAGCCTGATCATCACGTTCAATACCTGCAGGGACGCAACCGCCGTGCTCGATGGCCAGTCTGGCCGGCAGGTCCTGGACATGGTCCGCCTTGCCGGACTGGCTGGCCTGGAGTGCTATGCAAAGAGTCCGCCCTTGGCCGACAGCGCGGGCATCACCGGGACCTGGTTTGACCCGGCTACCTCGGGCCAGGGTTTTGTACTTCACAGCCTGGATGACGAGCGCATCGTCATTTCCTTCTACGGCTACGGCAACGACTCGCGGAGATTGTGGTTACTGGGGGTATTCGAGGGTCAGGTCATGCTCGAAACCCCGCTGGTCCTGGACATGACGCTGGCCACCGGCGGCCGCTTTGGAAACTTCGAAGCTGACGATATCACTCGAACCACCTGGGGCACGCTGAGCATCGAATTCGACGATTGCAGTAACGCAATGGCGACACTCTCAGGCATGAACGGCGAGCAGCAAATGCGCCTGCAGAAACTTGCCCGTCTGCAGGGTTCCGAGCTGAAATGCCCCTGAAAAAAGGCTGAAAAAAGGGGCCAAAAAAAGGTACCGGATACATTTAAGTCTGATAATTGTATCCGGCCCCTTTTTCTAAACGGCGCCATTATGCGGTTCCAGTATAGGGGCCGGATACATTTAACCTGGGAAAATGTATCCGGTACCTTTTTTTGTGGCAACATGTTGCGCGTCCAATGACCGAACCCCCGGGCAATCTTCCTGCCCCCCAACCGAGGAACTGATTTTTGAACTCGAGGAATCTGCTTGCGACAAGGAACGGACGATTCCTCACTTTTGCCCTGCTCTACATTTCTGAAGGCATCCCCTACGGTTTCACCTCGATCGCCATGGTCGCTTTCATGCGCCAACAAGACGTTTCACTGGAACTGATCGGAACTTTCGTCGGCGCCCTTTTCCTGCCCTGGGCTTTCAAGTGGGCATGGGCTCCGCTTGTTGACCTGATCAAGCTGGACCGCCTGGGTGGGCGCAGGGCATGGATCATTTTCTGCACCGTGATGATGATCATCACGTTGCTGATCACGGCCATGGTGGACTTCAGGGAGAACTTCACCCTGCTGCTGATCATGATCGTATTGACCAACCTGTTTTGCGCGACACAGGACGTCGCCATCGATTCACTTGCGGTCAGTTCGTTGCGCGTCAGTGAACGGGGCCGGGGCAACGGCTTCATGTTTGCCGGCCAGTACTTCGGCATCATGCTCGGCGGAGGCGCCGCCGTTTTTGTCTCCGGCCTGTTTGGCTTCAAGGTCGCCCTGGCCTACATCAGCTTATTGCTGTTCATGAACCTGTTGTTCGTGCTGCTCTTCGTCCAGGACCCGTACGCCAACCCTGAGGCGGAACGGCAAGACCACTTGGTCCGAAAGCTCATTACCTCGATGATTGCGTTTGTCAAAGAGGTGTATGCAAGTTTCTGGCAGTCCGGCAGCGGCCCCATTTTCGGCGTGGCTTTTTCCCTGCTGCCCATGGGGGCCATGGCGCTTGCCTACGCCACGCTGGCGACCATCCAGGTCGACTATGGCCTGGATTCGAGCCAGATCGCCCGACTGCAGATATTCAACACGATTTCATCCGCCCTGGGCTGTATCGCCGGGGGCTTGCTCGGAGACCGTTTCGGGGCAAAACGGGTCGTTGCTATTGCCTATTTCTTGACTGCCTTGCCCACCCTGTTGCTTGGCATACAGATTTCCCTGGTCGGCTTGACCGCCGTGCCATCACACCTGTTTTACGGGATCATCATCGCGCACGGATTTTTCTATGGAATGGCCTATGGCGTACGAAACGCCATCTTCATGGGCATGACCAACCCGGCCGTTGCCGCGACCCAGTTCACCGCTTTCATGGCCATGAGCAACCTGGCCATCAGCCTGACCAATTACTGGCAGGGCATCGTTGCCGAGCGCATTGACTACGCAGCCGTCTTCTACGTGGATTCATTGCTAGCCGTACTCGCCATCCTGCTCATACCGTTTCTCCGTGATCGCAAAACCTGAAAAAGGTACCGGATCCATTTATTGCGTTTTCAGGTGCAATAAATGGATCCGGTACCTTTTTCTACCCGGCTTCCAGGCGCCAGCGTTTGTGGGTCAGCAAGACGGTGAAAAACAGCAGGACGCCGGCGAGGGACCACCAGGCATTCACCACCAGGGGACCCCTTTCACGCGGTTCGCTGTCATACGGGATTCCCGCTTTCCCGGCCAGGGCCTTGATATTCAGCAGGTGCAGCACGGGGATTCCCCGGCCGAGCGCAAAGCCGATGACCCCCGCTCCGGCCTGATC
>JAZBOH010000215.1:0-4753 GCA_036351055.1 Lysobacterales bacterium
GCGGATAGGAAGAATGAACCACGTCTGTGGTCATTCAGGCAAGTATGTTTCCCCGATTACGGGTGAAAGATCCACGCTGTAGGCGGGTGATTCGTGCTCTGACAGCATTTCATCAGGCCAACAGGCCAGTGAATCTTTGAGATAAGCCTGAAAACCCGGCGAGTAGCCGAAAGATCCCCTGGGCTTCCACCCAATCACTTTAGGAGAGAGTCAGCTCCGGAAATAGTTCTGGTGGTGCGCGTGGTGTGTTGGTGGAAAGGGCTTCACGCGGCTGAACATGGCCCAGAATCTTCGCGATCAGCGGCGGATCCTCGATGGAGGCGATCACCCGCAGCTTGCCGCCGCATTCGGGACAGGTCTCGATGTCGATGGCGAAGACCCGTTTGAGCCGCTGCATCCAGTTCATAGGGGCCACGGGTTTGTGACCTTCGTCCGTGCGCCGTGTCCGCTGCGGCACGATGCGTTCGCGATGCTTGAAGTTCGGGGCGAAAACACCATGAAACCGAGTCAGGTTCAGCCGCGGTCGGGGCACCAGTGCGGCCAGGCGGGCGATGAAGTCCAGCGGTTCCAACACAACGTGCGTTGAACCATCCCGAAAGGGTTGTTTGTAGCGGTAGATCACCCGGCCCCGGCCATCGACATTGAGGCGTTTGGTGGCGATCGGCGGGCGTGTGATGTAACGACACAGGCGTTCCAGGCGTGACCGTTGCCAGGCCTCGCAGACGGTGGCGGCATGTAATGAGAAGCCGGACCTGCGGGCCAGCAGTGGGTTGGTGGGCGCCTCCTCCAGCGGCGGTACGCTGTACAGGGTCAGGGCCTTGCGCCCGGCATGAGGTCCGATGGCGATGCGGTAGTTGATGGAAGCGGCCTGCAGGTGGTCCAGGCTGGAGCCGGGTTCGATGTCCAGTTGCAGGCACTCCGGATCGGCAATCAACAGGCCACGGCGTTCCAGCACTCGCACGATGCGGCGGCTGAGGATATCGAGCAAATTATTGAGTTCCTCACCGGCCGGCGGACGGGCGCGGTGAAAGGTCGGTCGATTCGTGCAGAAACGGTAAGCGCCGTCCAGGAACAGCATGTGCAGGTGGACGTTCAGGTTAAGGGCCGAGCCGAAACGCTGAATCAGCGTAACAGCACCGGTGCGTGCGCCGGAAGACACGGCAAAGCCTGATTGATGGACCACGAAAGTTGATATGGCGCGATGCACCACGGTCAGTACCGCAGATAGCGCATTCGGGTCGTTGGCAAACAGAAAGCGCAGGGGAAATGGAAAAGTCAGCACCCACTGCCGGACCGGCACCTGTCATACCGAGCGCTTCACGGATAGCCTTGACCCATCCGCGTGAAGGGCGAGCCAAAATATCTACGTTTCGCAGAAGATTCTAACGCTTATCGAGTTTCTTGCGGGCCATAGCCCGCTCCTGGTAGCGCATTATAATAACCTATAAGTTATTTTTAATTATTACCAATATAACCTATAAGTTATTATTTTAAAGGAATATTGTAACTTATATATTACTATATGGTAACTGCTGGGCCGGCAATTCACCCCCCCCAATGGCACCACATGGATTAGACGTTCCGAAACCTACGTTGAGAGGTATCGATTTGTATTTTGAAAGTTAGCCGGTATAGAAAGTCAAGTTAATGGCACCGTACCTTGCTGATTCGGTCTGCCCCTCGAACTCCTTACTCCGGATAGTATGGCTAAAAGCGACCCGTACATTCCGGACGTGGAAAGCAAATCCAAACTGTAGGTCCCCGACCAGGGCTTCTTTGTTCACGCTATGGCTATCACGGAAGGTGTTGCCGTCGAGGAAGATGTTGCGGCCCATCAGGCGACCCTCGAAGCCTGCGTAAAGATACCAGTTAATAGTGGGATTAGGTCTAAATGGTGGCATGCCCGTGAATCCGGGTGCGATGGAAGGCGGTCCGATGTCGTTCTCCAACTGACTGCCCCACCGGAGCATCGCTCCGGCCGCGATGTATGTATAAACGTTTCCGAGTACGATGCCGCTGTGGCGACTGAGTTCGAATTGGCGACCGGTGTTCTGCTCAATGAGGTATCGCTTTTTTCGAACATAGCGGACGTTAAGACCAAGTTCATTCTCGATTTGGTGGTCCCAGCCACGAGGTTTGTCCGCGTTGATCAGGTCGTGAAAAGAGTTCTGAGTCTGTTCTGCCAGGGAAGCCGGCCCCACTACCCCCAGTGTGATCAAAAATCCGTTTATAACTTGCTGGCCACTCTGCATTTCATCGGCGTGCGCAATACCCGTCTCCAGGTACAGCCAGCCGGCGTACGGGCGGTCATCCACAACCAGGCCCGAGCGGTCCGTGTCTTCCGGGGTGAACATGTTCTGACCCAAGGTCAGGCCGTAAATGTTAACTTCTCCCTGTTTGTAAAAGGGCAGCGCTTCGCTGACGGCCTGCAGATAAGCAGGCGGCGTTTCGGTCGTTGCGAAGCTGACTTGGAAACCACTGGTGTAATAGCGGTCGTCGCTGCTGCCGAACAAATCGTTCTCAATCTGAAAACTCCAGAAGCCCGAGTCGGGAAAGTCTGCCTGAGTAATAGCAGGGAACGCGAATAGCAGCCATATAAGCGTTACGAATCGCCATCGAATCAACCCCAGTTTGATGGTCTTATCAAGATTCACGGCTCATTCGCCTTGGTTGCTAAGGCGATTTCCTCGTGCCACAACGGGCTTTGGTCCAACTCCAGGCCAAACAGGGAGGCCACGCTTCCGTAAACGGCATCCGGAAGGTGCCGTCCGCTTATACTGACCGGCAACGAGGTAATCTCGGAGGCCGGCGATACGGCAACGGTGAGCAGGTAAATGAACGTCAATTCGGCATTGGTGGCCAACTGTGTCGCGTAGCGCGGATCGGTTCGTTGTCGAACAATATGCTCTTCATGCAATGCGCGACCGAACTCGGATTCAACGAGCTCGTCCCAGTCGGTCAGGATAAGTTCGACGACATAGGAATCCGCACCGGATTCGACGTAATGGGGGATACTCTGCAACAAAGTCGCGGGACTAATTCCTCTTTGAGAGGCCCCGCACCAGTCCATTCGTAGCAGGCGGTCGATAGTAGGGCCGGTCTCGGGCGCACGCAAGGTGATGATCAGCTTGACGTCGTTGTACGCACCGTGGTGTTCGCGTCGTACTACCGATTGAACGTTCGGATTTGCTGCAATGACCAGTTCGATGAGCTCCCGGTGCCACTTGTCGACCACCAACTTTGCACCGACCACATCATCGATTCTTAGTGCTTTTCGCGAAATTTCCAGCTTGCCAGATTCACGTTCCAGGTAAGCCACGAGTTTCCGCGTAGCTTTATCCGCGATCCGCATTAGGCGCTTGAGCCGGACCATGGCCAGGAAACCATCCTTGCCTCCTGAAGCAACGGTTATGTCCACCGGCATTCCAGGGAAGAAATCTTCAGCTCGGTTACGCCAGGACAGGAAGAGGTCTGCCGCACGCTTAGAGGGATTTGACCTGCTTTCAATGATGGTCTGTCGAACTTGATCCTTGGTCCTAAGCCGCTTCAAACGGATAGGGCCGGTCCGCAGCGGTGCGGACACGGCGCGAAGGAATTCAACCGTGGCCTGGTTGGTTATGGCGTGCTCAAGCAGGAACACCTCGCTGACGAACCGCACGTCCCCTGGTTCAAGCTGTCCGCTCAACCAACGCGCGGCCACATCGAACAATCGCTCCCGCTGGAGCAGCGCGGTCAGGTACATTAGGCACCTCCTTTTGTCTCCTCTGATCGTTGCGTTGGATCACCGCCACCACCCAGCACCTTGTATAGCGTAATTCGATTGACCTCGTCGGCTAGGCGCAGCGAGATCAGGCCCTGTCGTGCCGAAAACAGCGAGCGTTCTGCGACCAATACTTCGAGATAGTTGCTCATACCCGCTTCCCAGCGGGTGAGGGCCAAGCGGTGCGTGGCATCTAGCGCGTCGACCAGTGCTTCCTGTGCGGTCCGCTGAACGTTCAGCGTGCCACCGAGGGACAACGCGTCGCTGACTTCCTGGAACGCGACCTGGATGGCTTTCTCGTATTCGGCAACGGCGATCTGCCTTTCAACCTCGCTTTTCCTGAGATTGGCGCGCAAGGCCCCACCTGTGAAGATGGGTAGACTGATTTGCGGGTTAAAGCTCCACGACTTGCTGCCGGCGTCGAACAAGCCGGACAGTTCACCTGAAGATGTTCCGCCGGCCGCGGTCAACGTAATGCTTGGGAATAGCGCGGCGCGGGCGGCGCCGATATTGGCATTAATAGCTTTCAAGCGATGTTCCGCCGCCATGATGTCCGGACGGGCCAACAGCACATTCGAAGATAGGCCAGCGTTGACCGCTTTAGGTGCCACGATATCGCTGAGCCGGCGGGGTAGTAATACTTCCGGTAAAGATGTTCCGACCAGCAGGTTCAGCGCATTGCGGTCCACGGTGACCAGGCCCAGCAAACGGGCCTGTTCCACACGCGATGCCTCCACCTGGCTTTGCGCTTGCCGCAATTGCAGGTCATCGGCCATACCGAAATCGCGGGATTGCAGGATCAGGTCGTAGGTTTCTTTCTGGGCGGCCAGGGTCTCGCCGGCCAATGCGAGGTTTTCACAGTCCGCTGCCAGGGTCAGGTAAGCGACGGCCACGGCCGAGGCAAGCGAGACCTGGGCAGCTGTGCGAGTGTCCTCCGCGGCCAGGAAAGTCTCCAAGGCACTGTCTTTGAGGCTGTCGATACGCCCGAACAGA
>JAZBOH010000216.1:0-4963 GCA_036351055.1 Lysobacterales bacterium
CAGGGGGCCCACATCGCGGTCGTGCGCATCGTAGTTGCCGGGCATAAGGTGCACATCCACCTTGTCGTAGTAATCCGGTTTGGCCAGCGAGTCGTTCAGGGTCAAAGTGCCCTGGGCCCTGGACTGATCCGCGGCCAGGGTCTGCGCTTTTTCCTTGAGCGCTTCTGCCGCCGGGTTAAGCAGGTCAATGCCGTAGCGCCAAACCATTTCCTGGGCAGTGCAACGCATGCTGCTGTACAAGCGGAAAGCGTCGCGTTGGCGCATCAGCTTGTGCACCGCCACACCGTCTGCAGGTTCCTCACCCTGTTTCTCCGCCGCGGGCAGCACCTGGTTTTCGAAGTCACTGCGCATCTGATCGGCCATTTCCACCAGCACATAGGCCCGGAGCGATGCGACGAAGCGCTCGTTGGCGCGCTGGTTGCGGGATTTGGGAACTTTAAGGTCGTGGGTCACGAGATCCTGCATGGCGAATGTTCTCTCCTATTCCTTAACAATGGCCAATGGCATGGGAATGTTTGATTCCCATAATGTTATGTTAATGTCTCATTTACAAGCGGACTGGCAGTTAGCCGTTCGTTTGAATAAAAACCAACTGGAAGCGTGATCTTACAGCGAAGTTAAGTAGCGCTTGTGATAGAAAAATTCATCCACGGTGCAGAGGATCAAAAACGGTATGGTCAATAAACCAATCAGGAAAAAACTGGGCATCAGCATTTGCCTCGCGATAACCGCCTTTCAGGCCCCGTCCGTCATGGCCCAGCTTGAGGAAGTTGTGGTTACGGCAGAGCGGCGCGAACAGTCGGTGCAGGACGTGCCTGTGGCTGTTTCGGCATTTGACGAACAGACCTTGCAGGAATTCCAGATCGAAACAACGCTGGATCTTGTCAATATCATTCCCAACCTCTTTGGGGGCAATAACACGGGACTCGGCACTGCCAATATGTACTACCTGAGGGCACAGGGAAACGACGAGTCCATCGCGACCTTTGACCCTGCCGTTGGTACCTACGTGGATGATGTCTACGTGACCCGTCAAAACGCCAACAACTTCGCCTTCTTCGACGTGGAACGTATCGAGGTGCTGCGTGGCCCCCAGGGCACGCTTTTCGGGCGCAACACCACCGGTGGTGCGATCAATGTCATCCTGAAAAAGCCCGGTGAGGAATTCAGCGGCTTTGCCGAGGTTGGCTATGGCCGATTTGATGAATACCTGGGACGCGCCACGGTTGACATGCCTTTTTCCGAGTCTGTGCTGACCAAGTTTTCGGCCTTTATCATCAAGGACGATGGCTGGCTCAATAACACGACGGACGGTGGTACCTACAACGATGTCGACATGAAAGGTTTTCGCGGCGCGCTGCGTTACCTGGCCAGTGACAATGTGATCTGGGACCTGTCCGTTGATTACATGGAAACCAATGCGGCCAATGTGGACGGCGACATTATTGGCGATGACCGCTTCACTTCCACCGTGCTGCCGGGTGGCCTGCCGCCGATCCCCGGCTGGGTACAAAAAGCCGATTACGGTAATGATACGGAAACGCTGAGCGTTGTTTCCAACCTTGGCTTTGATCTGGGCGCCGGACGGACCAGCCTTATACTCGGCTACCGCGACCTGTCCCAGGACTTCCTGCTGAACTTCCCGGGTCCCGTACCCGGTCCCGGCAACGACGACTTCTTCTGGATCGACAACACCGGCACGCACGAAATGCTCACCGCTGAGCTGAAGTGGGTCGCCAACCTGATGGACGACCGCATGACCCTGGTCACCGGCGTGTTCTACCTTGATGAGGACAACACGACGGACTTTGCGGACTACCTGTTTGGTGGTTTGCGACTGGCGGACCGGGTGCTGACCAACGGCACGAAGAGCTACGCGGTCTACGCCCAGGCCGACTGGAAGATCGGTGAGAAGGGTACGCTGACCGTCGGCGCGCGCTTTACGGACGAAGACAAGGACATTGGCCTGGCGGATAACACCGGTGCGGATGTGCTGACCACGGCCGGATTGATCGCAGCGGGTATTCCCCTGAGCCAGTCCGAGTCCAAGGTGACGCCACGCATTGCTTATGCTTACGACATCAGCGATGAGTTCATGGTCTATGCATCGGCCACCAACGGTTTCAAGTCCGGTGGCTGGAACGCCCGCGGCACCTCACCTTCAGCCTATGAGCCTTTCGGGCCGGAAGAGATCTGGTCCTATGAAATCGGCATGCGGGCGGAGTGGCTGGATGGCACGCTGCGCACCAACATCACCGCGTTCTACTCAGAGGTTGAGGATCTGCAGACCACCGCAGCCACGCCATCGGGGCAGTTTCTGACCACCAACGCCGGCGGCCTGGAGAACAAGGGTCTCGAGGCAGAGATCACCTGGTTGCCCATTGATATCTGGAAGATCTTCGCTTCCGTCGGCTTGCAGGACGCCAAGTACGTGGACTTGCCGGAGGGCTGCACCGTGCCCAATACGAGCTTTGCCGGCTACGACAGAAACTGTAACCCGGCCGTGCCCAAACGTGCCCCGGACACAACGATCACCCTTGGCACCTCCGTGGACTTTGGCATTGGTGGCGGCCTGGTGATCCGGCCCTTTGGTAACCTCCGTTACATCAGCGAAAACTTCGTGGGAACCAGCAGTCAGGGCTTTAACAGCGATGTGACCATTTACAACGCCGGCATCGCCCTGGTGGGCAGTGAGGGCACCTGGCAGGCCACGCTGGAGTGCACCAACTGCAGTGACGAGGAATATGTCACATCCTTCCTTTTCAACGACTACTTCACCCCGCCGGGCCGTTGGCAGGCCCGCGTGCGCTGGAACTTCTGATCCCGTCGCACAGGGTGTGAACCCAAACCCCGGCAGGACGGCAGTCCTGCCGGGGTTTTTTTATCGCGGCGTCTACCGGTGTGCCCTGGAATGAAACGGTTCGCTTTCGGCGGCGTCTGCTGGTTGACAGGTGCGCGCCCACTCACGCATGCTTCCCGCTCGTTCTGTTGGTGATCCCAGCGCCGCTCGGCCAGGGATTTAAACGGGAAGACGGTGCGATTCGGCGGGTCCGGATCAAAGCCGTCACTGCCCCCGCAACGGTAAACGAGGGCTGGGTCATCGCAGCCACTGGACCAGGGTTTTCAAGCGGTCCGGGAAGGCGACCCGGCAGCAGCACCGGCAGCGCGAATCGCGTAAAACAGGTGCCCTCGTGAGTCCGGAGACCGGCCAGCAGTCTATGTAACCAGGCCATCGCGGTGGGCGAGGGCGGGTGACAAGACGGCTGTCGCGTTGCGCAACTTTACCCAAGGAAATCGCTGCGTAAGACCCTGCCCGAAACCCGCATAGTCCGAAATCAGTCCTCCACCATGGCTCCCTGTTGCGTTCGGGTGTGAACGCGGGAGTACGCTATGAACATTGCTCAGTTTTTGCCCCAGGCAGGCAAGCCCATTGCCAAGCCATTCACCAAGCCATTCACCAGGCCATTTACCGTTCTGCTCACCGGCCTGCTTTCCCTAAACGCTATTGCCCAGGCCTCGTCCACTGGCGATGATGAGGTCACCGCCGAGTCCCCCGCCGAACTCGATGAGCTGGTGGTGACCGCGGGGCTCGCGCCCCTTTCGGCCCGGGATGTGGCCAGCTCCATAACCATCATCACGCGCGAAGACATCGAGGCGCGCCAGGTGAGGTTTGTCGCCGATATTCTGCGCGATGTGCCGGGGTTCAGTGTTAACCAGTCCGGCGGACCGGGTGCGCAAACGCAGCTGCGCGTGCGCGGCGCCGAGGCCAACCAGATGCTGGTGCTGGTGGACGGGGTTCGCGCCAATGACGCGGCCTCGACCGATGAGTTTCAGTGGCAGTACGCCCTGACCTCGGATGTGGAGCGCATCGAAATCGTGCGCGGACCGCAAAGCGCCATCTGGGGTTCCGACGCGGTCGGCGGCGTGGTGAATATTATTCGCCGCAAGGGCAGCACCGTTAACCATCTGGGCGGGCGTGCAGAGCTTGGCAGCTTTGGCACCACCGATCTGGCGCTTGACGGCGCCTGGGCGGGCGACAATCTGCGCCTGCGTGGCGGCCTGTCCTACTACGACACGGACGGCATCAACGCCTCCCTGGTGGGCAGCGAGAAGGACGGCACGGAGAACACCAGCCTCAGCGCAGGCCTCGAATGGCAGATCAGCGAGGCGCTGGAGCTCCTGGCCTCCATGCAGGCCACGGACGCGACCAGTGAGTTTGATGACTTTGACTTTTTTGTAACCGGTCTGCCGCAGGACGCCGACCGCGTCACGGAGGCAGAGCAGGCCTACTGGCGCGGCGAGTTGCGCTTCGCACCAGGTGACAGCATCTGGTCGGGCAATGCGTCCCTGAACTATACAGATGCGGATAATCTGAATTTTTCAGATGGTGCGCTCAACAGCCGTACCGCGGCGGAAACGCTCGAGTTTCGCGCCCGTGGCAGCGCACTTCTTGAAGGCGCTCGAGGTGGTCAGCACCGTTTTACGGCCGGCCTCGATTACCGCCAAACCGATTTTCTTCAGCGCGGCATTGCCACGGATTTCGGCGATCCGAACCAGGACCAGTCGCTTGATGTCACCGGCCTGGCTGCCGAGTACGTGGGCCAGCCCTTCGCCGGCCTGACCTGGACCGTGTCTGGCCGCCATGACAGTAACAGCGAGTTTGATGACATCAGTACCTGGCAAATCGCCCTCAGCCACCAGGTGCAGGAAAACGTGCACGTGCGTGGCAGTTACGGCACCGCATCCAAGGCGCCAACGTTCACGGAGCGCTTTGGCTTTTTCGAGGATTTTTTCCTCGGCAACCCGGACCTTAAACCCGAAGAGTCACGCGGCTATGAGTTCGGTGTGGATACGACCTGGTTCGATGGCGTTCTGAGCCTGGGTGGCGCTTATTTCAGCACGCGCCTGGAAAATGAGATCAACGGCTTTGCTTTTGACCCGGCCCAGGGCGCCTTTACGGCGA
>JAZBOH010000217.1:0-3358 GCA_036351055.1 Lysobacterales bacterium
GCAGGTCCAGCCGTTCGTGCCCTGCTTGAGTACGCTGCCGTCGCTGTCTATCACCGTGGCTTCCCGGCTTACCGCAGAAGGCGCAGCGGACATGGCCCGGCTGATCTTGTCTTCTGCTGATTCACCGGCATGGACGTTGAAAGAAACCACCAATGCGATGGCCGATACCGCCGCCAGGCGGCTTTTTGTGAAAACTTTCATGCTGTCTCCTCGTCTTGCCTGTAAGGCAAATCCCCGCCAAGGCGGGGATTTGATCCCTTGAGCATGGTTTACTACCTGGCTTCGTGCACGACTTCCCACAGGTAGTCCGAGTGTGAGGTGCAGATATCGCTGAACTCGTTCGCTGCCGCGTTATCTCCATCACCGTAGATGGCTTCAAGAATCTCTCCGCGGGCCGCCAGGACCTGCTCAAAACTGTCACCGGACATCGTGGACAGCTTGCGGTATTCACCGCCCACCACGTGGGAAGACCAGCCCCAGGACTTGATTTTCCCGTCGGCCAGGGCCTTGTCATAAACCGGCGCAAAGATCTTCTCGACGATCTCGTCGGCCTTTTCTTCGTTCTTGATATTGCACACGTGGTAAACCGACAAAGCTGCCTTGCCACGGTCACCGGTCAGCGCGTTACCCGATTCCGATTGCCAGATGTAGTCATCGTGTGCGCCGCAGATCTCGGCAAAACCATCGTCGGCGCTGTCCGCGGTGCGCTCGGCCAGGACCTTTTGAGCCTTCAGCAAACCGGCAATGCTGTCAGAAGTGTGGTATTGGATGCGGCGCCATTTGCCGCCGGTATGGTGAGCCAGCCAACCCCAACCGCTGATCGTTCCGTCCTTGACCGCTGCATCGTAAACCGGCGCTGTGTTTTTCTTGACCAGCTCATCCGCTTTTTCCTGGGTGGCCGTCTTGCAGTAGAAATAGGTGGCGTAGATAAAGGTCTCTTTCGCGTCTTTTTCTTCCTGCGCGACCATGCTCGCCGGTGCGGCGATGGCCAGGGCCAGGACAGAAATTCCCAACAGTTTCTTCATGTGTTGCTCTCCTCGTCCGGGGCGAATTTGCCCTCGTTTTGTCCAGTAAGTATAGGAGGTTATTGATTTTTTGCTCCTTGCTCCCTTTTCAGTCGAGATCAAGAAGTAACCATTTACCCGCGTTTACCGTCAAAACATCCAGACTGCAAGGTAATTGAAACAATGCCCGAGGGAATCCGCGATACGTCCGCGCAAGACGTGCAAATCGAAAAACCGGGCAGGTGGCGAAAGCTCAAACGGCTTATCCCCCTGCTGGTTCTCGCTCCCGTTCTCGTTCTGCTTTCGAACGCGCTTTCCAATTGGCTGAACGCCGAAGCCAGTGTATCGGCAGACCGTATCCGAACCGCGGTCGTTGGCCGAGGGGACCTGGTTCGCGACCTGAACGTCCAGGGCCGGGTCGTCGCCGCGGTCAGCCCCACGCTCTACAGCCCGGCCACCGGCACCGTGACGCTACAGGTAATGCCGGGTGACGCCGTGGTCACCGGACAGGTGCTCGCGACGATCGACAGCCCCGAGGTCCGTGCGGAATTCATGCAGGAACAATCCACGCTGGACCGGCTCAACGCGGAGCGCGAGCGGGAAAAAATACAGGCCCGCAAAGCCCAGGTGAAAAGCCAGCAGACCATTGACCTGGCCCGGGTCAAGCTGACCGCAGCGGAACGCGAAATGCGCCGCGCGGACGAGTCCATGAAAACCAACGCGATCTCGGAAGTGGAGTACGAGCGCGCACGGGACGAGTTGTCACGTGCCCGGGTCGAGCACAACCACGCGGTGCAAGACGCCCAGCTCGAAACCGAGAGCCTGGAATTCGAAACCGCGACACGGCAACTGGCCGTCGAGCGCCAGCAGATGGTGGTGAACGAATTGAACCGGCGAGTCGACGATCTCGCGATCCGCTCCCCGGTAACCGGCATCGTCGGTAATGTGGCCGCGGACCAGAAGTCACTGGTCAACAGGAATGCACCCCTGATTACCGTGGTGGACCTGAGCGCTTTCCAGGTGGAAGTACGAATTCCCGAGACGTACGCAGACGACCTGGGCATCGGCCTGGCGGGCGACGTCAAGTACAACAACCAGGACTTCCGTGGCGAACTGGTCTCGCTCTCTCCGGAAGTGGTCAACAGCGAGGTCGTCGGCCGTATCCGCTTTGTCGGCGATATGCCGCCGGGATTGCGCCAGAACCAGCGCGTCACCGTGCGAATCATGATGGATGAACTGCTGGACGTGCTCAAATTGCAGCGCGGTTCCTTTGCGGAAACGGGCGGCGGGCGCACAGCTTTCGTGCTGGCTGCCAATGGCCTGGCGCAGCGCAAGGCCATCCGCCTGGGTGCCCGCAGCGCCGGCGAGATCGAAGTGCTGGACGGGCTCGCCGAAGGCGACCGCGTGATCATTTCCAGCATCGCCGAGTTCGAAGATTACGAAACAATCCAGATCGTGGATTGAGACAGATAACCCCAAGAATGACTCGAAGAAGGAGGTACCACCCCATGCTCAAAATGAGCCAGGTCAGCAAAGTCTACCGGACCGAACTCGTCGAAACCCATGCCCTCAGGGAACTCGACCTGCATGTGGAAGAAGGCGAATTCGTCGCCATTACCGGCCCTTCGGGGTCGGGTAAAACCACTTTTCTGAACATCGCCGGCCTCCTGGAAGCCCCCAGCAGCGGCGTTTACTTGCTGGATGGCGAGGACGTCAGCGTATTGAATGACAACCGGCGATCCCGCATCCGTAACGAGAAGGTAGGTTTCATATTCCAGAGCTTCAACCTGATTCCGGACCTCAACCTGGCCGATAACGTCGATGTGCCGTTGCGCTACCGTGCGTGGTCGGGTGTGCAGCGCCGCCGGGCCATCGGCGACATGCTGGACCGGGTCGGCCTGGGTTCCCGTCAGAACTACCTGCCGTCGCAACTTTCGGGCGGGCAGCAACAACGCGTCGCCATCGCCCGTGCTTTGGCTGGAAAGCCGCGTTTCCTGCTGGCCGACGAACCGACCGGCAACTTGGATTCAGAAATGGCCGCGTCCGTGATGGATCTGCTCCGGTCCATCAACGATGAGGGAACCACCATCGTGATGGTCACCCATGACCCGGACCTGGCGCGCCAGGCGCACCGTAACATCCACATCCTGGACGGGCGCGGCAGCGACATCACGCTCAGCCATGCGACCAATGTCATGCCGCTGGAGGCTTCCCGTGTTTAGTTATTACCTCAGGCTGGCTGTGGCCAGTATTCGGCGGACACCGGTTCTGTCGGCATTGATGGTCCTGGCGCTCGGATTGGGTATCGGCGCTTTCATGACGACGTTTACGGTCTACTACCTGATGTCCGGCGA
>JAZBOH010000218.1:0-49356 GCA_036351055.1 Lysobacterales bacterium
CGGAGCGGGCCGGTCGAGCATGACCGACTCACCACCGTTGACACGGTCACCACCGTTCAGCGGATCAGCAGTCCAACCCAGCTCATCCCACTCGATACCGCCGTTGATGTGGCACTGCAGGCAGTTTTCCGGTGAAGGGCCTGAACCCAGCGCCATTTCTTTCGGCGCGATCTCGTGGTTGACGCTCAACAGCATCTCGGTCGAGGCAAAACCATAGGTGCCGCTGTAGGGACGTCCCGTGTAGGCCTGTCCGTCCTGGATCGCCAGGTCCCAGTCGTACTTCGCCCAGTACGGGTTCGGTCCGCCTTTCCCGCCAAACAGGTGGGGCACCACGATCAGACCGTTGACCGGGTCTACCGGCTGGGTGCCGATCATCTTCTTGAACGGATAGATCATCGCATCGGGGTCGGAGTAGTCGCCCTGCGGTGAAGCCAGGTCGATCGGTTCAGAGTCGTACGAGTCGCTCACGCCAATGACCTTGCGGTTCCACTTGCCGTTGGAGTAACGCAGCGCAGGCCGCACGTCGTTCTTCCATACAAAGGTACCCTTCATCTTGTTGTAGTCCGGCATGCCCGTCTCCGGATCGATCACCGGAACCCGGTCGGCATCGCCCGCGGTTTCCCAGTACCACTCGGTCTTGGTCGGGACCGCACGCGCAATCGCCGGAATATGGCAGGTCTGGCAAGCCAGGCGATCGTGCCAGCCCGGGGCGATCAACTCAGCCGCCGGCGTGTCCTGGTGGATCGCAACCACGCCGCCGTGGCAGTCCGTGCACTGCTTCATCTCGCCTTCGTGCACCGAGTGCAGCGCCATGCCCGCGATACCGTGGTTGACGTCACCCGTGTCCGGATCGTGGTTGGCGCCGTGGCAGTCGGCACACACCAGGTTGGCGCCGTCAACGCCCATGTGGACATCGTACTCACGCGTGGTGGCAATCAGGTCGGTGGAAATGTCGCCGTGCTTGACGTTGTCGCCGCCGCCAGCCTTGGCGTGGCAATTGATGCAGTTTTTACGTTGCGGCTGCGAACCCAGGGCAATACTGCGCGCCACCGCGTTCAGGTCAATACCCGGTACCGGCATGCCGGCCGTCTTCGGGCCCTTGGCATAGGTGCCGCTCTGGTCATGGCAGGCCAGGCAGTCGATATTGGCCGGGTCGTTGAAGTTGAAGGTCTTGTCGGCATAACCGTAACCGGCGTGGCACTGGGTGCAACGGCCTTCGTTACTCGGCACCGCGATGCAGAAGTTGTTCAGCAACTGGTTCTTGCCGTATTCAGCGCCTTCCAGGCCAACGATGTTCTCGACCTTGCCCTGCCACTTGAAGTGGCCCATGCCCAGCATGGCTTCGGCGTCGTCCTGGTGGCACATCAGGCAGGACTCGGTGCCTTCGTACAGTACCGTTGAGAAATACAGCTCGTGGATGTTGACGTCGTTGATCGATGCGTACTCGATGTAGTCCTCGGGGGACATCACGTCGTTACCGGCCTTGGCCATCGTGGCCGCTTTGCCGGCCTTGGCCAGGGCGCTGGCAGAGGCGTCAGGGGACGCGGCCTGCAGCATCAGGGGAAGCAGCATCAGCGCTGCCGCACATGCAGCCAGGAATTTGGCTTTCATCTTGTTCTCCTCGCATTGAGACGGAAAAAATTCTCCTCCAGCGTCATTCCCTGAAGTTTGAAACCGGGCATTTTCCAGCCCGGATAAACGCCACAGGGACGAGCTTGAGTGCAGAATAGCCATGAAACCTTAACGGGAGATTAAGTTACAATTAAGCTGATATTAAGGTACTGACGCAGGTCAGCAATCCGCCAGAAATGGTGCCAGAGCGGCGTTTGAGCGGTATTGAGAACTACTCGCAACGAAAATTTAACGTGGCCCCTCCGCAAGCCAGACAGGGCACCATTTCCTTCTTTCGCGGGGTTTAGGCGGCAGCGTCTGCATGTCAGTTCATCAAGGCCCGAAAACGGCCTCGGCCGTAGCTGAATCCCGGCTTAAAACACCACCGCAAGTGTAATTAAGAAAGTTTTAATATATTAATTTAGTGATGTAGGTCAAAAGGGGCTTCACCGGATGGCCAATCTGGGAGCGTCAGTTTGCGGCGTCGATCAATCGCCTGATGGTTTGGGCCTGTTCATTCCAGCCTGCATAACATGCCGCCCACGTTCCCGGCTGGCAGTCTTCCTCGCCTTTACGTCTGAGTGCAAAAACCCGCTGCTGTTCGATGCCTGTCGCGGCGTAGGCTTCGAAATCTGTCGAGGAATCACCGTAGGCGGCGATAAACGTCCAGCCGTTCGCGGTGTAGGCCGCGAGGATCCGCTTCTTGAAGGCGGCGTGGTCCTGCCGGTCCTCCCGGGTTTCGGTCACATGTATCCGGCCTTCCGGGAAGCCATTTTTCTCCAGCCACCCGGGAAGGCCTGATTGAAGCATCGTGACCCGGGCCGTGAGGTAAACGATCTCGATTTCCGAGTCGGCAAATGTGTTGACCGCATCCGCGGCGCCATCCCTGGCGCTGAACACGGCATAGACGTCCGGCGTGAGCGTGCCGTCGATATCGAAAACGACGGCGCCGTAAGCCTCTGAGGCGGCCGTGCCTATTCCACTGGGCGTCAGCGCACAGCTCGACAAAATGACATTCAGTAGCAGCAGGTAAAGATTTCTCATGGTCTTTCCGCCGGTTGAGGGGCATTTTTCCAGTGCCACCTCAGTCTTCGATTTCTCCGCTTTCCATGCGTTTCTTATAAATCCTTTCGAGCTCGTAGAGGTCCTGCATCAGTTCGAAGAAGCCGTGCCAGTGGGCATAGTCAGGCGCGCCGTGGCTTGCGCCCATGCGTGCCCGGCGGCCCTCGTGATGCCACAGGAAGTAGTACTTCACCTGGAACGGGTCGGTCCACGGGTTATCACGCAGCAGACCCTTGGCTTTCAGCTCATTGAGCATCTTCAGCGCCGGCTTGTAATAGCCCTCGTTGTAGAGATTCACGGCCTTGTCCGCCTGCGCAAAAAAGCCATCCGTGTGAATCGAGCTGTGGCAGGACTCGCAAACCTGGCGCATCTTCTTCCGGCCCTCCGGGCCGTTGCCGAGAATGGGGCTCATGACATCGTCGGAGCCGCGCACGGGCGAGCTCTTCGACCACTGGACCCAGTAGAGACGGTCGCTGACGTTATGTGTCATTTCCAGGTCATCTACCTGGCTCATGTGGCAGGAGGCACAGGTCGGCGCGCGGTAATCTTCGCCGGGCTGCCATTCTTCGGGCTTGCCGTCGAAGTTCCAGGTAGAACCCTCGGTCAGGTAAATGTGTCCGTGCTTGCTGTTCTCGTAGATCTCGATGTTGGGATGATCCGGGCCGAGGTGGCAGGAGGCGCAGGCGTGTGGTTTCCGGGCTTCCTCGTTGGAGAAACTATGACGCGTGTGGCAGACACCGCAACTGCCGGTGCTGCCGTCGGGATAGACATTGCCAATCCCTGAGTTCGGCCACGTTTCAGGCGTAGGACGGCCCTTTTCATCCAGTTTGATCTCGGTGCCATGGCACTGTATACACCCGGTCTCGTTGGGCGCCCCTCCGAACTCGGGATGCTCCCGCCCTTCATGGATGGAGGTCAGGGCGTGCAGGCTGTCTTTCGGGATTTGCTGCCGGTAGGCCCGGAAATGGCCGCTTTTGTTGAATTCCTCCACCTGGGCGGAATGGCAATTGGCGCACACGGTTGCTGGCACCAGCACGGAAACTTTTGCATCAATGCCCGGATGCCTGGTTGCCATCGGAGAATCGGCGTCGACCACGTGGCAGTCATGACACGAGACACCTTTTTCCGCATGCAGGCTGCTGCGCCAGTCCGCCACCACGGCCGGCATGGTCCCCGTGTGGCAATCGACGCATTCCTGCGCATCGTCACTCAGTGTTCCCGCCAGCGATGAGCCCGAGACAGCCAGACCGGCCAATAACGCCAGGAATATCCCTGTTCGACTTGCCACCAAACCACCCATGATTCACGCCTCCGAATTTTTCTTCTTGATGGAGCGAATCAGAATCTACCTAAAACAAAAGCACGTCAAGAGTGGCCGGTCAATGACACCAACACTGCCTGGAAGCACGGCAATGGCACCCGGGCAGTTCAATCCAGCGCTTTGCGGACTTTCTCGACCAGGTCGAGCGGAAAGACAATGGTCGAACTCTTGTCGCCTGCGATCTCGGTCAGGGTCTGCAGGTAACGCAACTGTATGGCGTTCGGTTCTCTTCCGAGCATTTCAGCCGCCTCGACCAGTTCTTTCGCCGCCTGCTTCTCACCGGTGGCGTGGATGACCTTGGCGCGCCTCTGGCGCTCAGCTTCAGCCTGCGCGGCGATGGCGCGCACCATGCTCTCGTCCAGGTCCACGTGCTTGATCTCGACATTGGCGACCTTGATGCCCCAGGCGTCGGTCTGGCGGTCAAGAATGGCCTGGATGTCGTGGTTCAGGGCGTCGCGCTCGGCCAGCATGTCATCGAGTTCGTGCTGCCCAAGCACCGACCTGAGCGTGGTCTGGGCAAGTTGGCTTACCGCCTCGAGGTACTGCTCGACCTGGATGATCGCCTTCTCGGGGTCGATGACACGGAAATAGACCACCGCGTTCACCTTGACCGAAACGTTGTCTCGCGAGATGACGTCCTGGGTGGGCACGTCCATCACGATAACGCGCAGGTCTACGCGCACCATTTGCTGGATCACGGGAATCACGATGATCAATCCCGGCCCTTTTACTTTCCAGAAACGCCCGAGCTGGAAAATCACCCCGCGCTCGTATTCGCGCAGAATCTTGATGGCGTGGACGATGATTCCGAACAGAGCCAGCGTAAGGATCATGATCAGGTAATCGAAAATCATGGTTTGTCTCCAGTTAGTCCTCCAGCGGCTTCACGTCCAGGGTAAGCCCCTCTACGCCGGTCACTTCGACTCGCTGGCCTTCTCGCACCGGTGCCCCGCTGACCGCTGTCCAGCGTTCGCTGTGCACAAAAACCTCACCCCGTTCCTCGAAACTCTCCAGCGCTTTGCCACTCGCCCCGACCATTTGTTCGCGGCCGGAAACCACCGGTCGCTGCCGGGCCTTGACGGCGAACCAGATGATGGCCATCAGGCCCAGTGAACCGGCCGCAGCAACCGCAGCGATCAGGGAGCGGGAAACGGCAAAGCCCGGCACATCCGTATCGATCAGGATGATCGAGCCGATCACCATGGCGACGATTCCGCCGATGCCGAGCACGCCGAAGCTGGGCACCATCACCTCCGCGATCATCAGCAGAATCCCGAGCAGAATCAGCCCCAGGCCAGCGTAGTTGACGGGCAGCATCTGGAGCGCATAGAGCGCCAGCAGCAGGCAGATCGCCCCGCTTATACCCGGAACGAGCGCGCCGGGGCTGTAGCCTTCCAGCACCAGGCCGTAGATGCCGATCAGCAGCAGCAGGTAGGCGATCGTGGGGCTGGTGATGACCGCGAGTAACTCGTTGCGCCAGTCCGGCAGCAGCATCTCAATGGCCAGTCCGCGGGTTTGCAGCGTGACGTCGAGACCGTTGACCTCAACGACCATGCCATCGGCCTGGTCAAGCAGGTCACCCAGGTCGCGGGCGATGAGATCGATCACGCCGATTTCCAGCGCTTCCTCGCTGGTGATGCTGAGCGCTTCGCGCACGGCCTGTTCGGCCCATTCGGCATTGCGGCCGCGCATCTCGGCCAGGCCGCGGATCCAGGCGGCCGAGTCGTTAATCGCCTTGCGGCTCGAGGTGTCCGCCGGCATTTCGGCCGGCGTCAGGCCTTCCTCATCGGCCTCGGCAGCATCCTGTTCGGCGGGCTGCCGGCTACCCGGCGGTGAAGGGTTCGTCACGCCGATGGCCACCGGGGTGGCGGCTCCCACGTTGGTGGCCGGGCTCATTGCCGCCACGTGACTTGCGTAGAGAATGTAAGTTCCGGCACTGGCCGCGCGGGCGCCTTCAGGCGCCACCCAGGTCGCTACGGGAACCGGGGAAGAGAGGATCACTTTGGCGATGTCGCGTGTGGAAGCATCCAGGCCGCCCGGAGTGTCCAGGCGGATAACCAGCATCTCGGCGCCAACCGTGGCGGCGCGCTCCAGCGACCGGGTGATGAAATCCCGCGTCGCCGGGCCGATCGGCCCCGCCACGTCAAGGACGAGGATTCGTTGTTCCTGCGGACCTTCGATAGACTCCTGCGGTTCCTGGCTGCCGGTTGGGCGGGCCCAGGCCAACAGGAAAACGATCGTGGCCAGGAACAACCAAGCCTTTTTGATCGTTTGGGCGTGCAATTTCGCCTCCATTCAATGGAGAACTACTCCCATTATAGACAATATTATTTGCCAATTTATATCAGAGCCCGGTGGATTCACTTTGCGATAGTATGAGCACATGCGACAGATCAGGCGGATAGCGACAATCGTCCTGTGTGCCGTCACAGTGGCTACAACCGGAGCATGCCAGTCCCAACCAGATCTGGAATCGCTTGCACGATTTAGCCCCGAGCGCCTGCTGGCATACCACCGGCAAGAGCGAACGGAGAACGAGGCTGTTTACGTGCTGTGGGGTGAGGGATTTCCGCTGGGCGACAATGTGATGGCCGTGATTCCGGTTGCCCAGATAATCTACCCGGATGGCACAAACCTGGAAGGTGTTGGCGTCAAGCCTGACCAGGTCATCGAGCTGGAAAAGGATGACCTGTTGAACGGCGTGGACACTCAACTCCAGGCAGCCGTTGATTTTCTACGCTCCACTATCAACAGGTAGCGTTGTCCAGAAAGTGTGTTGAAAATAATTTAAATGGTGGGCGATACTGGGCTTGAACCAGTGACCTCTGCAATGTGACTGCAGCGCTCTCCCAACTGAGCTAATCGCCCACGGTATTCCATGCGGGGCGATAAACTTACTTTCTTCCAGCCCGAAAATCAATATTCACGTTTCATACGACGTCTGCAGCCGGCTTGGCGCGTTTATTGGATATCTTATCTCTTGATGAAACACTTACCGCTACTCTTGCTGGCCTTGATGGCCGTGTTATTCCTGCTGACCCTGGGCCGGCCCGAGGCCTGGGCGGGCTGGGTGCATGCTTTTTCCGAGGCGGGCATGGTCGGGGCGCTGGCGGACTGGTTTGCGGTAACGGCCCTGTTCCGGCACCCGATGGGCATTCCCATCCCACACACGGCGATCATTCCGCGGCGCAAGGACCAGATCGGTGAAAACCTGGCGCGATTCGTTTCCGACCACTTCCTGCACCCGGACGTCGTTCGCACGCGGCTGGCCTCGGTCAACTTGGCTGGAAACGCCGCAACTTGGCTGAAATCGCCACGCGGCGAGCAGCGCGTGATGGAGTTGGGGCTGCGCCTGTCCCGCTCGATGCTGGACGCGCTCGGTGAGGACGAGGTGCGGCGCTTTGTATCCCGGGTGGGGAGCCGGCAGCTTGCACAGGTCGACCTCGCACCCCTGATGGGCCGGACCCTGGAGTTCCTGATCGAGGACAACCGTCACCAGGAGGTCCTGACCCAGGCTTTTCGTTTCTCCCTGGTCATGTTGCACGACAACCGTGACCTGATCCGCGGCAATGTACAGCGGGAAAGTCCCTGGTGGCTGCCCGGTTTTGTCGACGACCGCATCGTGGTGCAAATGCTGGACCGCGTCGAAACGCTGTTGCTCGAGATGTCCCTGTCTCCCGATCATGCCATGCGGGGGGACTTCAACCGCTGGATGGGGCAGTGGGCTTCCGATTTGCAGCATTCCCCCGATTACAGGCGCTGGGGCGAAGAGTTCAAAAGTGGCCTGGCGGAAAACGAGGGTCTGCAGGAATACATCTACCTGCTCTGGCAGGACCTGGTCGAGGGTGTGCACCGTGACCTGGAAGACCCCGATTCGCCGCTGCGCCTTGAAATGCAGCGCCTGTTGAGCAGTTTTGCGGATGAGCTGGGCAAAGACGGGGATATGCAGCTCTGGGTGAACAGCTGGCTGCTGGAGTCGGTGGTGAGCCTGGTCGATGAGCACCGGGTAGCGGTTTCAAGCCTGATCAGCGATACCGTCAAATCCTGGGATGCCGTCGAAACCAGTCAGCGCGTGGAAGCAGCGATCGGCCGGGACCTGCAATTTATCCGGGTGAACGGAACGCTGGTGGGTGGCCTGGTGGGAATCCTGATCCACGCCTTCAAGCTGTGGGTCTGATCAATGTGGGAGCGGCTTTAGCCGCGATGGGTAACCGGAACCCAGGTCAATCGCGGCTAAAGCCGCTCCCACAAAAGGTTAGATATGTTCGAAGCGGTTGGCCCTGACGTTCTTGCGAACTTCCGAGGGGATCCAGACCTTGCCGTTCATCGCGATATAAACACCGGGCTGCAGGGACTGGACGGCGCCAACGGCGCAGCCGATATTGAATATCGCATCGGAATCCCTGAAACGGGCCGGGTTCAGGGCGCCTGTCAGGACGATGGTTTTACCCTCGATGCCTTCGAGCACCTCGGCCGTTTCCTTCATTGAATCGGTGCCATGGGTGATCAGGATATGGCTGGCATCCGATGCCTCCGCGGTGGCGTAGATCAGTCTGCGCTCCCTGTCGCCGATATGCAGGCTGTCCTTGCGCATCAGGGCGGTCACTTCGAAGTCGAAGGCGACGTTCATGGCATGCAGGATCTGGCTGATCTGCGGCTCGCCCACCTGGTAGTCGCTCTTGTCATCGAAATAGATCTTGTCGATGGTGCCGCCGGTGGTGATGATGAGAAGTTTGGATATCATTCGCGTAGTATATCTTCGCAGTGGCCGGGTAAAGTTAGCAACGATATGGGTGTGATCAACTGTGTTTCCAACTCTGTTAAAGGCCGGTGGTTAAAAGCCATATGCCTTTGCCTGTTTTTGCTGCCTTGTGCGGCGCAAGCAGCCGACAACATGGCAGAATCGCTGGGTCTTCCTGAATCGCGCCACCTGGCGGCGGCGCTCGCCGATCCTGAATCCCGGATGGACACCCTGTTGACCCTGGTTGCCGTGCAGCGGCTGACGGATTACGGGCGTTATGCACGGCCCCACGAGGTTGCAGAGTACACCGATCGCTTCACGCGGGAGCGTGCCTGGCTCGACCGCCTGAGCGCTCACTACGGTGTTGTTCCGGTCAGGAGTTCTCTCTTTGATCCCGCCGCCTGGCTGTTACTGCTGGAACTGGACCAACACGACTTGAGTCCCGGGCCGGCCGTATCGCCCTTCGGTCCCGGCACCAGGGCGCTGATGCAGCAGCTTTTCGACCGTGCCGGCGAACTGCCCGCCGCGACCGTGTTGCCCGAGATCCTCTCGCGCATGGAGAGCGGGTCGACCTCGCTGTGGAACGGCGTATTGCAGTCGGCGGCCGCTAATGTGGCAATGGCGCGCATTCTCCAGCAACTCAACGAGGAATGGTTCGGCGCCTGGATGGCGGCTGAGCCACCGGCGCCGGGCAGCGGGGAACCGGGCACTTCGGTGATCGACAACGGGCTGGTACTGCTCGAAGACATCGCCGCTACGGTCCAGAACCCGGGCCCGCCGGATCCGCTGGACCTCAAGCGGCTTCGTTATTCCCTGTTGACCGCCATGCCGGAACTCGGCTGGCAGGAGGCGCTCGACGCAGGCTACCTGCTGACGCTGGCGAACGCCGTCGATGGCTTGTACCGCAAGCACTACCTGGCATTCACCGAGTCGTTACTGTGGGTGGCTGCCGGCCTGCTGGCCTCGGAACTGCCAGAGATTGAAGCGCCCCCCGAGGAAGTGGTGGAGAGCCCGTTCAGGCCGCTTCCGGAGATTGTACTGGAACGCCTGCCAGGGGAGCCGGAAGAAATACCACCGACGGAGCCATACCAGTCACCCATCCCAAGTGCCCTGGTGGATCTGCTACCGGCACTTTCCAACGCGTTTGCGCGTGATTTTGAAGGGGTAGATCCACGTCTCAACACGGCACAGGCGTCCGCGTTCGATGTCGTCGAGTACATTCATTCAGGGCAGGGAGATCCGGACCAGCTGAATTCCTTGCGTATGGGAATTGCCGACTCCGTGGCGCAGTTCGTGCTGCTGATTCCGGATATGGACTACTACTTCTCCCAACCCGTGCGCAGAGGGATTGCCGAGGAAATCAATATCTGTATCAGCAGCGCAGCCAGCCGTGACGAGTCGGGCCGCTCAACGCTGCGCCGTGATCAGTTTGACCGCTGTTTGAACAACCTGGCCGGGATGGCCTCGACCCTGGTCAACTCCAGCGAACTGGCCGGCGACCCGGACGGTCCGTTTGGCATGGAGCAGTTAAGGCGTGAATTGAAGCTTATGCCGTGGCAGCGCATCAATTTTGTGCTTGGGTACCTGCTGGAAACTTACCCCACGGGCTGCGAGGCGCCGGACGAGGAACTGCCAAACCCGCTGGAATGGTCGAGCCTGGTGACTGTGCTGACGTGGTTTGCACGCCAGTCCCCGGTCTTCTTCCAGGCGTCGGAGAACGAGGCATTGGTGGCCGGCCTGAGACAGCAGGGGCGGGCCATGTTGAACTCCCTGGTGCGCCAGGTCGACTGCATCAGTGGAGCCGGCCCCGGAATCAATGACCCGGTGGTGCGTGGCTTGACCGACTACCAGGAAGCGCTGGATTCCCTGGTTTCCGGTGTGCGAGAAGCGGAACTGGCGTTCCGCGAGGAACGTCTGAGGCCTGGCGCCGACATCGTGCTCGACGGCGACGCCCGGCAACGGACGGCGTACCGCACGGAAGGTCTGTCGATCGGGCCTTGCGATGAACGTTATATCTGCGAAATGGCGTCGGAGCTCGAGGCCCCGCGCGAACTGGTGAACCTGTTCCCCAACGCCTACCTGGTCGCCGACCAGGCCGGAATGGGATCAGTGGGTATCTGCTACGACAACGTGCAATGGGTCGAGCGTCGTTCCGAGCCGGTTCGGGAGGACGACCCGCATGTCGCCAACTACTTCGGCCGTTTCAGCTTCGACCTGTTCGGCACCTTCACCGAGGGCGAGGAGGCGGAACACGTTTTCGGCTTCAATTTCGTCAGCCCGGACGAATACCACTACCTGTTTGGCGCCGCCGGTGATGAGGTATTGAATGACCGCTGCCCGACCGAGTGGGTGGGTACGCGGATCATGACCCCGCTGGGTGGAGACCGGCCCATCCGTGTCGTCCCGGACCGCCTGACCTATCTCACCGCGGCCAGGACCTTGCCATCGCAGTTGATGGGCAATAACTGGGACCGGAACCAGCTGTGGCGCGATGCCTTTATCAGCGGGCAAGGCGTGAAGTCGCACGAACTGGAGGCAGACAGCGCGATCGAAGAACGCGTCAGCCAGTACCTGCAGGGTCTTTCCAGGGCCGGGCAGAACGCTGTTTACAGCGAACTGTTGAATCCACCGCCGCGGACCTGGCGGGGTGAAAGCGATTCCCTGTATGGCCAGCTCAGGGACCTTTCCACGCACAAGGCGCTGGTCCAGACCCATATCAACTTGTTCTATCCGCTGTTCATGATCGATTCGGATGGTATCCGCGGTTCACTGGAAGGAAGCGAAGCCTTGCTGGATGACCGCATGATTCGCCGGTTCCGGCGTGAGAGTATCGCCGTTTCATCGATCAACGCGACTGGAAACGCGCGGTTGGAAAAAATGCATATGCACTGGAACAGCCAACCTGAAACGGCGCGCCGCACGGGCTCCGTCGCAACCAGCCTGGTGCACGCAATCACCCGCCTCGACTCGCTCTACCGGGATTTCTTCGAGCCACCGCCGCCAACCCCACCGGCGCCGGTCAGGGAAGAAGATGTCCTCAGTTTTGACGAACTGGGCGGCTGAAGGCGAGTACGCCGGCGACAAACAGGATGATCAGCGATACCTGCGCAAGTGCGGGAATTCGCTGCGGCGGGTTGGCCCAGGCTTCCATCACGCCAATCACCAGGTAAAACATGACCAGGTAGCCGGCCCAGGTCATCGAGCGCAGCGAGCCTGAGAGAACACCTTTCAATGGCAACAGCAGTGGCACGGTGGCCGCCAGGGCCAGAATCCAGCTGCCGGCGCCGTTCGGCGGCGGCAGCAGCCAGTGCCAAACCGTTTGCAGGGCAATCAGCAGCAGGTAGGAGCCGCTGACCAGGCCCTGTTTCATGCTCAGAGGATTTCCAGCACGGATTCCGGCGGCCGGCCCACGGCGGCCTTGCCGTTGGCCAATACGATCGGGCGTTCAATCAGTTTCGGCGTCGCCGCCATGGCGGCGATCAGCGCCTTGTTGTCCAGGCCCTCGTCGTGCAAACCCTGCTCGCGGTACTCGGCTTCGCCTTTGCGCATCAATTCCCGCGGGCTTTTGCCAAGCAACGCCAGGATTTTCTCCAGTTCCGCGGCGTCAGGCGGGTCCTGGAGGTAGAGGCGGATGTCCGGTTCGATGCCCTGCTCCTGGAGCAGGGACAGGGTCGTGCGGGACTTGGAGCAGCGGGGGTTGTGGAAGATTGTGATGGCCATGTCGGTTCTCTTGGTTAGAATGGTGCAATAAGTACAAGCGTGCATTCTATGCACAGAAACCATCACGGTAAACCGGCCGGAAGATTAGCCATGGACATCGATCTCAAGTCAAACCTGGATCCGCAACGCAGTATCAGACGCTTGAAGCGCCTTTTACGGCACGTCTGGGCGCACTTCCAGGAAGACCGTTGCCTGGAAGAAGCCGCTTCGCTGGGTTACACCAGCCTCCTCTCGCTGGTTCCTCTGCTGGCCGTGGCATTCGGCATCATCGCGGTTTTCCCGGTTTTCAACGAGTGGTCCGAAAAGCTCCAGGCGATCATATTCGAGAACTTCATGCCATCGACCGGCGAACAGATCGTTCCCTACCTGAACACCTTTCTGGACAGCGTCAGCAAGCTGACCCTGCCCGGCATCATTGCGCTGATCGTCACCGCGCTCCTGCTGCTGATTCGCATCGAGGTAGCGTTCAACCGGATCTGGCGGGTAGACCGCAACCGGACCCTGCTCAACCGGGTCGTGATGTACTGGGCCGTGCTGACCCTGGTTCCGATGATGCTGGCGGCGGTGGTTGCGTTCAGCGCGCAGCATCTGCTTGGCCTGATCAGCGGAGACGGCAGCATGTCGGCCGGCCTGTACCGCCTGGGCATGTTCGTTGTGACCTGGCTGATGTTCACCGCGGTATTCATTTTGGTGCCCAACCGCCGGGTGTTCATCAAGCACGCATTGACCGGCGCCTTCCTCAGCGCGGCCCTGTTCGAACTGGCCAAGGCCGGCTTCGTCGCCTATGTCAGTAATGCGAGTTACGCGGTTATTTACGGCGCGCTGGCGACGATTCCGATTTTCCTGTTCTGGATTTACCTGGTCTGGATCGTGGTGCTGTTTGGGGCCTCGTTGGCCGCGTCGTTAACGACGTTCTCCGATTACAGCCGCTATGAAACACACTGGCCGAAGCGCTGGGAATTCCAGATGGTATTCCGCCTGGTGGGGCACTTCCGCGAGGCGCAGAAAGTCGGCAAGTCCCTTTCCCGCGAGCAGATTCTGGAACTTGAGACCCAGGCCAGTGAGCTGCAGTTACAGAAGCTGATCGGCCGGTTGCGTGATGCACAGATCGTCACCTCGGACGAAGACGGTAATTGGCTGCTGACCCGCGACCTGGAGGATTTCACACTGGCGCAGCTTTACAACAGCGGTGACTACTGCCTGCCGTTTTCTGAAATAGCCCAATTGCCGCGGGAGACCGGATGGGACGAGGTTTACGTGCGCGCCCTGGAACAGATCCGGCAGGTAGGCGACCCCCTGTGGGATCTGCCCCTGCGCCAGATGTACGCCGAACCAAACAAGGATGAAAAGAATGATGATGCTTGAGACATGGGCAAAAAGGCTGGCGCCGGTATTACTGTTGCTGTTTTTTTCAGCGGCAAACGCCGCTTACGAAACCGAAGAACCGGTCGACTTCTCACTTGAAAGACTGGGCGGAGGCGAGGTTGCCCTCAGCGACTACCGCGGTGACTGGGTCGTGGTGAATTACTGGGCCACCTGGTGCGCGCCCTGCGTGAAGGAAATGCCGGAGTTGTCGGAACTTCATTCGGAGCGTGATGGCCTGGTGGTGCTGGGCCTGGCGTTTGAAGACGTCGACGATGCCGATTTTTTCGAATTCCTGGAAACATCGCCGGTCAGCTACCCCATATTGAAAATCGATGTCTACAACCCGCCGGAGCCTTTCGGCGCCCCCAAAGTTCTGCCAACCACCATCATCCTCGACCCGGAAGGCAAGGCCGTCAAAGCATTCCTGGGGCCGGTGACCCGCGAGGATATTGAAAGCTACATCGACGGCGAACCGGGAAAGCCGGGGTCAAAGTAAGAAAAATCGGGGTCAGAGTAAAAACTCTGAAAAATCCTCGGGAACAAGAAACTATCCTCAGGAGTTTTTACTCTGACCCCGGTTTTAAGGCGTTCCTGACCGGGGCAAACGACCTGCGGTGGATTTCGCAGGGACCGATTTTCTGCAAAAGCCGCCTGTGCTCCGCCGTCGGGTACCCCTTGTGGCGGTCGAAACCGTATTGCGGGAATTTTTCATGGAACTCCAGCATGCGGTGGTCACGGGTGACCTTGGCCAGGATCGAAGCGGCCGAAATGGCGGGTTCCAGGCGGTCTCCCTGCACGATGGTGCGCACGGCACAGGCCACGTCCGGCGACCTGTTGCCATCGACCAGGGCCAGCAAAGGCGCCGGGTCCAGCGCCTCGATCGCTTTTTTCATGCCCAGCAACGTGGCTTGCAGGATATTCAGGCGATCAATTTCCAAAGGCGAAACTTCAATGACGGTCCAGGCGATCGAGCGCTCGCGGATAAGCGGGTACAGGGCTTCCCGTTGACGCTCATTCAGCCTCTTGGAATCGTCCAACCCGTTAACAGGGCGTTGCGGGTCCAGGATGACCGCCGCGGCCACCACGGGCCCGGCCAGCGGGCCGCGCCCGGCTTCATCGACCCCGGCAACCAGCTGCGTCATCCGGATGCGTGGTCCAGCAGTCCGGCAACGGCATCCGCGGCCTTGCCGGCAGCGTTGCAACGCAGAGACTGGTGCAGTTCCCGGAAGCGGGCCTTCAGCAGGGCGACGGCCTGCTCGTCGTCCAGCCACCGCTCAGCCGCCTCGGCGAGATTTTTCCCCGTCGCATGGTCCTGGATCAGCTCAGGTATCAGTTCTTCTCCCGCCAGGATATTGGGCAGGGCGAACCACTTGAGCTTCATCAGCTTGAGAAAATACCCGATCTTGTAGGTGGACTGCGCGATCCGGTAGGTCATCACCAGTGGCCGGTTGACCAGCATGACTTCGAGCGTTGCCGTGCCAGAAGCGCATAACACCACGTCAGCCGCGGCGATCACGGTCTGTGGCCTCTTCTGGACCAGCTGGATGGTCTTGAAATCGAGCCGCTGCATCTCCGTACGGAAATCATCTTCGGCGCGCTCATTGGCCATGGCAGCGCTGAACTGGATGCCTGCATGCCGCCCGGACAGGATGCGGGCCGCCTCGATCATGGGTTCCGCCAGGCGGCTGACTTCACCGTGGCGGCTGCCGGGCAGCAGCGAGACCGTCAGCGCTTCGGGGTTCAGTCCGAGGCTGAGGCGTGCCGCCATCGGGTCCTCGTCCAGCTCGACCTGGTCGGCCATGGGGTGTCCAACGTAGGAAGCCGCAACCTGATGATCCTGGTAGAACTTCGGTTCAAAAGGAAACAGGCAGAGAACCAGGTCGGCAGCCCGGGCAATCTTTCGCACCCGTTTTTCTCGCCAGGCCCACACGGTCGGACTCACGTAGTGCACGGTTCGGATGCCGGCACGCCGCAGCTTGATCTCCAGTCCCAGGTTGAAGTCGGGTGCATCGATGCCGATAAACACATCGGGCCTGAGGCTCCTGAGTCTGCGGGTCAGGGCGCGGCGCAGCTTCAGCAGGCGCGGGAAATGGGAAAGCACCTCGAACAAGCCCATCACGGCCAGTTCCTGGGCATCCCACCAGGCTTCCACGCCGGCCGCTTTCATCCTGTCACCGGCCACACCGACAAAACGGGCGTCTGGGTAGCGTTCGCGCAGCTTTTCGACCAGGGCAGCGCCCAACAGGTCGCCGGAGGCTTCTCCGGCAACCAGTGCAATAATGGGGCTGGGTTCTGTCATCGCGGCACCGGCTAAGCGGTCAGCGGATGAAGCTCTTTTCCGTTGTATTCAGGAAATCGATCCAGGGTTGGACTTCGCCGTGTTCCGCGGCCATTTCCTCGAGTTTCTCCTTGGCTTCCTCCAGGCGCAGTCCGGAACGGTACAGAACCTTGTACGCCCGGCGGACCTGCTGGATTTGCTCGGGTGTATAGCCGCGGCGTTTCAGGCCCTCGGTATTGACACCCTTGGCCTTGGCCTTTTCGCCCGCCACGGTGACATAAGGCGGGATGCTCTGGTTCACGTGGCTGGCGAAGGAAGTAAAACTGTGTTCCCCGACATTGCAGAACTGGTGGATCAGGGCATAACCGGACAGAATGGCCCAGTCGCCCACCGTTACGTGACCGGCCAGCGAGGCGTTGTTGGCCATGATGATGTTGTCGCCCAGCACGCAGTCGTGGGCAATGTGTACACAGGCCATGATCCAGTTGTTATTGCCGATGATGGTTTTGCCACCGCCCTGGATGGTGCCGCGGCTGAAGGTGCACAGTTCGCGGATCATGTTGTTGTCGCCGATGATCAGCTCGGTATCTTCACCATCGTACTTTTTGTCCTGCGGCTCTTCACCAATCGAGGCGAACTGGAAAATGCGGGTGTTTTTGCCAATGGTGGTGCGGCCGGTAACAACCACGTGCGGGCCGATGCGGCTGCCTTCTCCTAGGGTGACCTTCGGGCCAATAATACTGAAAGCGCCCACCTCGACGTCGTCCGCGAGTTGGGCTGAGGGATCGACCAGGGCCGTTTCGTGAATCAGACTCATCGTTCTATTTCCCTGCGCAGAGGAGGTTGCAACTCGCAACACGCTGACCGTCTACCTGCGCCTCGCAGGAATAAAACCCCATGCGCCGCAGGATCCGGGTCTGCGTGACTTCGAGCACCAACTGGTCTCCGGGGATCACGGTTCTGCTGAACTTGGCCTTGTCCACCTTGACCAGGTAGTAAAGTTCACCGGTCTTGCCCTGCAAGGAAGCGTCCAGGTTGGCCAGCATGCCGGATGCCTGCGCCATGGCTTCGATGATCAGGACGCCCGGCATTACCGGGTTGCCGGGGAAATGACCTGGAAAGAAGGGTTCGTTGATGGTCACGTTCTTGATGGCCCTGATTTTTTTCACCGGTTCCAGTTCCATGGACAGAACCCGGTCAAGCAACAGGAACGGATACCCGTGGGGCAAGTAATTTTTTATTTCGCTGGCCTCGACCGGCGCTGGCAGTATGTTGTTACTCATTCTGTGTGATTTTTCCCATCTGTTTCTCAAGTTTTCGTACTTTCTTGCTGAGCTCTTCGATTCTGAGCAGCCGGGCAAAGATACGTTGCCATTGCCGGATGGGCTGCGCTTTCAACTGGGCCGACCAGGTGGTCCCCGGTTCGGTGATGTCACGGTAGACCACGCAACCCGAAGCGATGGTTGTTCGGTCGGCAATCTTGAGGTGGCCAGCGATGCCGGCGTGGCCGCCGAGCATGCAGTATTTACCAACGGTCGTGCTGCCGGCGGCCCCGGCGTGACCGGCCATGGCGGTGTGTGCGCCGACATGAACGTTATGGGCGATCTGGCAGAAATTATCGAGACGCACGTCTTCTTCCAGCACGGTGTCGCCGATCGCACCGCGGTCGATGCAGGTATTGCCACCGATTTCGCAGTCGTCACCAATAAGGACCGTTCCCAGCTGGGGTACTTTTTCCCAGTGGTCACCGGCAAATGCAATGCCAAAGCCATCGGCGCCGATGACGGCGCCCGGGTGCACGATAACCCGTTTACCCATTCGAACCGCGAAGCCAACGGACACGTTGGCATACAGCCGGCAGGCTTCATCCAGTACACAATCCGGTTCCAGGACGGTGCCGGGTCCGATGGTGCAACCATTGCCAATCTGGCAACCGTCACCGATTACGGCGTTGGCGCCGATACTGACACCCTCGCCCAGGCTGGCCGTCTCAGAAACTACCGCCGAGGGATGAATGCCGGGTGTGCCGCCCGGGCGCGGGTCAAAGAGTGCGGCAACGCGTGCAAACGCCAGGTAGGGATCTTTGGCGACAAGGCAGTTGGTGGGGCTTTGAGCGGCGTCTTCCTCCCGCAGGATTACTGCGCCGTTTTTCGTGTTCGGGAGTTCCTTTCGATAGGCCCGGTTGGCCAGGAAGGAGACCTGGCCCGGGCCGCCATTCATCAGCGTTGCGACGCCGTCGATCAACAGTTCGCCGTCTCCGCGCAATTCCAGTCCGAACCTGGCGCTCAAATCCGACAGGCTGTGCTTGCTTTTTGCAACCGTCATTACGTCTGGCTTAGTTGTTCCCGAGTTCCAGCTGGTCAGCGGCGTATTCCACCTCGAGCTGCTCAAGGATCAGGTCGGTGATATCAAGGTCGGGGCTGGCGTAGATCACCGGGCTGGAAACGATCAGGTCGTAACCGTTGCGCTTGGCGATTTCCTGCACGGCGACGTTGATCTGTTCTTCCAGGCTCTGGACTTCCTCGGTGCGCCGGAATGAGAGCTCGTCCCTCAAGTCTTCCTTGCGCCGGGTGATGTTGCGGCGCATTTCACGCAGGTCGCGTTCGAGCTGGATACGGTTGTCGGCGTCGATATCGCCCTGGGTGAGACGCTGCTCGAGCGAGTCGGCACGCATCTCGTCGAGTTCAATGGTGTCATTGCGCTCGCGGAATTCCTGGTCGAGCTTGATGCGGCCGGCGACGACTTGCGGAGCGTTGTCCAACACCGCCTTCATATCGACGTAACCGATGCGCAACTGCTGTGCATTTGCCGCCGCGCTGAAGGCGAGGGCAATCAGTACAAACGTAATGGTACGGGCGCATCTCCACATACTCCGCATTCTACATGAAATGCAGGGCGTGTTGACGTTTTTTGACAAAAAGGCGACTCACGAGCTACGGCATTCCGTCAGGGCTTCTTCGCCTTCGGCGAAACCGCCCATCCTCCATTGCCTGCTCTTCCCTGCTCCCGCCTGCGGCTCCTGGGGCGGTCGTGCCGACAAGCGGCACGGAGGTTTTATCTGTAAGAGCGGCTTTAGCCGCGATTTCCTTTAGAACGTGGTGCCGAAGGAGAACTGCAAGTCCTCGGTGCGGTCACCCTCCTGGTCGTTGAACGGGAAGGCGTAGGAAATCACGATCGGGCCGATCGGGGCTTCCCAGGTGACGGAAAGGCCGAATGAACCGCGAAGTTTTTCGGCTTCGAAGGCGCTGATGTTCTCGTAAACGTAACCGGTATCAACAAACAACGCGATTCGCGTGCCACTCTGGCCGGCGCCAAACGGGGTCGGGAAAGCCAGTTCCATGCCGCCCGCGACCTTGAAGTCGCCGCCGACGGAACGACAGAAAGCGTCTTTCGGCCCCAGCGTATTGTCGTCGTAACCGCGCAGGTCGCGTACGCCGCCGCTGTAGAAGTGCTCGTAGAACGGCAGGCCGGTATCGAGGGTCATCACGTCGGTCGGATCGCATACACCGGATATGATCTCGCCGGTTCCCAGTGGCTCGGCCAGCGAGGTCTTGTCGTAATCGTCGTAGGCGTCGCCGTAACCGAGGTTGCCACGCACGGAGAACACCAGGCCGGCCCAGATCGGCCAGTACTTGGCGCCGCGGTAGGTCAGCTTGTAGTACTTGCGTGCACTGCCCGGAAGGGCTGTCTGCATCACCAGTGACTGGGCGGAACCGCGGCTCGGGTTCAGGAAGTGGTTGCGGCTGTCGTGGGTCCAACTGAGCGTCCAGTCGAGAACGTCGAATTCGCGTTCATCTGCCGACAGGATGTTGTCGCCGTTGTAATCGAGCGAGAAGGAGAGCGGGTCACCAATGCGCGGGCGCAGGCCGAACTCGAGACAGAAACCGGTTTCCGGGTCGACATCGAGACATTGGAACTGGCCGATGTTCAGTGACGATTTCCGGAAGCCCAGGCCCGTGCGAATGTAGTCTACCTCGGTGATCGGTACGCCGAAGTTCATGCCGAGCGCCCACTCGCTACTGGTGAAGGTGGAAATATTTGCAGCGCCCTGGTCAAACTCCTGGTAGCGCATGTAGAAGCCGCGGCTGATGCCGTCGTCGGTCCAGTACGGGTTGTCGTAATTGATGTTCAGGCTGCTGATGATGCTCGAGTGGGACACGCCCAGGCCGAGGCGCTTGCCGCTGCCGAGGAAGTTGTCCTGCTGGATGCTCAACGAGGCAATCAGGCCCTGTACCTGCGAATAACCCAGCCCGACGGTGAAGCTGCCTGCCGGACGTTCAACAACCGAAACCAGCACGTCCACCTGGTCGTCGGTGCCGGGCACCGCCGGGGTTTCGACCTCCACGGTTTCAAAGTAGGTCAGGCGCTGCATGCGTATCTTGGAACGATCGATGGCGGACTGTGAGAACCAGGCGCCTTCCATCTGGCGCATCTCGCGGCGCAACACCTCGTCCTTGGTTTTCGAGTTGCCGATGAATTGGATACGGCGGATGTACACGCGTTTGCCCGGATCGACGAAAAAGTTGATGGACACCAGGCGGTTGTCGCGGTCCACGTCGGTGATCGGGTTGACGTTGGAGAAGGCGTAACCGATGTTGGCCAGGATGGCGTTGATGTTCTCGACGGACTGTTCGACCTTCTTGCGCGAGAAGATTTCTCCGGGCTGGACCACGATCAGGCGGCGCAGTGTGCCCTCGTCGATCACCAGGTCGCCGGTAATCTGAACCTCGTCCACGCCGTAGACATCACCCTCGACGACGTTGGCGGTGATGTAGATGTCCTGCTTGTTGGGGCTGATGGATACCTGGGTCGACTCCACGCTGAAGTCCACGTAACCGCGGTCCAGGTAGTAGGAGCGCAGTTTCTCCATGTCACCGGAGAGCTTCTCACGCGAATACTGGCCGTCTTTTGACCAGAATTTCCAGAACGGTACGATATCGGCTTCGAATTCTTTCTGGATTTCCTTGTCGGTGAATGTTTCGTTACCCACGATATTGATATGCCGAATCTCCGCGACATCACCTTCGTCGATGACGATGGCGATGCGCACCCGGTTTCGTTCCAGCTCGGTAACCCGGGTATCGACTTCCACCGCGTAGCGGCCCTGGCTGAAGTACTGTTTGACCAGTTCCTGGCTCAGGCGGTCGAGCACCAGGCGGTCGAACACCTCGCCTTCGGACAGGCCAATGTCTTTCAGGACGCGCCGTAGTTCTTCTTCCTTGATGGCCTTGTTGCCACTGAGCGTAACGGCTGCGATGGCGGGGCGTTCCAGCACCTTGATCACGAGGATGTTGCCCTCGCGGGCCATCGAAATGTCCTGGAAAAAACCGGTGCGGTAAAGCTCGCGGATGGCCGCGCGGGCCGCTGAAGCATTGAGCGTGTCGCCGCGGTCGAGCGGCATGTAGTTGTAGACGGTACCCTCGGAAATGCGCTGCAGGCCTTCCACGCGGATGTCCTGGATCACGAACGGATCGGCGCCAAAGGCCGACGTTGTCCACATCAGGCCCGTCAGCAGAAGGGCCAGGAAACAGGTAAATCGATTCTTTGCCGTTGAGCACGGACGCTCGTGGGACAATTTATTTCTTGTCATGTGTTCAGATCCGTAACGGCTCTTTTCCTGGGCTCTTTGCTCGAGCCTCAACGGGCCTGAAGTCTATCCGACCAGCCGTAAAATATCGTTAAAAAATGCCAGGCTCATCAGTCCCGCCAATGCAATAAGCCCAAAATATTGGCCCGCTATCTGAGTTTGCTCAGATACCGGGCTGCCTTTCAGCAATTCTATCAGGTAATAGAGCAGATGGCCCCCATCCAGTACCGGGATGGGCAGCAGGTTGAGTATTCCCAGGCTCAGGCTGATGGCGCCGAGGAAAAACAGGAACTGCGAGAACCCGGCCGAGGCGGAAGAATTTGCGAACTGCGCGATGCTGATCGGACCCGACAGGTTCTTCACGGAAGCCTTGCCGGTTACCATCCGGCCCAGCAGTGCCATGGTCGAGCCGGCCAGGCGCCAGGTTTCCTTGACCGCCGCGGGAATGCCCTCCAGCGGGCCCAGTCGCAGCACGGTCGCGGCGCGTTCCAGCATGACGGTCTGTTCGGTGCTGATGCCTTGGTTCCTGATACCCAGCACCAGTTGGCTGGAGAACCAACCGGATTTCTGCTTTTCCGGTGTGACCTGGAGGTCCAGTTCGACGCCGTCTCGTTCGATTTTTACAGCCAGCGGTTCGCCTTCAACGGCATTTTGCTGAACCAGGTAACCGATCCATTGCCAGGTCTCCACCGGCTCACCGGCAATCGCGAGAATGAGATCACCGCTGTAAAGGCCCGCGCGCTGGGCCGGGCTGTTTTCCGAAACCTCACCCACCCGGGCCGGCACGAGCAACCGCCAGGGCTCGATGCCCGCGGCTTCAAGGGTGTTTTCTTCACTGAAGTCGTCGCCCAGGCGGCTGAGCCGCAGCAGGTGGTCGGACGCGAAACCATTCGTATCTTCGACCGTCACCGTGACGTCTTCGCGATCGATGGCATGGGTGACCAGTTCCAGGATGGCATGCGACCAGGTGCGGGTGTCCGTTCCGTCAACTGCCGTGATGGCGTCACCGTACTCAATGCCGGCTTCGGCGGCGATCCCGGTTGTGGCACCCACCAGTGGCCGTGTTTCCGGTATCCCGACCAGGAACATCAACCAGAAGGCGAGCACGGCGAACACCAGGTTGAATGCCGGGCCGGCCGCGACGATGGCGATGCGTGCATAAACGGACTTGTTGTTGAAGGCCTGGCCCCGCTCCTCTGGCGGCACCTCGACTTCCCGCTCGTCCAGCATCTTCACATAGCCGCCGAGGGGGAACGCAGCGACCAGGTATTCCGTGCCGTCCTTGCCCAATCGCGACCACAGGGGCCTGCCAAAGCCGATCGAGAACTTCAACACGCGCACCCCCAGCTTGCGGGCGACCCAGAAGTGTCCGAACTCGTGAAAGGTGATCAGCAGGCCGAGCGTGACCAGCAGCCACCAGATGGATCCGAAAATTTCAGTCATGGAATCCTGCTGCGTATTCAATGGCCCGGCTACGCGCCAGGCGATCCTGTTCCATCACGTCCTCAAGACTGGCCAGGGAAGTGACAGGAACGCGATTAAGAACTTCTTCGACCAGTTCGGGGATCTGTTTGAACCCGAGCCGGCCCTCCAGGAAACTTTCGACAGCGACTTCGTTGGCCGCGTTCAATATGGCCGGTGCGCTGTCCCCGGTTCTCATCGCAGCGAAGGCGAGGGCCAGGCACGGGAAGCGCTCGAGGTCAGGCTCTCTGAATGAAAGGTCATTGATCTGCGCCAGGTTGAGGTGAGCGACACCGGCGTCGATACGATCCGGCCAGGCCAGCACGTTGGCGATCGGTGTGCGCATGTCCGGGGTGCCCAACTGGGCGATCACCGATCCGTCCCGGTAAGACACCATGGAATGCACGATGCTCTGTGGGTGAACGAGCACATCGATCTGGTCCGGATGGGCGTTGAACAACCAGCGGGCCTCGATCACCTCCAGCCCCTTGTTCATCAGCGTGGCGGAGTCGACAGAGACCTTTCGCCCCATGTCCCAGTTGGGATGGGCGCAGGCCTGCTCGGGGGTTACCGCTTCCAGTTCTGCAGCGGGCATGTCGAGGAACGGGCCGCCCGAGGCGGTCAGGATGATTTTTTCCACGCCGATGGCGTCCAGGCCATTGGCAAATTCAGGCGGCAGGGATTGGAAAATCGCGTTGTGTTCCGAGTCGACAGGCAATACGTGGGAACCGCTGCGGCGGGCTTCAGCGATGAACACCTCGCCCGCGATGACCAGGGATTCCTTGTTGGCGAGCAGGATTCTTTTGCCCTGCTGCGCTGCCCGGAAGGTCGGCTCGAGGCCGGCTGCTCCAACGATGGCCGCCATCACGGAATCGATTTCCGGCATCGTGGCGGCGCTTGCCAGTCCTTCCTGCCCTGCCCGAATTTCAGCCTTGCTGCCTGCTTGCTCGAGTTGCGCGGCGAGCTCAGATACCCGTGACGGGTCCGCGATCACCGCGACTTCGGCCGCGAAGCGGGCACATTGCCGCGCCAGCTTCTTCGCATTTTGGTTGGCCGTCAAGGCCACGACCTTGAAGCGGTCCGGATTGCGAGCGATCACATCGAGCGTGTTCTCACCGATGGAACCGGTGGAGCCCAGAATGCAGATATTTTGCCTGCTCACCGCGCCAGCACCGCGAAGGCGAAGGTGAAAAACGGGGCGCCCGACAGCAGGCTGTCGAAACGGTCCAGCACGCCGCCATGTCCCGGGAACAGCGTGCCCGCGTCGTCCAGTTTCACGGTGCGCTTGTGCAGGCTGATAAACAGGTCGCCGGCGACCGATGTCAGTGCCGTTGCGACCGTGATAAGGACCAGGGCCATCGGCCTGATGCCAAGCTGTGTCAGGGGCCCCGACCAAAGCCAGGCGGCGAGCAAAGCCAGTGCGATGCCACCGTAAACGCCCTCCCAGGTTTTGTTTGGGCTGATCACCCGGGCCAGCTTGTGCCGGCCGAACTGTTTGCCGCTGAAATAGGCGCCGATATCCGAGGCCCAGATAATCAGCAGCAGCAGGAACACGATGACGGTTCCGTTTTCCTGCTCGTGCAGCCAGGAAAGTGAGAACCAGCAGGCAGTCAGTGCAAGCAAGGCCGAGGCAAAACCCATGCGGCGGAAGTTGTCGTCAGGTTCCGTACCGGCACGGTACAGCGGCAGCCGGATGAACAGCAGCAACCAGGCAGCGCAGGCCGCCGCAAGCAGGGCAACGGCATGGGCCGATACCATGTCCCAGGCGTAAAACAGGGCGGCAAAAATCAGGGCCTGCGAAACGACCAGCAGGCGGCCGCTGTTCGTGCCAAGATTGGTGATGCGCGCGAATTCACGGCTTCCGGCCATCAGCAGGATGGCGACGGCGCCTTTGAACACCAGGGGAGGGGCGAGAAAGACGAGCGCCAGCGTGACCGGGAAAATCACCAGTGCGGTCAGGATGCGTGTGCGTAGCATCAGGCTGTTTTCCGCCTGGCCTGCTCGCCGGTCAAGCCAAAGCGCCGTTCACGCGCCCGGAACTCGGCAATGGCTTCATCCAGGCGCTCGGGGCTGAAATCCGGCCACAGTACCGGTGAAAAATACAGTTCGGTATAGGCAGACTGCCACAGCAGGAAATTGCTCACGCGCATCTCGCCGCCGGTGCGGATGAAAAGGTCCGGGTCGGGGCTCTGTCCGAGCGCGGTGTAGCGCGAAAACAGCTTTTCGTCGACATGTTCCGGTTGCAGGCGCCCCCCCGCTATATCCGTCGCGATATTGCGAGTGGCGTTCACGATGTCCCACCGCCCGCCGTAATTGGCGGCCACGTTGAGCGTCATCAGTGTATTGGCGGCGGTCTTTGCCGTGGCGGCGGCGATTTTTTTTTGCAGTTCTTCCGAAAAACCAGCCAGGTCGCCGATGAAACGAATACGGACGTTGTTTTCGTTCAGTTCCCGGGCTTCCTTGTCCAGGGCGTGCAGGAACAGCTCCATCAGGCGGTTGACCTCCCTGCGGGGGCGGTTCCAGTTCTCGCTGGAAAAAGCGAAAACAGTCAGTTCCCTGACGCCTATCTGGCCGCAATGTTCGACGATTTTACGTAGTGCCTTTTGTCCGGCCTGGTGGCCGAAAGTGCGTGGACGTTTTCTCTTTTCCGCCCAGCGGCCATTGCCATCCATCACGATGGCAATATGGGAGGGAATTGCCTCCGGGTCAGATTTCAAGGAGTTCCTGTTCCTTCTCGGCGACGATCTCGTCGACTTTCTTGACCGCAACATCGGTCACAACCTGGATATCGTGTTCCGCCTTGCGCTCGTCGTCTTCGGAAATGTCTTTCTCCTTGAGCAGTTCCTTGAAGTGATGAATGGCGTCCCGGCGAATGTTGCGGATCGCGATCTTGGCGTTCTCGCCCTCGTGGTGCACCACCTTGGTGAGGTCCCTGCGGCGTTCTTCGGTGAGCGGGGGCAGGGGAATGCGTATGACCTGCCCCGCGGTGCTGGGATTCAGGCCCAGGTCCGATTTCAGGATGGCCTTTTCAATCGGTCCAACCATGTTCTTGTCCCACGGCGTGACACTCAGTGTGCGTGCGTCTTCGACCGTGACACTCGCGGCCTGGCCGATGGGAACTTCGCTGCCGTAGTAGTCAACGTGTACATGTTCCAGCAGGCTGGGGTGCGCCCGGCCTGTACGAATCTTGGCCAGTTCGTGGCGCAGAGCCTCGAGGCTCTTGCTCATGCGGGTGCGGGCGTCGTTCTGAATTTCGGCAAGCATGGGATTCTCCTTGTTAAAAACGGATCAGGATACGAGTGTGCCGATGGCCTCGCCCTTGACAATTCGGACGAGATTTCCTTCTCCAAAAACGTTGAAAACACGAATAGGCATGTGCTGGTCGCGGCAAAGCACGATGGCATTGGCGTCCATCACGCCCAGTTTGCTCTCGATGACACGGTCATAACCCAATTCCCTGAACATCGTGGCGGCGGGGTCTTTGACCGGATCAGCTGAATAGACACCGTCGACCTTGGTGGCTTTCAGGACGATGTCGGCGCCAACTTCGATGGCGCGGAGCGCGGCGGCGGTATCGGTGGTGAAAAATGGGTTGCCGGTGCCGCCGGCGCAGATCACGACGCGACCCTTTTCCAGGTGGCGCACGGCGCGCCGGCGAATGTAGTCTTCGCAGACGTCGTGCACGGAGATCGCGGACATGACGCGCGCGTCACAACCGATGCGCTCCAGCGAGTCCTGCAAGGCCAGGCAGTTCAGGATCGTGGCCAGCATGCCCATGTGGTCGCCTGTCACACGGTCGATTCCGGATCGTGCGAGGCCGGCGCCCCGGAAGATATTTCCCGCGCCGATGACGATGGTTACCTGGACGCCCAGTTGGGCTACATCGCTGATTTCGGTGGCGATCCGGTGAATGATCACCGGATCGATACCGTAATCCTCCCCGCCCAGAAGCGCTTCGCCGCTGAGCTTGAGGAGGATCCGTTTATAGGCTTCTTCAGCCACCGCTTACCTGCTGCATGACTTCTTCTGCAAAATTTTCCTGCTTTTTCTCGATGCCTTCACCGACGGCCAGGCGTTCAAACCCGACGACGGTAGCGCCTTTTTGCTGAAGCAGTTTGGCCACGGTCAGGTCGCCGTCCTTCACAAAAGGCTGCCCGAGAAGTGTGATACCTGCAAGGTGTTTGCGCAAGCGTCCGCTGATCATTTTTTCGATGATCTCGGGTGGTTTGCCGCTATCCGCGGCCTGTGCAACCAGGATGTCTTTCTCGTGCGCGATGACATCGGCCGGCACGTCCGCGTCGGAGATGAACTCCGGGTTCATCGCGGCAATGTGCAGGGCGATATCGTGCGCGAGTTCGTCATCACCGCCTTCGACTTCAACCAGTACACCGATTTTTCCGCCGTGCACGTAAGCGCCCAGCGTGTGATTGGACTGGCTGCGGACAAAGCGGCGAACCTGGATGTTTTCGCCGATCTTGGAGATCAGGGCCTGGCGCGCCTGCTCGACGGTTGCGCCATCGATGAGTGTGGCCAGCAGGGCCTCCACGTCGGCCGGGTCCTGGTCCAGCGTGTTCTGCGCCACAGCCTGGGCAAACGTGCCGAAGTTCTCGTCTTTCGCGGCGAAATCGGTTTCGCTGTTTACTTCTACCATCGCGGCCTGTTTGCCGTCTTCGGAAGCGGCCAGGACCACCTTGCCTTCAGCCGCCACACGGCTGGCTTTCTTGTCGGCCTTGGCCAGCCCGGATACACGCATCGCTTCGACCGCGGCTTCCATGTCGCCACCGGCTTCAACCAGGGCCTTTTTGCATTCCATCATGCCCGCACCGGTGCGTTCACGAAGTTCTTTAACCAATGCAGCTGTTACTGCCATGACACTTTCCTCTTCAATCTTCAGGTTCATGGCCGGCGGAATCACCGCGCGGCCTTTAATGTTTCCGCTCGAAAAAGCTCAGTCTTTATCGCCGGCTTCTTCTTTCTTGACAGCCTTCTTCTTGGAGGCCTTTTTCTTGGCGGCCTTCTTGGGCGCGTTTTCAGCAGCAGCCTCTTTCTTCGGCTCTTCAGCCGGGGCTTCTTCCTTGGCAGGAGCTGCTTCCTCGGCTTTCGGCTCTTCAGCCTTGGGCTCTTCAGCCGGTGCCGCCTCTTCCTTCACGGGAGCGGCTTCCTCGGCAACGGGTTCCTCGGTTTTGGGCTGGTCAGCCTTGGCTTCTTCAGCTATGGGCTCTTCGGCGGCCTTGCGGGCCACGACTTTCTTGGCGACTTTCTTGCGCGCCGGCTTCTTGTCGTCTTTGCGCGGTTTTTCAGCCTTGCGCTTGATCGGGTTGCCTGCTTCATCCAGCTCGACGAACTCGTCATCCACGTCAACATGCGGGGCCGTGGCGCGGCCTTCGAGCACCGCGTCGGCCGCCAGTTGGGCATACAGGCGGATAGAGCGGATCGCGTCGTCGTTGCCCGGAATCACGTAGTCGATGTTTTCCGGTGAACAGTTGGTATCGACAATGGCAATCACCGGGATACCCAGCTTGCGGGCTTCCTTGATGGCGATGTCTTCGTGGCTTACATCAACAACGAACATGGCGTCCGGCAGGTTCTTCATGTCCTTGATGCCGCCCAGGCTGCGTTCCAGCTTGTCGCGTTCACGGGTCAGCTGCAGAACTTCCTTTTTTACTAGGTGCTCGACGCTGCCGTCTTCCTGCATGGTTTCGAGCTGCTTCAGGCGCTTTACCGAGTCACGGATCGTGCGGTAATTGGTCAGCATGCCGCCAAGCCAGCGGTGGGAAACATAAGGCATGCCGCAACGGCTTGCTTCTTCCCCGATCGCCGCGCTTGCAGCACGCTTGGTGCCGACAAACATGATGGAACCACGCCTTGCGGCCAGCTTGCTGATGAAGTTCATCGCATCATTCAGCATGGGCAGTGATTTTTCGAGGTTGATGATGTGGATTTTTCCACGGGCTCCGAAAATATAGGGAGCCATCTTGGGATTCCAGTAACGTGTCTGGTGACCGAAGTGCACGCCGGCTTCAAGCATCTGGCGCATGGTGACGTTAGCCATTTGAATATTTCCTTTGATACAAGGAATGGCCGCAGCGAACTGGCTGCAGTATTCCCGGGTTAATCCTCCACTCCCCCGTTACAGAGACCCTCTTGTCTTGCAAGGGCACCCCTCTGAACCGTTGCGGCGAGTGTGCGTATTTGGCTCGTTGACCAGGCCTTGTTGCAGGCCGTATGACGAACCGCTATTGGTTTTCTGACCTAAACGGTCAAAAAAGCCGGGGAAATGTACCAGAAATCGGGTGTTTGGGCAACAGCAGCATTGAAGAGGGTGGGTCGCTGGGCGGCCGGGCCAGGGAGGCGGGACAGGTTTCACGTCGTGTTTGGCGGAGAAACTGACAGAAATTGTCACTTTTTCGGAGCCCAGGGCTCCGCCAGGCCGGGTAGTGGATTTCAATAATGATTTGAAATATAAGAATTTAGCGTGTTGTTTCTGAAAATGGTACGAATTATGCATGGTTAAGGTAGGTTCGCCGCGATGGCAAAACCCTTATCAGAGCGTGACAAGGAGGTCGCAATCATGATCAGGACGGTCAAACGTCGAAATGCAGCGCGTGCTGCACCAGCTATTCCAGGTATACCCCGGGAATTCCACCGCGTTGAATGCGGAGGAACCGGATGATTTGAACCCGTTTCAGGAGCCAGCCCTCCCTGGCTGAAATAGTTCAGGCGCTACGCGACTCGCCTCTCAATCCCGCGTGGCAAATGGCTCCTAAAGGTCCGCCTTCTCACATTCCCTGTGCCGGCGGGCCTCCAGCGAGACAACCCGAGCTCCCTTCTTATCGGGTTGTTTTAAAGCCGGGAGTGCTGCTACTCCCGGCTTTTTTTAGTTGGGATCCACTGAATGACCGCCATTTGCGGGAACTTGCTTGTCCAGCTCCGCCTGGGCACCAGTTTTCACTCGTCACATAGCTTTGGCTATGCTCCTCGCTCCAAACTGACACCCAGACGAACCTGGCCGGCGCTATTTCTCCGCAAATGTCGGCCATTCAGTGGATTTGGTACGTTTCTTTCAGTCAGAAAACGGTGTTCAGACGCACCTGCCCGGCGCCACTGCTCCGCAAGTGGGGGTCATTCAGTGGCACGGGGTTTCTTGCGGCCCGGACGGCCGATCGAGCTCATCCAGTATTAGGGACGTGCTGTATGAGCGGCCCCGGCCAGGCCGGAAAAATTTCCGGGAAGTCCCGAAGTGGCCGCTGAGCCATGAGCATGGCGCACCACCCTGCTTCCCCCGGCCGGCACCAGGCTAAGGGTTATGGGTATTAACCGCCTGCTGGTGTAGCTTTTCGATCATGGCCATGAACAGGCCGGCTTCTTCCGTATCAAGGACAGCCAATAGCTTTTTTTCGTACTCCCGTGCTCGGGGAATCACGTTCTTCAGAACCTCACGCCCGCGCTTGGCGGTAATGAAAAGCCGCCGCCGCCGGCGGTCCCCGCTGTCGGTTTGGCGTTCCAGCAGGCCTTTTTGCACCAGGGTCTTGACGGCGCGGTGGATGGTGACTTTGTCCATGGCGGTGCGTTCGGTGACTTCGCTGGCGGTGAGGCCGGGGAAGCGGCCGAGCACGGCCAGGATACGCCACTCGGTGACGCTGATGTCGTGTTCCTGCCGGTAACTGGCGGCGATACCCTGGCTGATGGTATTGGTCAGCAGGGAAAGCCGGTAGGGCAGGAAACGCTCCAGTTCGAAGGTTTCGTCTGCGCCCGAATCTGGGAGACTGGTTTGCATATAGTTACAAATGTAACTAATATGGCCGTCCACGGCAAGCAGAATCGGAGCAGACAGATGTCGCGTAACTGGATTTCATTTCCGCGCACGGAAGGCAAGGCTTCCCGGCAGGCGCATTGCGACCTCCCGGAAGGAAGCTACGAGCGGGAACTGGGCCGCGAGGGTTTTTTCGGCCCCGCCACCCACATGTACCACCGCCACCGCCCGACGGACTGGGTCCGTTTCGAAGGGGAACTGAGACCGCGCGCCTACGATACGACGCGAATGTCGGATTTTGGGCCCAGCCCCTGGGACGCGGCAGGATTGCTGCACAGCGCGCATATGAAAATGCGCACGTGGCAAATGCAGGCCTCGATGGATCACCTGGTGCGCAACGCCGACGGCGACGAACTGCTTTTCATCCACAGCGGTTCGGGCCGCCTGTTCTGCGATTACGGTCACCTGGAATTTCATGACGGTGACTATATCGTGATCCCGCGCGGCACCTTGTGGCGGCTGGAATCAGACGGGCCCGTACGGATGTTGCTGATAGAGGCCACCGGAGGCAGCTACATGCTGCCCGAGCGGGGCATGGTTGGCCCGCACGCGGTTTTCGACCCGGCAGTGCTCGATACGCCGGCCATCGACGATGTTTTTCTTGCCCAGCAGGACGAAAAGGAGTGGCAGGTAAGGGTCAAGTGCAAGGGGCGCTTCAGCGGGATCGTATACCCCTTCAACCCGCTGGACGCGCTGGGTTGGAAAGGCGACCTGGCGCCGGTTCGTCTCAACTGGCGCGATATCCGGCCCCTGCTGAGCGACCGCTACCACCTGCCGCCCTCGGCGCACACCACGTTTGTGGCCAACCGTTTCGTGGTCTGTACGTTTGCGCCACGCCCCTTCGAAACCGATCCCGGTGCCTTGAAAGTGCCGTTTTTCCACAACAACGATGACTACGACGAGGTCATCTTCTATCACCGCGGTGAGTTCTTCAGCCGGGACAACATCCATCCCGGTATGATGACCTGGCACCCTGCCGGTTTTACCCACGGCCCGCATCCTAAAGCGTTGCGCAATGCGTTTGAACAGAACAAGAAGGGAACCGACGAAGTCGCCGTGATGATCGATACGCGCGACCCGCTGGACCAGGATGAAAGCGCCGGCGCCATCGAGTGGGAAGCTTATGCCGGCTCGTGGAACTCAGGAGAAAATACGTGAAACTTGCAACTTTGAAAGCCGGCGGACGGGATGGCAGCCTGGTCGTGGTCGACCGCGCGCTGCAAAACCATGTCAACGCATCGGGTATCGCACCCACCCTGCAGCAGGCCATGGACGACTGGGCCAATGCGGCGCCTCGTCTCAATGCTCTGTCCGAAGAACTGAACGCCGGCGAGTGCGCTGAAACCCGGCGCCTGGATTTTGCCGCGCTGGCGTCGCCGTTTCCGCGGGCTTACGAGTTCGTGGACGGCAGTGCTTACCTGCCACACGTGGAACGCGTGCGCCGCGCCCGCGGTGCGGAAGTTCCGGAATCGTTCTACGAGGACCCGCTGATGTACCAGGCCACATCGGCCGGCTTCCTGGGTCCGCGAGACGCGATCCCGGTAAGCAGTGAAGAGTATGGCATCGATTTCGAAGCCGAAATCGTGGTGGTGACGGATGACGTTCCGATGGCCGTTTCGGAAATGGCCGCCGCTGAGCACATCCAGCTGGTGGGCCTGGTCAACGACGTCAGCCTGCGCAATCTGATTCCGCCGGAATTGGCCAAGGGCTTCGGTTTTCTGCATTCCAAGCCGCGTTCCGCGCTGTCGCCCGTGCTGGTGACTCCGGATGAGCTGGGTGATCACTGGCGGGACAGCAAGCTGCACCTGCCGCTGCATTCCTGGCTGAATGGAAAAGGCTTTGGCGCACCCGAGGCCGGTGTCGATATGCAGTTCAACTTTGCACAGTTGCTCGCGCACGCGGCCAAAACACGGCCACTGGCGGCCGGCACCATCGTCGGCTCCGGCACGATTGCCAACCAGGATGAAAGCCTGGGTGCTTCCTGCCTGGCGGAACGGCGGATGCTGGAAATCATTGCAGATGGAAAACCCAGGACCCCCTTTATGAGCTTTGGCGATACGATCCGCATTGAAATGCTGGACCGGCAGGGGCAGTCGATATTTGGCGCCATTGAACAGATGGTTGTGCCTTATGGCTGAGTTGACGCTGTTTGACTACTGGCGCAGCTCTTCCGCTTACCGGGTGCGCATCGCCCTCAACCTGAAGGGCCTGGAGTACCGGCAGGGGCCTGTGCACCTGGTGCGCGACGGCGGTCAGCAGAACCTGCCTTCCTACCGTGCCCTGAACCCCTTGGGTCTGGTGCCCGCCCTGGTTCACGGCGAAAACACTGTCGTGCAATCACTGGCCATCTGTGAGTACCTCGAAGAGCGCTTCGAGGCCAGGCCCCTGCTGCCCGAAGACGCGGTGGGCCGGGCCCGGGTCCGCAGCATTGTGCAGACCATTTGCAGCGAGGTGCAACCGCTCAATAACCTGTCGGTGATGAATTACCTCAAGGGCGAAATGGGCCTGTCGGACGACGAGTACACGGCGTGGTACGGGCACTGGATCAAGCGTGGTTTCAGCGCCCTGGAAACCTGGCTCCAGGGCGAAGATTCAGGCCGCTTTTGCCATGGTGACAACCCGACCCTGGCTGACTGCTTCCTGGTGCCCCAGGTGTACAACGCGGAACGTTTTTCCTGCGACATGGCACCCTATGCGCGGATTCGGGAAATCGTGCAACGCTGTCGTGCGCAAGCCGCTTTTGCGAAGGCCGCACCGGAGAACCAGGCGGACTGCGAGCCATAATGCACGCAAATAGATGCCTGGAGTGCAGGGAATCGTCTATTGGGGCTTAACTCGACAGCCTGCATGAGTCATAATTCTTGGCTGATTCCTCTTTGGCTGCGATAGAAATGCGATACCTTGTTCCGCTCCTGTTACTTCTCCTGGCGTCCTGCGCGTCACCCAGGCCTGCACCGGATGCGTTCAACGACGCGGAAGAAGCGATGCAGGCGGCGATCAATGCGGGTGCAGAAGAGCACTCACCCGTCGAATTGCGTTTCGCCAGGGAAAAGCTGGACGAAGCAAACAAGGGCATGGAGTACAAGCAGTACGACAAGGCGATCTACCTGATCGAACAGTCCGAGATCAACTCGGAACTGGCTATCGAAAAATCTAAGACCGCCATCATGAGGGCCAAGGTTACGGAACTGGCCCGGCAGAATGAAATCCTCCTCGAAGACTTCGAAGCGAGCTACGGGGAGGGCGTGCAGTGAAAACGATCCTGAAAATCTCCGTAATGGCCGTGATGGTATTACTCGCCGCATGTACCTCGGCGCCCAAGAAAGACCTTGCGCTGGAGCAGGTCCGGGCCCAGTTGGATGAACTGAAGGCCAATGAGGAGCTGGCCGGTTATGCGCCACTTGCTCTGGGCGAGGCCGAACGTGCATTGCGCAACGCTGAAACCTCGCGTGGCAATAATACCTACCGCATTCACCTGATTTACATGGCGGACCGGAGCATCCAGGTCGCACGCGCCATTGCCCAGCACGAGCAGTTGAAGGATGAATACATTCGCCTGAGTGAAGAGCGCAATGACTTGCTGGTTCGCGCCAGCCAGATGGAAGCGGATCGTGCCCGCCTCGAAGCCGAACAGGCCCGGATGATGTCCGAGGCCCGGATGGAAGAGGCCATGCGCGCCCGCGAGGAAGCGCAGCAAGCCGCGCAACGTGAAGTCGAGTCCACGCGCAGCGCCGAACAGGCCCAGCAGGAAGCCGCGCAAGCCAGGGCGCTGGCCGCTTCGAGCGTTACCGAGGCCGAGCTGGCCCGCCGCGAGGCGGAACTGGCAACCGAGCAGGCCAATACGCTGCGCCGCCAGTTGGAAAACCTGCAGCTGCGCCAGACCGAAAGTGGCGTTGTCGTGACGCTGGGCGATGTGTTGTTTCAGACGGGTGAGACCGAACTGCGCGTCGAAGCCATGGACAGCCTGGTGGAGGTCGTCGATCTGCTTCAGAGCGAACCCGACAAAAAGATCCGTATCGAGGGTCATACGGATTCAACCGGCAACGAAGAGACCAACCTGCGAATTTCTCAGCAACGGGCTGATTCGGTATTGACGGCGCTGGTATCACTCGGCGTGGATGCAGAACGCATCACGTCCGCCGGAATGGGCCAGGACTTTCCGATCGCAACCAACGAGACCGAGGAAGGCAGGGCGCAGAACCGTCGGGTGGATGTGATTCTGCTCGACGATTAGGGAGTTTCGTTTCCCTGCTCCCTGGGTCAAAAGACGGTTTCGGGGTGGTTGCCAGCCTTGAGTTTTTGCGCTAGTGTTAGTGACAGTACGATGGTTTACGAAATTGAAAATGAGGTCCGCGGATAATGGCTGTTCTGGCCGTTTCCGCTTCATGCCACATACCGTTTACACATCCCGTACATCCTTTGTTTTCCAATCATTTATCGAGTAAAGCTTCTTTGCAGCTGTTCTGCCGCAACGCTTTGCTGTTTTATACCCGCACTGACTCGGAGGAATCCAATGTTTGAACACCACCAGGAAGAAATGGAAAAACTGATGAAAGAAAACGAAGAGTTTCTTCGTATCTATAACCATCATCAGGAGCTCGACCAAAGAGTGACGGCCGCTGAAATCGGCACCGCTCCCATGGAAGACCTGGCTCTGAACCAACTCAAGAAAGAAAAGCTCTGGGCAAAAGACAAGCTGGCCCGAATCATGGACGAGAACTTGTCCTAGACCAACAGACAAGTCCAGATAAACGGCCGGGTAAACCCCGGCCGTTTCAGTGTGAGCAACAAAAAAACCACAAAAGAAAAAGGGGCCGGATACATTTACCGGCAAAAAGTCGGCCAAAAAGGTACCGGATCCAATTACGTAAACACATGAAAATGCTCAAAAACAAAAAGGGGCCGGATACATTTTTTCGGCAAAATGGGTGCTGGAAGCGGGCATAAATGTATCCGGCCCCATTTTTTGGGTTTGGCCTTTTTGGGGTATGGGTAATCGTTTGGGGGCTGTTTACCGGACGTTGATGATGCCGTCGATTTCGGTGAGCAGGTTGGCGCGGCAGATATCGCCTTGCAGGTAGATGCGGGGGATTTCGGGCGGGGCTTCCGCTTCCAGTGTTTTGCGGATCAGTTCGTAATCTTCCGCATGACGGATATAGACCTTCAAAATACCGTCGCTGTCGAGTTGCGCGTGGGCGTTACCCATCAGGCGGTGTCCTTCTTCCAGCAGGCTTTGCACATTGCGCAGCGATTCACGCAACTGGTTGCACACCTGGTTTTCATGGTGGGTCTGGTGGCCCAGGATGCTGGCCGTGCCGGAAATCAGGAACTGGCTGGAGCCGTTCATGCGCATGATGGTGGCGCGTGAAAACAGCGGGCTTCTCGGTCCGTAGCGTCTCGGGTAACGCCAGGCGCTGACCTGGCGCGGGTTCTCCACGTCGAGTCCGGGCAGCGCGCCGGCCAGGAAATAGACTTGCAGGCTGGGCTCTTCCAGCGGTGTGCCGATACCGGTTGCCGCGGGCAGGGGCGGACTGCCGCCCGGGTCGATCGAAACCGCTTCAGCACGTCCCAGGCAGAACTGCCGGTAAAGCTCTTCGTCGCCTTCGCCCGAATTGATGCCTGGTATGTAGTTCCAGATCTTCAGCGGCCAGGGGTGCGGTGATTGTTGCAGGTAGGACTGGAGGATGTCATAAGCCAGGCGGCTGCATTCACGCATGTCGCCGGTAGCGCCGAGTTCGAGGGCGATATGCCCCATGGTCAGCAATTCACCCTGGGCGAAACGCAGGCGGTCCCAGCTGCCGGGCTTGATCGGGCCCTTGCTGCGCCAGACTTCGACTTTTTCAGGGCTGTCCAGTTGGGCGAGGGCGACGGGCACGTGCCTGGGGTCCAGCGAGTCCAGCGGTGAGCGCCCGAATTCGAACACGGCGAGTACGTCATTCTCGCCTTCGATCCAGTCGCGCGCCGTGCCTTCCTCGTAGGAAGCCTGCAATGTCATGTGACTGTTCATGTCCAATCGGCCAGTTGCGGCAGGTTCCGGTAGAGTTCCAGTGCTTCGGGGTTGGCCAGTGCATCGGCGTTTCCGGCAGCCCGGCCGTGAATCACGTCGCGCACAGCCAGTTCGACGATTTTGCCGCTGATGGTACGCGGTATGTCGGCTACCTGGATGATTTTTGCCGGCACATGCCGGGGCGTGGTGTTGTCGCGGATCGAGCGGCGGATCTTTTCTTCCAGGTCACCGTCCAGTTGCATACCATCGCGCAGCCTGACAAACAGCACAACGCGCTCGTCACCGTCGCGGCTCTGCCCGACACAGATGCTTTCCAGCACTTCGTCCAGAACATCGACCTGGCGGTAGATTTCAGAGGTGCCGATGCGCACACCACCCGGGTTCAGGGTGGCATCGGAACGGCCCTCGATAATAAAACCACCCGTACCGGACCTCTTGATATGATCGCCATGCGCCCAGGTCCCCGGAAACTTCGAAAAATAGGCATCATGGTACTTCTGATTGTTTTCGTCGCCCCAGAAAAAAACGGGTGTGGCCGGGAAGGGCCGTGCGCAGCACAATTCGCCGGTCTCGCCTACCTCCGTCTCGCTGCCATCCTCGCGCAATACCTTCACGTCCATGCCCAAACCGGCGCACTGCAACTCGCCGCGGTATACGGGCAGCACCGGGCTGCCGGAAAGGAAACAGGAGACGATGTCGGTACCGCCCGCGATCGACGACAGGCACAGGTTCTGCTTGATGTCGCGGTAGACGTAGTCAAAACTTGCCGGCGCCAGCGGGGAACCGGTCGATAACAGGGTGACCAGGCTGTTGAGCCGGTGACTCTCACGCGGCACGAGGCCGGCTTTTTCCCAGGAGGCAATCATCCTGGCGCCGGTGCCGAGCACGCTGATCGCCTGTTCGTCCACCAGGTCGAACATGGCACCCGGGTGCGGGTAGAAGGGCGAGCCCTCGTACAGCACCAGGGTTGAACCCACGGCCAGGCCGCTGATCATCCAGTTCCACATCATCCAGCCGCAGGTGGTGAAATAACACAGGCGGTCGGAGCGGCGCAGGTTGATATGCAGCACCAGTTCCTTGAGGTGCTGGATCAGCGTGCCGCCGGCACCGTGGGTAATGCACTTGGGTGCGCCGGTCGTGCCCGAGGAATACAGGATGTAGACCGGGTGGTCGAAAGGCAGCGGCTCGAAATGCACCATCACTGCTTCGTTGGCAGTGAAGTCATCAAACCAGGCGGAAGCAGGAATCCTGCTGATCTTCGCTTCCGGGTTCAAATAAGGCACGACCACGGTCTGCTCGATGGACTCGATGCTTTTTACGATGCCGCGAACCTTGTCGACGCAATCATGCACCCTGCCGTTGTAGCTGTAGGCGGCGGCGCAGAACAGGACCTTTGGCTGGATCTGTCCCAGCCGTTCTACGACACCCTCGATGCCAAAGTCGGGTGAGCAGGAGGACCAGATGGCGCCCATGCTGGTGGTCGCCAGCATGGCGATAGCCGTCTCGGGCAGGTTCGGCATATAGCCCGCTACCCGGTCGCCTTTAACGACACCGGCACCGCGCAGAGCCTCGGCGGCGCGCGCCACGGCCGCGTAAAGTTCCTTGTAACTGTACTGGTAAGACAGCCCCGTCTCGGACTGGAACACCAGGGCGGGTTGGTCGTCGCGATGGCGCAACAGGTTTTCCGCGAAATTCAGGCGTGCTTGTGGAAACCAGCGCGCACCGGGAAAGCGGTCGAAGTCTTCCACCACCGTGTGGCCCGGCTTGCCGACCATGCCGCAGAAATCCCATACGGCACGCCAGAACTGGCGGGGATGTCGCAGGGAGAATGGGTAAAGATCCCGGTAATCGAAAATACCGGGATCCAGTTCCTTGCGCACCAGGTCGATAAAGCGCCGGACGTTGGCGGTCTGGCGCCGGACCGGGCCGGGTGACCAGATCGGTGCTGGCAAGTCCTCAGCCAATCAGGGCTTCCAGTTCCGGAATGACCTTGAACAGGTCACCTACCAGTCCAATATCGGCCACCTCGAAAATGGGCGCCTCCGGGTCCTTGTTGACGGCCACGATGGTGCCCGCATCCTTGATGCCGGTGATGTGCTGGATGGCCCCGGAAATACCAAAAGCCAGGTACAGGTCCGGTGCGATGATCTTGCCGGTCTGTCCTACCTGCATGTCGTTGGGGCAGTATCCCGCGTCGACCGCGGCGCGGGTTGCGCCGACACCGGCGCCGATTCTATCCGCGAAGTTGTAGATCAATTCGAACTGCTCTTCACTGGCCAGCGCCCGCCCGCCGGAAACCACGCGTGGCGCGCTCTGCAGGTCCGGCCGTTCGCCGCCTTCCACTTCCATGCCGACAAAGCGCGTATGGCCGGCTGGCTCGTTTGCAGCGGCAACCGTGTCGACCCCGGCGGAACCTCCGTTGCCTGCCGCTTTCCAGCTTGCGGTGCGCACGGTAGCGACCACTTTCATTCCCCCCGGGACCGTCACGTCGACAATGGCGTTGCCGGCGTATACCGGGCGCTTGAAGGCATTTGGCGCGGTGACTTCCATGATGTCACTGACCTGGTTGACGCCGCACAAGGCGGCGATGCGTGGCATCAGGTCGCGGCCCAGCGTGGTCGAAGGCCCGAGGATATGCGTGTAGTCATCCGCCAGTGAGACGGCTTCTGCAGCCCAGTTGACGGCCAGCGGTGCTTCCAGGTGTGCGGCGTTGACCGCGATGACCCGACCGACCCCGTCCAGGGCGGCGGCTTCGGCTGCAACACCGTCAATTCCGTTGCCAAGAACGGCGATTTCGATGTCCCCGCCGATGGCGGCTGCACAACTCACGCACTTGGCGGTGGCGATATTCAGTGACGCGCCGTCGTGTTCGGCAATAATCAGTAGCTTGCTCATAACAGCCCCCTGTTTTTCAGTTCCTGTACCAACTGGGCGGCGTCGTCGACCATGATGCCCTTCTGGCGCTGCGGTGGCGGTGCAAAATGGCTGACTTCGAGCTTGCCATCCAGGGCCACGTCCAGTTCCTCCAGCGGGATGACCGCCAGCGGCTTACGCTTGGCTTTCATGATGTCGGGCAGCTTGACGAAACGCGGCTCGTTGAGCCGCAGGTCAACCGAAATCACGGCCGGCAGTTCGACTTCGATGGTTTCCAGCCCGGCATCCACCTCGCGCGTAACGGCGGCCTTGTCGCCGTCCAGTTCGACTTTCGAGGCAAAGGTGGCTTGCGGCCGGCCCCACAGGGCGGCCAGCATCTGCGCGGTCTGGCTGTTGTCGTCATCGATGGCCTGCTTGCCGAGAATGACCAGCGAAGATTCTTCGCGTTTTGCAATTTCGAGGAAGGCCCTGGCCACGCTGAGCGGTTGCAGCGCCTCTTCGGTTTTGACCAGGATCGCGCGGTCGGCGCCCATGGCCAGGCCGGTGCGCAGCTGCTGCTGGCACTCGTCGCCGCCGGCGGAGACCACGATCACCTCGTCGGCCTTGCCGGCCTCGCGCAGTCGCAACGCCTCTTCCAGCGCGATTTCATCGAAGGGGTTTACGCTCATCTTGACGCCGTCGGTATCCACACCGCTGCCGTCGGGTAGCACGCGAACGCGGACGTTGTAGTCCACCACGCGCTTGATGCCAACCAGTATTTTCATCGGCTTTCCTTTGTTGTTCCCGTGAAGGGGTTTTTACATGTTCTGGTAAATGGGCCCGCATCCGCCTTCCGGCGTGACCCAGTTGATTACCTGGTACGGGTCCTTGATATCGCAGGTCTTGCAGTGCACGCAGTTGGCCGCGTTGATCTGCAGGGCCATGGCCCCATTTTCCTCGACCATCTCGTAAACCTGTGCCGGGCAGAACCGCGTGCAGGGATTATTGTATTCCGTCGTGCAGCGCGTGGTACAGATTTCCGGCTCGAGAATCTGCAGGTGCACGGGCTGGTCCTCGTCGTGCTCGGTGGTGGCGAAGTAGACCGAGGCCAGGCGGTCGCGCGGCGGCAAGTCGCGGTCCACCCAGTGGCGCTCGGGCGCCGTGTATTCACTGACCTTTTTCAATGCCGTGTCGTCGGCGTGAACAGGCGTTGTCAAGGGCAGTTTGCCAAAGGTGACGGTCTCGATGGCGGCGCGCAGGAAGCCGGGCCAGAAGCCCTTGTAAAAAGCCGGCCGGATATTGCGCACCTTGTGCAATTCCTTCACTACTTCGGAATCACGCAGTTTCAGGTCGAAGCCCGCGGGCACGCCGGTTTCGGCCAGGTGATCGGCGGCGAGCATGCCGCACTTCATCGCCTGGTGTACCCCCTTGATCTTGGGCACGTTGAGGGTGCCGGCCGAGTCGCCGATGATAAGCGCACCGGGCATTTCTGTTTTGGGCAGCGACTGGTAACCGCCTTCGGAAATCGCGCGGGCGCCGGAGGACAGGATTTCGCCGCCTTCCAGCATTTCCCTGATCATCGGGTGGTGTTTCATCTGCTGGAATGCCTCGAAGGGCATGAACTCCGGATCCGCATAATCCAGGCCGCAGACAAAGCCGATTGCAATGCGGTCCTTGTCGAGGTGGTAGATAAAGCTGCCGCCGTAAATCTTGCTGTCCAGCGGCCAGCCGGTGGTGTGCTGGACCCTTCCCGGCTTCGATTTGCCCGGCTGCACCCGCCACAGCTCCTTCATACCGATGCCATAGGTCTGCGGGTCGCAGTCCTTGTCCAGCCCAAACTTGCGGATCAGCTGCTTGGCCAGGTGGCCGCGCACACCTTCGCTGATAAGGGTCACCGGGGCGTGGATTTCGATGCCCTGCATATAGGTGTCCTTCTGCTGGCCATCACGGCCAACCCCCATATCACCGATAATCACGCCGCCCACGGCGCCATCGTCGGTGTAGCGGATATCCGCGGCGGCGTAGCCGGGAAAGATGTCGACTTCAAGGGCTTCGGCTTTTTCCGCCATCCAGGCGCACATCGCGCCCAGCGAGACGATGTAGTTGCCGTGGTTTTTCTGCTGCGGCGGCGTCGGCAGGCGCATTTTTTTGCCGCCGGCCCTGAGCAGCCAGATCTCGTCTTTTTCAACCGGGATACAGACCGGTGGCGGGCTGTCCTTCCAGCCGGGCAGCAGGGTGTCCAGCGGCTCCGGCTCTATGATCGCGCCGGAGAGGATATGGGTTCCGACTTCGGCGCCTTTTTCAATCACGGCGACCATCAGGTCGGGCTTTTGCTGTTTCAGGCGAATGGCGCAGGACAGCCCGGCAGGGCCCGCTCCGACGATGATGACATCGTATTCCATGATCTCGCGTTCAGACATGACGGTTTCCGGTCGATTTCGAGGTGAAAGCCAAGCCCGCATTATAGCGAGTCGGGCCGCCACTTGGCATGACCGAAATTAGGCGGCCCGGCGTTTTATGCCGCGCCCGGGCGGCTAGCGCGACGCCATGCCCAGCTGGGTCTCGAAAATCACGCCGATCGATTGCATGAACCCCGCGAAGCGGTGCTCGTCGTCGGCGTCGAAAGGCTGGCCGTCCTGGCGGTTCAGAAGCTGGGCCACGGCAAATACCTCGCCGGCCTGGTTTTTCACCGGCAGGCTCAGGATGGAGCGGGTTTTGAAGCCGGTTTGCCGGTCGACCTCGCGGTTGAAACGCGGGTCGGCGTAAGCGTCATCGATGCGGATGGCCTCGCCGCTGGCCGCTGCGGCTCCGGCAATGCCACTGCCCAGCGGGATACGGATCTCACCCATCTCGTCGAGCCTGTCCGCCACCTTGAGCACCAGTTCTTCGCCCTCGACCAGGAACAGCGAGGCGCGTTCGGCGTTCAGCAGGCTGGCCAGCTTGTGCGTAAAGGCGAACAGCCCGCGCTCCAGCATGCTCTTGAAGGCCACGTTATTGGCCAGGGCGGTGGCTTCCAGGAACCGTTCCGATTCCTCGGTGATGTCCTGCAGCAGGTCCTGGAATTCGGCTTCGTTGAGCCGGTCGACGAGCTCGTCTACCGGTTGCTTGTGGCGGTTGTCGGCCAGCATCTGCATCATGTGCCGGTTGTTGGCGATCACGGCGTCGGTAAAGGTAGCCAGGCAGCCGTCTTCGAGGTGCACGATCCGGTCGGCGATATCCAGGATGCGGTTGTCGTGGGTGACCAGCAGGATGGTCGTGCCGTGTTCCTTCGCCAGGAACTTCATGCGGTCGACCACTTCCCGGCCGGATTGCTTGTCCAGCGACGCGGTCGGTTCGTCGGCCAGCACCATGGCCGGTTCGGACACCAGGGCGCGGGCAATGGCCACGCGTTGCCGCTGGCCGCCGGATAGCTGGTCGGGGCGGTGTTGCAACCGCTCGCCCATGCCCACGGCGTTGAGCATTTCCCGCGCCCGCTGGCGGTGCTCGGAACGCGGAAAACGGCCGCTGGCGCGGATGCCCAGCTCCACGTTTTGCAGGGCGCTCAGTGCGCCGAGCAGGTTGTGCTGCTGGAAAATAAAGCCGTTCTGCCGCCTGACCTTTTCCAGCGTGGCCGGCCTGGCGTTCAGCAATTCCTCGCCAAGGATCCTGACGCTGCCTTCCTGGGCCGAGCGCAGGGCGCCGACCAGGGTCAGCAGGGTCGTTTTGCCCGAACCCGACGGCCCGGTGACGATAACGATTTCACCCGGCTGGATCTCGGTCGAGATATCGAACAGGATCTGCTTCTTCAGTTCACCCTTGCCATAGGAATGGTTCAGGCCCTCGACCACGATCGGGGATGGGCGACCCATCAGAACACCTCCGCGGGGTCGAGGCGGCGTACCTTGCGCACCGCCAGCAGGCCGGACAGGGCGCACATGGCCAGGGTCATCAGAAATACCGTGATGGCACGCTCCTGCGTGATATACAGCGGCAGGTTGGTCGCGGCCGCGGCCTTGCCGTAAAGCCAGTAGACGATACCCAGCCCCGGCAGGTAGCCCAGCACTGCCAGGATGGCCGCCTGCTGCAATACGATGCCGGAGACGAAACGGTTCTTGTAACCGATCGCGCGCAGCGTGGCGTACTCGTTCAGGTGCTCGGACACATCGGCGAACAGGATCTGGTAAACGATGATGGCGCCCACCACGAAACCCATGATGGCGCCAAAGGCGAAGATATAGCCGATTGGCGTGGCCGAGTTCCAGTAGTCTTTTTCGCGCTGCACGAACTGCTGTTTGGTCAGAACCAGTACATCGTCCGGCAGGTAGCCCGCCATCGCATCGCGCACCGCATCGGGGTCCTGGCCGTCTTTCAGGCGGATCAGGCCGAGCTGGATCTCACTGCGCGGCTTGTTGGGGAACAGGCGCAGCCAGTTGTCATCACTGGTGATCACCGTGCCGTCGATACCAAAAGAGGTGCCCATCTGGAACAGGCCGGTCACCTCGACCTGGCGGTCATTGATCTCGGTGATGACCCGCTCGCCGGACTCGATGGCCTCGGCCACCGGGCCAAATTCCGGCCTCGATCCACTGTCGAACAAAACCACGTCCTGCTGCCGCAGCTTTTCCCGTTCGACGTCAAAACCTTCAATCGCCAGCAGGGCGTCGTCCGGGTGGAAACCGATGGTATTGATGCTGCGCCGCTGGTTGTTCCAGGGGTTTTTCCACACCGACGGGAATATATAGACCGGGGTGGCGCTGTCCACCGCCTCGTAACCCATCGCCTGGTAGAGCCGGCGGATCGAAAAGGTCTGTGGCCGGACAATAAATACGCTGTCCGGGCTGAACAGGGCGATGTCGTAGTCGAAACGCTCATGGAAACGCACGGCGCTTTCAAACAGGGCCGAGCGGAAACCCAGCTGCATCATGATCAGCAGCACGGCAAAGGCGATGCCCGACAGGGCCACCACCAGCCTGAGCGGCTTGTGTTTTAGCTGCAACCAGCCGAGCGGTGCTTTCACAGCCGGATCAGGACGTCGACTTGCAGGTTGGTCAACCGGGCTGCGGCGCGCGAGTCGTCCAGTTCGATGACCACCTCGACGATGCGGGCGTCCTTGCGCGCTGCCGGGTCGGTGCCCATCTCGTCCTGCTTCTGTACTTTCTGCCGGATGCTCTTCACGTGGCCCGGTAAGTCGTTTTCAAACGCCGGGCTGCGCACGGTGGCCTTCTGGCCCACTTTCACGAAGCGGATATCGGTCTCGTAGACCTCGGCAATGGCGTGCATATGGTCAACGCGGCCCAGCTCCAGCACCCCGGCTTCGCCCATCAGTTCGCCCGGTTGCACCAGGATTTCGAGCACGCGGCCCGAAATCGGGGCCCGGATATAGGCGCGCTGCCGCTCGGCCTCGACCCGGGCCAGGTGGGCCTCGGCGACTTTTACCCGGGTTTCGGTCAGCTGGATCGCGGTTGAGGCGGTGGCGCAGGAGGCCTTCTTGGCATCCGCTTCGCCGCGGGCGCTGTCGGCTTCTTCTTCACCGGCCAGCCCCTGTTCCTGCAGCCGTGCACGGCGCTCGGCTTCGCGCATCGCCACGTCAGACCGGGTGCAGGTGGCCGCCGCCATGCTGCGGGCCGATTCGACCTCCCGGCGCGCCAGTTCGACGTTGCTGCGCGCCTCGTTGACGATGGCCTCCATTACAGAGGCGGTGTCAGCCACGGCCAGTAACTGGCCCTGCTCGACGTCGTCGCCCTCGCTGACGCGCAAGGCCGACAGCACCGCGCCGTAAGCCGCTTGAGGTGTCGAGGGGGAAGCCACGCGGATGATGCCGTTTTCAGGCTCGAGGCGGCCGAGCGCCGAGATGGATTCCGGCGGGCTGATATCCTGGGCAAAGGATGCAGTACAAAACAACGCGGTGACCGCGAGGCACAAAACTCTGGCCGTCATGGTGATGACTCCCTCGATAAATGCTTTATCCGTGTCTGTCTCAGGTTTCGGGAATATAATTTTGCTTACCGTTCCCCGATCACTTCAGAATAGCAGGCATGGCCGTTTTTTCACAAACAGCAAATTCAATCGACCGGCGCCTGAGCGTTGCGCCCATGCTGGACTGGATTGGTGGTTTTTAAGATGTTGAAAACAAAGGCCGGAAAAGGGGGGCGCCAAAAATGGCGCAAATATAGCGGATCTACAGAGCGTTTTTAGGAGTTTCTTGACAGAAAAAAGGCACCCTGGTCACCACACAAGCGGTTTGATCGGGGTGCCTATTGTAGTTCAATTGGCATTAGTCTGTGAAAGGCGAGTTTGGTATCACCAATTCTCCTTAATTTGACTGATTTTCTTCTCTAGATTTCACTTTTCCTTGCTTCACCTTTACAACATAGTCGAACTGCCCAGTTCCTACTTTGTATTCTTTAAACTGGACATTATCTATGTCCTTCAAGTCTTTTCTTTCATTCTTACAACGCTCTGACACCTCGCAAGCCAAAGCAAACTCAAGTTTCATGAGTTCAATTTCCGAGGGTATATCTTTCGATGACAGTGCATTGTTGAAGATTCCTGCAGTCACGAACAGAACCAGTGCAGAAGCTGTCTTGATGAGGGTGTTCTTCATGTCTTTTACTCCATTTTCATATCGTGTACTGATGCCCAGATATAGCCATCAACTCCATTCATCTCTACTGCCCAGTGCACTCCCTTAATTGGGAGCGTGGTTGAAGGAATTGTGTCGCTGAACAACCCTCGGGCAGACGCGCACTTGAATAGCTTATCCAAGTCAATTTCAAACTGATAGTCAGTCCCCGTCTGAGTCATTGCTGGAGCTTTTGTCGACGGAATCCCGCACAATTTTGGATTATATGGCCAAGATATATAGCCAAGGTCTTCCGAGTCTATATATGCCCACTCAACTTCTTTATTGAAGAATGATTCTTGAATGGGCCAATTCCAAGCGAACTGACTGCCGTCGGTGTAACCTGTCGACATGTCTGAGTTGTCACCAACATGCTTCAGGGAAAGAAAGACCCCTCGTTGTATGTCATTCCATTCGGTGATTGCGTACAAGAACAACCACAACCCTCCATCGGGATACGGTTCAGCTTTCGGAAGTGGCAATGCCTCCCATCTATCGATGGCTGTTTGACTTGGTTCGGGCTCCAAGAATTGCCAAATTTTTGCTTTGAATTTTACGGTTTCTGGTCTAGTGGATGAGTTTATCGCTCCCACTTCACTATCATGGCCTCTGTCTTCTTGGGCGCCGATAGAGATAAAGGGAATTCCGTAATCACCGTTTGGGTCATTACTGTATGGCCAAGTATCGTCTTCATCCCCCAAGTGGCGAGCGATAAGATGAGCCCGTGGGAAATTCTCTCCGATAGGGGTGTCTGTAACAACCGCGAAAGAGGCTGGTGTAGCCATCCAGTTACTATCAGTGTTGGGGTACAGCTTATGGACCATATTTGGTACGCCTACAATACTTGTGCTTGGATTGAAGGCTGGTTCATTGTTAACTGAAAGGACCCAGAAATCGGCACTGGCATTCCAAACGGAGCTGCTCGATTCATACCATAGAGTTTCGCTTGTAGTCATGGTATCAGGGCCCTCTCCACATACGCCCGGAAAGGTGCAAGAAGTATCGTAAGTCAATGGATTCGACGTAGTACCTGCTGTCTTTGAATCGAACTCTGTTCGATATTCAGCATCGACGAATCCTTGGTCGTTGAAGTAATCTGCATAAGTGAAGCTCGGAGCTATGATGAGCATGGGAACTACCACTTTCAGCCATGTTTTGTTCACTGTTATCTCCTTTTTATGGTGCTCACAGGTCTATTCACTCTCACCGTGAGAGCGTTGTCTGGTATGTGTTGTATCGCAGAGAAAATTGTCTAAGCGAGAGCTGATTCCCTAATGCAAAGTGTCAATTGTTTGAGCTGCAACCACCGCCTTCATAAAAGGCAAGACGATCCAGTTGAAATTCCCCTTCTCCGATATCTGCGGCATCTGCGTTGTATTTAAAATTTCCTGAAGTGCAGTCCTCCAATTCGATTTCAATCTCGCCCCATTTTCTGACGACATGACCTTCGGGTGCCCCACCAGGTAACATCTGGCCGCCTTCATTTATATAGGCAGTTGCCGAGAAATTGGCACTGTTCACAGTTTCGGAAACTGCGTAGACCCACAGCTGATTTGAGAGTTGATCAAAAGTGGTCCAATTTATATAAACCCTATCTGTGGACACTCTTATGATGTGAACGTAATGCCCATCGAATTCGCGGCTAAACCAAAGGCCATTCATTCCGTTAACTTCCAATCCGGAATTTCCAAAGCCGCCGCCATACTCGAATGCTCCCGAGTCACAATGAGACTCGTTACTTATTGAACCCTTAACCGGTCGGTTCGCAAAGCGTGCATCCATAGCGGAGCATTGGTTATTGATCCCGATGTCCAATGCTCCACTTCCAGACTCCAAACCCAATGTGGGTACAAGACCACCTTGGTAGCCAAAGTGGCCATAGTCTGATGATCCATCAATGACGTTAATCTCAGGATCGAAACCACAGCTACCATCTGAGTCAAAATTCCCGCCCAGATCCAACAGATTGCTTATGGGGTTACAATTTTGGTAGACGTTATCTAACAGCGTATTGCCGATGATATATTCCCCAGGCTCGCAACCACTTATGCTATCCGAGAGCGCTGCTGGGATGCCTCTCAATACTCCACCATGCCCTTCTAGTGAGGAAGCAAAATTTCCGACGATTGTGGAATTAAGCAGAGTCATTCTTCCACAATTTCCAATATTTTGTGTAGCTCTGGATCCATTGTTGTAGATCGTTACATTGTTCAATGCCGCTTCCCCATGATTCCCAATTAAGGGTAGTGTTGTGCGGCATCCGTCGCAGGCCCTGTTCAGTGAAAGTGTCACTCTTGCTAGATCGAGATTTCCATGATTTTCAATCAGTGCTGAGTAGTTAATAAGAGTTGAATGGACGGTCCTATTGAATCCAGTTATGTGGAGGTCATTGACTTTCAACGTGCCGCTTGATTCAACTCGAAAAATGGCGCCTTCGTAATCAGGATCTGACAGCAAAGTGGCACCGTTGCCTTCCAAGACAACCTCTCCAGTAATTGGAGGGAGAGGTTCAGCGACATCTATAGTTTCTCGGGCAGCCAAGCTGATGATCCCCTTTCCCGACTCATTTGCCTGTTCAATCGCCGAGACGACATCAGACCAATCATCGAGTGTTTTAGGGTTGGAATAAGCCGAGCAGGTGTGCACAAATAATAGTGCTGTAGCGAAGATTATTGTTTTGGGTACGCATTTCATCGTCAAATCCTTGTCTAATGACTGAACCAATCAATGACAATTTAGCGCACCTCAGCTGAATGCAACCTGACTCCAGCCGCTCGAAATACAATTGACCTTGGTTGAAACATGTGATTGGTCACAAACCACTCGGATTGTCAGTTTTTCTCGGAGGAAACAACAGGAGACAACGGAGGAGACAACGGAAGGAGACAACAGGAGACAACGGACAGGAGACAACGGACACCCACGCTTCTCCCCAG
>JAZBOH010000219.1:0-26782 GCA_036351055.1 Lysobacterales bacterium
AGACTCCAGTCGGGACCCTCCAGCGGCCGGATAGAGATGCCCTCGGGCAGCGGCCCGGATCGAAGTTCAAGCGCGTCGCCAGGACAGGCCCAGTAGTCAAATTCACGCGTGATGGAAAAACCGAACTTGCGATACAGGTCAGCGGCCTTTGTATTTACCCTTATGACTTCAAGCAGGTACTGCGACACGCCGTGCGCCTTCAGTACCGGCAGGGAAGCTTCAAAGATTCTCGACGCAATGCCTTGTTTACGATGACTGATGTGCACACCCGTGCCGGTATCGTATGCTGTCGCTTGACCATTCCACTGACCGGATCCATTCAGCGTGAAACCGACGATTTCACCTCCCGAGTATGCGGCGAATGAAAGGCAGGCATTGAATCCCCGGCGCTGCAGTGTGTGCTGCAGCTGTTCAACCGTCAGGTTGAACGGCTCGACATAGTCAGAAAATGCCCGGGTAAACGCCCTGTGGATGTCCTCAATCGAAACATTTTCCAGGGACTGGATCTTCATTTTACTTTGCCGTCTGAATGCTAGAGTTTTTGCTCGACATAGCTCAGAGCCTGCCGGGCCTGGGCCGATCTCGGTTGCAACCGGAGAGCCGTCTCCAGGTGTCTGCGGGCCTCGAGCAAACGGCTACGGTCACCGGGGTACAGTTCGACAAGCATTATCGCCGACATGATCTCGCGAACGAACGGCACCTTTTCTCTCTGCAGTGCTTCGCTGAAAAATGGCTGCGCGTCCTCCCGCCGGTCCATCCGCACGTAGAGCCTGGCCAATTCGAAATGGGTCCATGCATTACTGCGCAATCTATCCAGCGACGTCAGGTAGAGGTCTTCAGCGCGATCATAATTACCGCTTGCCACAAAAATGTTTGCACACTCCCTTGCAATGTGAGCCCCCGAACGGACCAACTCTGCATATTGCCCACAAAGTGCTACCGACCGGATCAGATTGCCCGATTTTGCATGTACCTTCGCCAGCGATATCAGCAATTGCCGGCTGTCTTCGCTGACGGAAAAGTCGTTCTCCAGCAACTGGATCTCATCCGACCAGTCCTGGTTCCTGGCCCAGGTTACGGGCATTAGCAACAGGACGAGAACGGTTGCAGCGACCACCATGACGCGCATCGACGTCTTCCGGGCCAATAGACCAAGTCCTGCCGCCAGGGCCAGGGCCAGCCCAGCCGAAGGCAAATACAGCATGCGCTCCAGCAGGAGCGGCGGCATAAGATTTTCTGACACGATCCGGCTTGACGGCAGGATGGCCAGGTAGAAAAAGACAAGCCCCGTGAAAAACAACGGCCTCCCGCGAATCAGGGCGTACAGCGCCATTGACAGGAGCAGCAGTTGCGGCACCGCGGCCAGCCAAAACGGCGTGCGCGACGGCTCATGAATGATCACCAGGGGGTGTGGCCACACCACCAGCTTAAGTCCATCGAACCAGACCACAACTGCCTTGCTCGTACGTGCCAGGTCAAAACGCACATCCAGACGGGCAAGAACCCCCTCTGTTTCCTGCGCGGGCACGGACCCGGCGGGGCCCACCGCTTCCCCTGCCGGTTCCTGGAGGGCGGTCACGGGCCCCGTTGCGCTTTCTGCTTCGGATGGGGGTTCCAGGGCATGGGAACGCATGCCCAAATAGATGGCCAGGGGCAGCAACAATACCAGGACAGGCAGGCAGCGTTTGAGGCGGGGCATCCAGCCGTCCTGGCTGGTCATCCATAACATCAGCACCGCCAATGCCGGCAGGGAAACTGCGCTTTCGCGGTACAACAATGCCCACAGGTAGACCAGGCTCAGGACCAGCCATGCCCGCAGCGGATGGTGCCGCTGGTGCCGCAGCAGGTACCACAGCCCCCCAACGACGCCGATGGTCACGTAAATCTCGGAGCCGTTAAATACCGAATTGACCGCATCACTCAATACAGGGTGTACGCCAAACACCAGTGCCGCCATCAATGCGGCCCAATGGGACCGTTCCCGGTCCTCCCCTGAACGCCACGAGGCTTCGCGCACAAAACCGAACACACACAGTGTCGCCAGAACGTGCAGAGACACATTGACCAGGTGATAAGCCGTCCACCACTTTCCGAAAGCCAACGACTCCAGGGCCAGTGAAACCAGTAAAAGAGGCCGATAGAGCTTGGTCGTGTTACCGCTGGCTTCCCACAGGGACTGCGAGAAAAACGTGGCGAAGTCGGATGGAACCAGTTGCGTGAACTGCCCCTTGGCAAGGAATTCCTTGTCATCGAATACCAACACGTCGGGCGCGGCGTTGATATAGGCCAGGGCGGTTACTACCAGCAACAGGACCCACGGGAACCATGTCGCGTTTTGTATTTGAATGCCGTTACGCGGTTGGACCTGGGGACCCTCGCGTACGGCCTTTGTTGGACGCAGGCTTCCTGCTCTATTGGTTTTTTTGCCGCGGGTCATCACGAAAGTCTACGGAGGCGGTTGCAACAGTTCAAGATTGGCTGCACCATCTCCCCGGGTGACTTCCGGGGCTGGAAATTGCACATTCCGCGGTGCTATTTTTTCTGCTTCCTTTTCTTATCCGCGTCTACCCGCGAAATTTCGAGCCGCTGACCGCACACGCGGGTTTTTTTCAAGTCCTGGAAGACATCGTCAGGCATGTCTTTGGGCAAGTCGATAAAGGTAAAACCGGACTGGATATCGATGTGTCCGATGTACTTGGAGTCCAGGCCGGCTTCATTGGCGATCGCACCCACGATGTTGCCCGGCTTGGCGTTGTGCCGGTGGCCCACCTCGATACGGAAGCGCTCCATGCCTTTGCCCGCCGTGGATGCGTGTTTGCCCTGGCGATGGTTGCCTTTTCCTTGCTTGGCAGGCCGCCCGTCCCGCTGGGGCCGCCCGCGGGACGGTTGATCCGGCTCCAGCAACAAGGGCTCGTCGCCAATGTTCATGTGCGCGAGTGCGGCCGCGATCTCCATCGCCGGCACATCGTGTTCCTGCCGGTATTGCTCGAGCAGTCCGTGCATGAACACCAGGTCGCCGGCTGCCAGCGTATCGGTGATGCTCTGCTTGAACTTGGCGATGCGTTTGTTGTTGACCATCTCGGTCGTGGGCAAGACCAGGGGTTCGATTGGCTGGCGGGTGGCCCGTTCGATGGCGGCCAGCATGCGCCGTTCACGGGGCGCGACGAACAGGATCGCGTCCCCCTTGCGCCCGGCCCTTCCGGTGCGGCCGATACGGTGGATATAGGCCTCGGTATCGTTCGGAATATCGTAGTTCACGACATGGCTGATGCGATCCACATCCAGACCGCGCGCGGCCACATCGGTGGCCACCAGGATATCCAGCGTGCCCTTTTTAAGTCGCTGCACCATCCTTTCACGTTCTTTCTGCGCCATGTCACCATTCAGTGCGGAAGCGGAATAACCGCGCGCCTCCAGGCGTTCAGCCAGCATCACGGTGGCGGTCTTGGTGCGCACGAATACGAGCATCGCGTCAAACGGTTCCACTTCCAGGATACGGGTCAGTGCGTCCAGTTTGTGGGTGCGGTCGACTGGCCAATAGCGCTGGTGAATGGTATCCGCCGTCGCCGTTCGCGACTTGATGGCGATCTCCTGTGGCTCGTGCAGGTGATGCCGCGCAATGTGCTGAATTTCTCTTGGCATGGTTGCCGAGAACAGGGCCATCTGGCGTTTTTCCGGTATCTGTTCCAGGATCCACTTGACGTCGTCGATAAAGCCCATGCGCAGCATCTCGTCCGCTTCATCGAGCACCAGGGCCTGCAGTCCACCCAGTTTGAGCGTTCCCCTGCGCATATGGTCCATCACCCTTCCAGGAGTGCCGACCACCGCGTGAACGCCGCGCTTCAACTGCCGTATCTGCCCGCTATAGTCCTGCCCACCGTAAATCGGCAAGACATGAAAACCCTTGATACCGGACGCATAGCGCTGAAAGGCTTCTGCCACCTGGATGGCTAGTTCGCGCGTTGGCGTCAGCACCATGATCTGCACGTTGGCACTTTCGGTCCGCAGCCGGGCCAGGAGCGGCAGCGCAAACGCCGCGGTTTTCCCGGTACCGGTAGGCGCATGCCCCAGCAAGTCCAGGCCCTTTAACAGGTGTGGAATCGCCTCGGACTGGATGGGCGAGGGACATTCGTAGCCGACCTTGTCCAGGGCGGACAGCAGATTGGAGGGCAGATCCAGGTCGGCAAAAGACAGAACGGGGGATTCGTTTTCGGACATCGGGGATTCCTGCTGTGGCAGATGGCGCGGTCATTTGCGCCGGCGGCGCAGTATAATGCCTGCCCACGGGAAACCATAACACTTACGGGCCTGCAATGAATTCAATAAATATCTGGGTCGATGCCGATGCCTGCCCGCGGGTAATCAAGGAAATCCTGTTCCGCGCTGCTGACAGGACATCCATCATGGTGACTCTCGTGGCCAACCAGGCCATCCAGGTGCCCCGCTCTCCGTTTATCCGCTCCGTCCAGGTCGCGTCCGGATTCGATGTCGCCGATAACTACATCGTGCAACAGGCTGCAGACGGCGACCTGGTCATAACGGCTGACATTCCGCTGGCGTCCGAGGTGATCGACAAGGGCTGCCTGGCGCTGAACCCGCGCGGTGAGCTCTACACGGAAGAAAACATCCGCCAACGCCTGAACATCAGGGATTTCATGGACACCATGCGCGCCAGCGGCATGGATACTGGTGGCCCACCCGCTCTGAGCCAGGCGGACCGCATGGCATTTGCCAACCAGCTGGACCGGTTTATTGCAGGCTTGCCAGCCAGATAAAGTGCCGGGCGCCCTTTTTGCCGTGGGCGCGGACAACCACTTCTTCAACCAGGAAACCGCAGCGCCTGAGGCGATCATGAAAAGCCCGGTCCTGGCCCGCCGACCAGTAGGCCAGTATGCCCGCTGGCGTCAGGGCTTCCTGGGCGGCGATGATGCCCGCCATGGAGTAAAGCCAGTCGTTCGAACTCTGGGTCAGGCCATCGGGGCCGTTGTCCACATCCAGCGCGATAACATCGAAATAGCCGCGTTTCTTCCTGAGCAACTTTGCCACGTCACCCTCGTGAATCCTGGTGCGCGGGTCATCCAGGGGGCGCCCGCTGGACTCCCCCAGGGGGCCACGGTTCCACTCCACCACTTCGGGGATCAGTTCTGCAACCGTTACCTCGGCGCCGGGGCCCAAGGTCCCGAGAGCCGCTGCGAGCGTAAAGCCCATGCCCAGCCCGCCCACCAGGACCCGGCTTGACCCGGTCTGGCACAGGCGCTGACAGGGTATCCGCCCCAACGCATCCTCCGAGTCATGCCGGCGTGTACTCATCAGTTCGCCGCCACCGGCGATCCGGATGTAAAAGTCATCCTTGTCGCGGTAGAGGTTCAAAAACTGTTTCGTGCCCGGAATGGGGGCCTCACCCAGAAGGGTCCAATGTCTCATCGCGCTTCCAACTTGAAGATATGCATTTGTAAGCCCGCCTGCATGGATAATTCAATTAGTATTGAACCCCATTGCCATCGGCTCCATCTTGCATGCAACATACAGCAACAGGATACACCCATGCCTTCATTCGACGTCGTCTCGGAAGTCAACCATCACGAACTCAGTAACGCGGTCGACCAGGCCAACCGCGAAGTCACCACCCGTTTCGATTTCAAGGGAACAGGTTCGAACTTCGTATTGAACGAGTCACTGATCACCATGAACACAGAATCCGAGTTCCAGTTGCAGCAAATGTACGACATCCTGTGCAACAAGCTGGTCAAGCGCGGCATCGACATCAGTTGCCTGGAGACGGACGAGCCCGTGGTACAAATGAAAACCGCCACCCAGGCCGTCACGGTGCGTGAAGGTATAGAAACCACCCTATCCAAGAAAATGGTCAAATTGATCAAGGACCGAAAGATCAAGGTCCAGGCCGCCATCCAGGGGGAACAGTTGCGGGTGACCGGCAAGAAGCGGGATGACCTGCAGAGCGTGATGGCATTGCTCAAAGAAGGCGATTTCGGCCTGCCCCTGCAGTTCAAGAACTTCAGGGACTGAGGTGAGAAAGGCAGAAATCCGCCGGGAGCCCATCGAACTCTACCGGCTGTTGAAATTCGAAGGCATGGCTTCGAGCGGCGGAGAAGCCAAGACCGTGATTGCCGGCGGCCTGGTCCGGGTCAATGGCGAATGCGAAACGCGCAAACGCAGGAAAATCCTGGCCGGGGATATCGTTGAGTTTGCCGGCGAGAGGATCGAGGTTGCCCTGCCCTAGCACGGCGTTTTCTTGCCAGGGACCGGGACCACAAAAAAGCCTTTCCATTGAATGGAAAGGCTTAATTTTTGAGCTGCCGATTAGCGAAACAGCATATCGATGACGGATCTACTTGTCGTGGTAATGATCCATCGACACACGCAAACGCGTCGCAAACGTCTTGAACATTTTTTCGAGGTTGGCCACGTTATTGGCGGTGGTAAACTCTTTGTATTCCTCACCTACCGCTTTATCGCCTTCGAACAGGAGAAGGAGTTCACGGGTCTTTGAGTCACGCAACTTGACACTGGCGGTAATTTCGCCGGTTCCCATGGTCGTCACCTCCATGCCATCAACCTTTCCGTCGCTTCCGGGCCTGACCCAGGGCATGATCGCAAGTATCTCGACTTCGACCTCAAGAACGTCTTTTCCATCCGCGTAGACCACCGGGTAGCCGCTATCGGCTGAAAGCACATCCTTCATGGCATCACGGAAAATGGCCTGGATGGCTTCAAGCGATTCAATTTCGAGGACCCATTCGTTGGGGTCGTCTTCCGCCCAGGGCGGCCTGACTACCTTTACGTTGTCTATCTCGAGCGGCCTGACCAGGAACTTGCTGTATTGTCCCCAGCTAACACCCTCTTTGACCCAGGTGGGCTCAAGCTTCGTATCCGCCATGGCAGTGGCGGAAAACATCATCGCGAAGAAACCGGTAATCAGTGCTTTGCGAAACGAAAAATGTGACTTCATTCCTTGCTCCTTTGGAAATTCAAGCTGTGTCCACCCGACTGCGCAGACCGGCTTGTAACTATACACCACCAAGCCTCAACAGCGAAGTTTGTAGTGCTGTCGTCGCAGCTTGAGCGAATGTGTCTCCTGATACGTTCACGTTTCAGCCGATAAAACAGACTTTCAGCACTGCCATTGACCGGGTGTGCAAACCCTCACCTTGAACAAGCGATGAATGACATCCCCTGCCAGTCGACCTGCAGCGGAATGTGGCCTATGATTAGGATGAATCGGGAGGTTGGCAATGGTCAGTAGACGGTTGTTATATTTGTATTGCGAGTCCGGCGATGATGTCAAGGATTTCCAGGACGGTGTCAATGCCGTTCGTAACTTACCCGGGCAGTCCTCAGCGTTCGATCCCCTGGTAGTTGACGGAATCTTCGGGTCCAATTCCCTGAAACGGGCACGTGAGTTCCAGAATATCAATGGACTGACGGTCGATGGACTGGTCGGTGACGGCACCTGGGGGAAATTGCTGGCGTTGATGCACGGCAAAGGTGGATTGACCCCGGCAGACAGGCCCGGCGGTGGCGCCGGGGGTGGCCAGACCAAGGGCGGTGGAAAACAAGCCTTTGGCAAACCACTGCCTAACAAGCCTGAGAGCAAGCCGGGACCGGGTAAATCATCCGGCACCCAGTGGCACAAGCCTGGAGGCGGTTCCAAGAGCGGGCCCGATCCTTACGGGCAGAAGGCCGGCGGTGGTTCCAAGGGTGGGTCCGATCCTTTCGGGCACCAGGCCGGCGGTGGCTCCAAGAACGTGTTCGATCCTTTCGGGCAGAAGACCGCACCTGGCAGTCACAAAATCTCTTCATGGTAACCAGGCGTCGCGTACAGCCTGACTGAAGCGATACCGGCGCGATGACCGAATCGACGACCCGCTTACCGGAGCCCTGGGACAGCTGGGTTTTGGAAATGTTGGGTTCTGCCCTTCCCGGCGAGTCGTTTGCCGACTGCGGAAACTGCGCCATGTGCACGGGCCGCCAGGGCTTGCCTGCGCAACTGTATTTCGATTCCACGACACGCTGCTGCACCTACCGGCCCCGCCTGTCCAACTTCATGGCCGGGATGCTCTTGTTGTCCGAGGATCCAGACTCGGAATTCGGACGGAATTCGCTTGCCGAACGGATTGACATGGGTGAAGCCGGCCTCCTGGGCGTCATGACCGGCCCGGCGTACCAGGCGATCTATGGCCAGGCCAGGGATGTTGCGTTTGGCCGGGCGTCGTCCCTGCGCTGCCCGCACCAGGCAGATGACGCCAACTGCGGTATCCACAAGTTCCGGCCGCCCGTCTGCTTCACCTGGTACTGCAAATACGAACGCGCTGCGGTAGGCCAGGCGCTCTGGCGCGGCGTATATGAAACCCTGTCACTGGCAGAGCATGCGGTTTCCCTGTGGTGCCTCGAAAAGATGGGTATCCATGCCAGGCGGGGAATCGCCGCGCTTGGGGAACTCAATCCCTCTTTCAGTGCGGCGCGCCTCGATCACCGCCGGGACGAGCCAGGCGAGCGCGAAACCTGGGGCGGCTGGTACGGGCGCGAGGCGGAATTCTACGCGCAGTGCGCCCGGCACGCGGCAGGGCTCGAGTGGAACGAGGTGCTCGGGATCGGCGGGCAGGAACTGGCGCTACGTGCCGAGCATGCCCGTGACCTGGCGCGTCGGCACGAAGATTCGAGCTTGCCCAGGGCACTTCGGGCCGGTGAGTTCCAGGTCACCAACACGCGTGAGGGCAAGGCCTGGCTGGTCGCTTACAACGCGTATGACCCGCTGGAAGTCGACCCGGACCTGGTCACCTTCATCGCCCGCTGTGATGGCCGCGACCTGGAAAGTATCATTGCCGGACACCTCGCGTCGGGCGGTCGGCGCCCGGACCGGATTCTTCTGAGAACCCTGCTCGACATGGGTATTCTGGAACCGGATCAGTAGCCCGATTCCCGCCAAAATAGCCGGAAAATCCGCATTCAGAGCGGAAAAGATAAAAAAAAGACCTGGTTCTTATTGTCCCAACGATCTGTGGTGGCGATAGTAGACGCAAGCCAAAACAAAAAATTAACAATCGCAGGACATGGGCGGCCATGCTCTGTATTCATGTTTTTGTGCTGACCCATTCAAAAGCCGCATCCGTTGGATACAAACTTTAGGCACTACAGGAGCAAGAATTCAATGAAACCGAAATTAGCGATCAAATACACACTTCCTCTTGCGATCAGTATGGCGCTGGCCGGGCAGGTCATGGCGCAAACCGATCAAGCCGCTGACACCACCCCGGAAGCCGAGGGAGCAGTGGAAGAAGTGATTGTTACCGGTTCACGAATACGCCGCGACAGCTTTACCGTCACCACGCCGCTGGTCACCCTGGACAATGATGCGATCTCGGATACCGGCCTGGGCTCCATGTCGGAGATCCTGGTTGATGAAATTCCCCAAGTATTTGAGTCTTCCAGCAACATGAACTCACAATCCAGTGTTTCGCAGACGGGACTTTCCACCATCAACCTGCGTCAACTGGGATCGAACCGGACCCTGACCCTGATCGACGGCCGGCGCACGGTTCCCAACAGTTACAGCGGCAGTTACGTCAGCCTCAGCACCATTCCCAGCTCCCTGGTCCAGAGGGTTGAGATTGTTACCGGTGGTTCCTCGGCAACCTATGGTTCCGACGCCGTTGCCGGCGTGGTCAACATCATTACCCAGCAGGATAAAGAGGGTTTTGGCATCAATGGCCGTTACGGCTGGACCCCTGAAGGCGGCGGTGAAGAATACACCATCGACGCGGAATATGGCCTGGTGTTTGGTGACAACCGCGGTTACATGTTTATCGGCGCAGAGTACCTGGACCAGGAAGTGATCGACCAGGACGACCGTGACCGGGCTCGCTGGGAAGCCAATTTTGAATACGATTACGAACAAATGTGCAACACGATGCTGACTGAAAACAGTTACCAGTGCATGCGTGATATCAGCCCTGAAGACTGGCGCAACCGCAGTGACGGCATTGCCGGCGGCGTGTTCGAAGAGAAGTCCAGTGGCACCAAGGGCTACTGGTATGACGAAAACGGCCTGCGGGATGACTGGAACGAAGAGACCTATGGAATTTATTCGCAACAGTTTGTAAAGCTCAGGATTCCAAACGAACGTTTCAATATCGCAGGTAAGGTCACCTGGGACTTTAGCGAAACCACAACGGGTTTCTTCCAGTTTCACTACAACAAGACCGAGTCTGTCAACCACAAGTCACCCGAAGATGAATACGAAGGGGCCTATGTGGGATACCAGGACCCGGTAACCGGTGAATTGAGCCGGATAAGGCCGGGATTTATCAAGATCACCAATCCGTTTGCACCGCCGGAAATCGCTGAAAATGCGGGCAGCAGCATCAGCTGGGACCGCCGCATGTTCGAGGTGGGAGAAATCATCACCAACAATGAACGCACCACCATGAGGAGTTGGGCCGGTTTGCAAGGAACACTGTTCAGCGATAACTGGGATTGGGAAGTATCACTGGGTTACGGTGAATTTGAACAGAAACAGGTTCGAGAGAATGAAATTGACGTATTCAAGGAAGCCTGGGCGCTGGATGCTGAATATGCAGAAGATGGCGTAACCATCCAGTGTGCATCCGCAGAAGCCCGTGCGGACGGCTGTGTTCCCATGAACATTTTTGGTATTGGGTCCATTTCCAAGGAAGCGGCTGACTACATACGTGTCAACCCATGGATTACCACCAATCTCGATCAGATCAATGCGCTGGGCTACATTACCGGCGACCTGTTTAATATGCCGGCGGGTGCGGTTGCCACAGTTTTTGGTCTTGAGTACCGTAAGGACACCCTGGATTTGAGAACCAGCCCAGGACAGAGGAACGGTGGCATCACTTTCAACATCGTTCCAGAGTTCAGTGGTGATATCGATGTCATGGAAGCCTTCACGGAGTTTTCATTTCCCTTGACGAAGAGCTTGCAGGCTGACGTTTCGGCACGTATCGGCGAGTACAGTCCAAAGGGTGTAAACACGGTTTTCAGTTACACCGCGGGCCTGATGTGGGAAGTGGCTGATGGTTACCATTTGCGTGGAAACTTCGCCCGCGCTCAGCGCGCGCCAACCATTACCGAGCTGATGTCGCCGCCTCGTGGTGACTACGACAGCTACAACGATATTTGTGACGGGGTTACAGCCACATCCACTGATGAAGGGCACGCCAACTGTCGCCTTGAACCGGGTATTCAAGCAGCGATCGCAGCCGAGGGTGTATTTGAAGACGACAACAACGCCTATTCACCCAATGCGGGCAACGAAAACCTGTTTGAAGAAACAGGAGATACCTGGACCCTGGGTTTCAGCATGGAGCCTTCTTTCATGAATGGTTTCCGCCTGGCCGTGGACTACTACAACATAACCATCACCGACGCGATCGGTTCGTTTGGCAATGAAATGATCCTGTTCCAGTGTTATGCCTCCGACACCCCCTGGGGCGCAGACAATCCGTTCTGCGGCGACATCAAACGTGACGACGATGGCCAGGTCTACGAGTTGCTCCAACGTGTTTATAACCTCGATGAGACCTTTACCGATGGTGTGGATATTACCTGGGACTGGATCTTCGATATCGGCGGTTACGGCGATCTGACCTGGCAGGGTAATTACACCCATATCTTTAACCATGAAACGACCTTCCAGACCAATGATGGCCTGGAGACGGTGAGTTACAACGGCCAGCTTGACTACGGCATCTTCGAGGATGTAGCCAATACCAACCTGACCTGGAGATTTGACAACTGGCGTATTCGCTGGGGCATCAAGTACAAGGGAGAAATCATCGACCACCAGGACCGTGTTGATGACTACAAGGAAGCGCTCGCTGACAATGACGCCAGGTGTGCGGCCGGCGAAGAAGGTTGCATATCGAATCCTGAAAGGCCGAAATACCTCTGGTATCCGTCCTACTGGCGGCATGACCTGTCTGTTTCCTACACGATGGACCTGAGCAATCGAAGCACCCTTCGCCTCTATGGCGGTGTCAAGAACATCTTCAACGACATGGGGCCGTTTATCCCGGTCTCAGGCGAACCGTATGAAGGGGGTGTCGCGAACTTTGACAGCAAATACGATGGCGGTTTTGGACGCTTCGTATTCCTGGGTGCCGACTACCGTTTCTAGACCCGGCAGGCACTAACGGTATTTTTCCAAGCAATGGACCAGCCCGGCTCCCGGGCTGGTTCCCACCTTCCCGGAAGCGTTGAAGATCCACGCTTCCGTGGAGAACCCGGCAGTATCGCCATGCATGCAAAGATCATTAGCGAATCCCGTACGGCCTGTGCCAGATCGGGCCGCCTGTTCACTTTACTGGCCTGCATCTTCCTCTTGCCGCTGGCGTCACAGGCGGATGACTGGCATTTCCAGGGTGTCAAAAGAATTGTCGCGGTAGGCGATATCCACGGTGCATACGATGCAATGCTGGCAACGTTCCGGCAGGCCAACGTCATCGATGACGGCCTTGCCTGGAGCGGTGGTGAAACCCACCTGGTGCTCACGGGCGACTTGCTGGACCGGGGCCCGGACTCCCGGCAGGTGATGGATTTCATCATGCGCCTGGAAAAGGAAGCCACTGCCGCCGGCGGGCAGGTTCACCTGTTGCTCGGCAACCACGAGGTGATGAACCTCGTCGGGGACTTGCGCTACGTCGCCAACGAGGAATTCGCCGCGTTTGCAGACGATGAGACCGTGCTTGAACGCGAGCAGTGGTACCAACACTACCGGGACGGCAGTCCGGAAGCTGGCGACGACTTATCGCTCAGAGAGGAATTCGACCAGAAAGCACCACCGGGTTTTTTTGCACTCCGGCGGGCCTTTGGCAAGGACGGAATCTATGCCAGCTGGCTGCTGGAGAAACCGCTGATCATCATTGTCAACGACACGGCGTTTGTGCATGGCGGCGTTCCGCCCTATGTCGCGGAGCAGGGCATCTCCGGGGTCAATCTTGAACTGAAAACGGACTTGCTCAACTTCGTGAGCGCCATGTCAGTGCTGGAAGACGCGGGCATCCTGAGCCCGATCGACCGATACCGGGAGCAGCCGTTCATCATCGCGGAAGCGATAGCCGCTGGCCGGCTTGGCCCAACCCTGATGGCGTCGGCGCAGCTGATGCTTCAATTCAGAAACTCACCGCTGCAGGGGCCGGCCGGACCGACCTGGTATCGCGGCACCGCGGCCTGCAGCCCCCTGCTCCAGGGAGATGATCTGAACCATGTGCTGCAAAAAATCGGGGCACAACGCGTGGTCTTCGGGCATTCGACGACCGCCACCCGCCAGGTACAACAGCGCATGGCGGGACGCACCATCGAAATCGACACGGGCATGTTGAAGTCAAGCTACGGGGGGAGCGGAAACGCACTGATCATCGAAGACGGGGCGCTTACCGTGATCAACCAGGATGGCGGCGCCGCCTTGTCGCCGGTGGCTCATCCTGTTTGGTATGGCAGCCGTTCCGATGCACTCGATGACAAGGCCTTGGCCGACATCCTGTCTGCAGGCGCCATCGTCGCCACTGAATCGGGCGGCCTGCCGGGTGAGTGGGTGCAGGTCACGGCCAATGAAACAGTCATAACTGCCCGGTTTGACGAACTGCCGCTCGAACCCGGTTTTTCTCCCGAACTCGCCGCGTACAGGCTCGACCGCCTGTTGGGCCTCTACATGGTGCCGGTGACGGTGCGTCGTGAATACGCGGGTCGGCAAGGTACCTTGCAGTACCTTCCCCCTGAAGTGATCAGCGAGCAGGAGCGCCTGGCAACACGCACAAGAGATCGCGCAAGCTGCCCGCTGGACAGGCAGGTGGCCGCCATGCAGGTTTTCGACCTGCTCATCGCCAATCCCGCGAGATCGGCCCGGTCGATGTGGTACAGCCAGAACAGGTGGCAGCTGATGCTGGTCGACAACGCCCAGGGGTTTGGCACAGAAAGCGACCTGGCGGCTGCCCGGGCAAACACCGGACTGGCCATTGGTGATCAATGGCGGGAGGCGCTGGAGGCAATAGACGATCAGCGGCTTCGCGCAAGCCTGGGTGACGTACTGGATGATCAACGTCTTGGCGCACTCGCCAGGCGCCGGGATGCGCTTATCGAATACTCAAGCCAATAAGCCACAACGCCCCTGAAGCAAATCGGTTTTACTCCAGGGGATTCTGCGTCACCCAGATATCAATTTGTGGAAGTTCCCGGTTGGTGAAAACCACCGAATCGTTTTGAGGTGAATAACTCAGGTGACCCAGCCGGTGGATGGTCCGCAGAGGCAGGGCATAAATCGGCGAAGGGGCCTTGTCGGACAGCCGAATCCTGGATACCACGATTTGCTCACCCTGAACTTTTGAGAAAACCAGTTCGTCCTCGGATATCCAGTCCCAGTTCGCCCACCCATAGCCACTGTCCCAATCCCGGCTTATCAGTATGCTTTCGCCGGTTTTGTCCATCCGGAAAAAACCGGGCTCATCAGACTTCGTGAAGTAGACAAACTCTCCCTTCAAATCTTCCCGGCCAAATTCCCCGCCATCGTTGGTCAGGCGCTCCATTTGGCCGCTATCGACGGTAATTCTCCAGAGGTTGAAAACACCCTGCTCCCGGACCGGTACGATAAGCGAAAGCCCATCTGCCGACCAGGACGGCGGCCCGTAGTCTTCAAGACCGATATGCAATGTCTCTATTTGCCCCGTCTCGACATCCAGGAGCTGAAGATGATCGGCCCCTTCGCTTGGCTCCACAGAGATAAAGACTATGGTCCTGCCATCAGGGGACCAGGCCGGGTCCTCCAGGCTACGTTGCAAGTCGGTCAGTTGTTTCGAGTCGGTTCCGTCAAATTCCGAGATCCAGATCTCTTCATACCCCGACGCGTCCGAGATATACGCGATCCGGTTGCTGAGACGGTCAACCGCGGGCGACCTTTCGGTATGAGCGGTCTGAATCACCGGCGCAGGAACCGACGTCAGGCCTTCATCCTGCTGCAGCTGGATCGAACTGATATGCGTATCGGTTACCCGCTGGTAAAAAGCGATCTGATCGTAGCCGGGCAGGAAAATCGGGAAGCCCGCGTTGTCGATTCCCAGGTTGCGGTTCTTTCCGCTGCGGGTATCGATGGCCCGAAGTTGCCGTTCATTGGGTCCGCGATTGGCGACATACAACAGCGTGCGATTGTCCTTGTACCACGCGTGCCCCTTGATCGAGCGTTCGTCGCTGGTCAGTTTTTCAAAAACCTGATTCTCAAGGTGATAGAGATAGACATCCGTGGAAAGCCTGTTCTTCCGGCGGGTCACAGCCAGCTTGCTACTGTCCGGCGACCAGCTGACCTCCTGGTCAACCAGGTCGCAATCCAGGCAACTGATCCTTGTTGGTTTCGTTTCGCTGGAGTTGGAATCCTGCCGCCTGGCGGGCCATAAATACAGCCCGGGTTCCTGCCCTGAAAATGCATACCGGAATACAAGCCATTGACCGTCGGGCGACCAGCTCAAGGTATCGAAATCATATTCGCTGGCCACGCAGCGACTGAAGATGCTTTCTTCCTGCGAAGCCATATCGCGGACGACTATACTGCAGTTTCCGTTTGCCCTGTCTTCACGAATAAACGCCAGGCGTCGGCCGTCTCCACTCCATGCGGGGCTGATTTCATACGACCCGGTGAACGTAAGCTGTTGCAGATCTCTTTCCGGACTGGTCATGTTTTTCAGGTATATATCGCGCTGGCCCTGGAGGCTTACCGACTGAAAGGCTATCCACCTGCCATCCGGTGAAGCGGCGGGATAGAGTTCCCGTCCAGGCATACCCACCAACAGCTCCAGTTCGACTTCGGGCTGATCACCGCCGGTCAGCCACTGGTAGCCACTAAGTACTGAAAACAGGATCAAAACAGCAGCTGCCAGCACGAACCAGGGAGACAGGCGCTTGCGAACCGGGTCGCTGGAGTCCGGCCCTTCAAATTCGGGCACCGTCAGCAATTGGTAGCCGGTCTTTGGCACCGTTTTCACCAGGTCCTGGGAATCACCAAATGCGTGCCGGATTTGCCAGATCGCATTGGTCAACGCCTTGCTGCCCACGTAGGCATTGCCGTCCCAGATTTCTTCAATCAGTTCTTCACGCGTTACCAGGCGATGGTGGTTGTGCGCCAGGTAAACCAGGACCGCCATGACCTTTGGCGGCAATTGTGATTCGGCGTCGACGTGCACAATGGTGTGCGCCAGCGGGTCGATGCGCCATTCCCCCAGTCTGAACGGGGCGTGTTCGCTAACGGGAGTCTTCAACGTCTCTGTGGCCGAAGAATTAATCCGAATACCTCACGTGACTCTGTTGATTTTGGGAGAGGCTACTGTACCCTAAATGGGTTGACGATTGCATCCGTGACATGAGTCATGGTTTAAAGAAACACCCCTGGCCGGAGCAATATATATGTATAAACATCAACGGCTTATTGCAGCACTCCTTTGTATTCTTTCGCTTGCCTCGTGTACCGCTGGTGTTCGGCCTGCGGCGGAGCAAATAACCGCTGATTTCAGCGAATACAGCATCGGATCCTTGCAGGCGCTGATGAATCAGGGCGATCTCGATTCGGTGCAACTGGTGCAGTACTACCTGGATAGAATCGAAACAATTGACAGGGCAGGCCCTGAACTCAACGCCATCATTGAAATAAATCCAGAAGCGCTTGAGATTGCCGCGGCGCTCGATGCGGAACGGGCAGCTTCCGGGCCGCGTGGCCCGATGCACGGCATTCCGGTCATTCTCAAGGCCAACATCGACACCGCTGACCAGATGGAAACAACAGCCGGGTCGCTGGCGCTCAAGGGACATCACGCCGCTGCCGACGCATTTATCGTGAGGCAAATGCGACATGCCGGCGCGGTCATTCTCGGCAAAGCAAATCTCAGCGAGTGGGCGAACTACCGGTCCGGCCATTCATCGAGCGGCTGGAGCAGCATCGGGGGGCAGACCCGGAACCCTTACGATCCCTCACGTAATCCCTGTGGCTCGTCCAGCGGCTCGGCCGTTGCGGTTGCAGCCAGCCTGACCAGCGTTGCCGTGGGCACTGAAACCAATGGTTCGATCGTCTTCCCTTCGAGTGTCAACGGGGTCGTCGGTATCAAACCGACTCTGGGACTGGTCAGCCGCAGCGGTATCATCCCCATCGCACACAGCCAGGACACGGCCGGCCCGATCGGGCGAACGGTCACGGATGCTGCGATTCTGCTTGACGCCATGATCGGTGCCGATCCGGCAGATCCGCTTTTCGAAACCTATCCCGACACGGCACCGAACTTCAGCAAGAACCTGTCGCGGCAGGATCTCAGGGGCGTCCGCATCGGTGTGTACCGTGGCCACTATGGCGCCGGAAAAGACGCGCGTGTTGAGAAGATCGTCGAAGATTCGATTGCGACCCTCAGGTCCCTGGGCGCCGAGATTGTCGACCCCGTCGAAATCGATACCGAAGGCATGGGACGTGCGTCTGGCGTGGTGTTGGCATACGAATTCAAAGCAGGCCTGAACAGCTACCTGGAAAATTCCGGCACGGCAATCGACAGCCTGGCTGGAATCATCGAGTTCAACCAGGCTAACGCAGAAACCGTCATGCCGTTTTTCGGGCAGGAAAGAATGTTGGCGGCACAGGCCAAGGGCCCCTTGACCGATCCGGAATACGTGGAAGCATTGGCGGCCAGCAAACAAATTGCCCGGAACGGTATTGACGGCGCTCTGCAGTCACACCAGCTTGATGCCCTGATCGCACCCACGAGGGCCGCTGCCTGGCTGACCGATCACATCAACGGCGACCAGGGAATGGGGGTGTCCAGCTCGTCACTGGCGGCGGTCTCCGGCTATGCGAGCATCACGGTGCCCGCGGGCGATATCTCGGGGCTTCCGGTAGGAATTTCATTTATCGGTGCGGAGTTCAGCGATGCCAGGCTGATCCAGCTGGCCTACGCATTCGAGCAGGCTGGCCATGTCCGATTTCCACCGCCATCAGGCGTGGCTGACTAATCCCTGGAGACCAGACCACCCTATGTTCAGGTGGCATCCCCGGAATTGCCCGGGGGTGACTGACTGAATACTGGTTTCCATGGCGGAGCGGAATCTTTACGCCTTCCTTCTCAAGCTGCTCGCGGACATGCAGAAAGCAGAAATAGGAGGTTAGCTATTAAGTCGACCTAATTAGGACCGGGAAACGGATCACCCTTGCAGTTAAGAATGTCAATCGTTGTTACCTCGGTCATAACCGTTGTTTCTACCTCAAGCGTTGATGGATTTACTCGTTGGTAGATCCACCCATCAGTAATCACCCGAACGCAATTCACGTCTGTAATATTTCGAAAGGTATCGACCAGTACCCATCCAAGCCCATTCGGATAGGGTGGATTGTCACTTTGAATTTGGCTGGTTGGATCGGTGTTATTTTCGGTTGACCCTCCACTGTGTTTGTTCGCTGAACTCCTCTTTATTGCTTTCTTGTCATTACAGCCAAGCTGATCTACGAATACAAAACTGACGGCCTTTTCTGCCTCTTCACTGAGTTCATCTTTGGTCATGTTTTCGTCGAAACTTGGAGCAAATGTTGAAACCACAAGCCCACATTCAACTTCAGAAACATAATATTCAGTTGAATTTATGTCTTGAGTTGTCGCATAGGAATTTGCTGAGCAAAGTGTCAAGAGTGCTGCTGCCAAAAATCTATTCATACTATCCCCCGAAATTGAATAACAAATAGAACGATTCCGAATACGTCTGATTATGATGTGGTGCTGGAACAGCATTTGAGAAATCGTCGGATCAACTAGTTGACCCAAATCATATAATATGCCATATATGGCAAACTTTCAAATATGGATTTCACTAATTAGCCGGCCTACGCATTCGAGCAGGCTGGCGATGTCCGAATTCCACCGCCATCAGGCGTGGCTGACTAGCTCCTGCAGTTCGGGTCGACTGTTAACTCGAACAGGCTGTCGCCTTCGGCCACCTGGTCTCCAGGTGCCACCCGGAATGAACTGATCACCCCGGGCTGCGTGGCGCAGACGGTGTGCTCCATCTTCATGGCCTCGAGCACCAACAGCGGCTGATCCGTTTCAACGCGCTCGCCGGCTTCGGCCAGCAGTTGCACCACCGAGCCATGCATGGGCGCCCGCGATGCGTCCCCGCCTTTGCGGCTTTCTTCTTCACCAAAGTCAGGCCGCGCCAGCGCAAACTCCATCGAATAGCCCGGCCCGAATAAGGTAAAGGTCTCATGCTCCGAGATCACCGTAACCCTCTGCCGGTGGCCGTCGATATCCGCAAACAGCGTATCGCCCTCGAGACGCCCGCTCGCCCGGACCTGGGTTTCGCCCACCGTAATCTCGAACCGGCGCCGCCGGCCGCCGCCGATTTCGCGCACTGGCACCTCGTGGGCAACGCCGTTAACGACGATCGCCCCTTCGTGCCGGGCCGGTGCATTGAGCCGCCAGGCGGTCGAAGCGTTCCAGGGCGACCAGGGATCGCCGGAGCCCACGCGTGACTGCGCTGCCTGTTCCATTCGCAATAGCAGGAACAGGGATGCCAGCGGCAGGTCGCGAACCCGGTCGGCCGGTCTTTCGTGGAACAACGTGTCGTGATGGTCTTCAATGAAGTGTGTATCCACCTGACCGCCACGAAACGCTTCGCTGCTTACCAGGCTGTAAAGGAACGATACGTTGCTATGCACGCCGCCGATCCGGTAATGCGACAGCGCGCCGGACAGCCGCTCCAGGGCGCGTTCGCGGTTTTCGTCCCAGGCCACCAGCTTGGCGATCATGGGGTCGTAAAACACGCTGACTTCGTCACCCTGCACGACGCCGGTATCGACGCGCACATGCTCGTTCTCACGCGGCGGTTCGAGGTAAGCCAGCACACCACTGGCGGGCAAAAATCCCTTGCCGGGGTCCTCGGCGTAGATGCGCACCTCGATGGCGTGGCCCCGGATTTCCAGGTCTTCCTGCGCCAGCGGCAGCGGCTCACCGGCCGCCACGCGGATCTGCCATTCAACGAGGTCCAGGCCGGTGATCATTTCGGTCACCGGGTGCTCTACCTGCAAACGGGTATTCATTTCCATGAAGTAGAACGCACCGTCCTGCCCGAGCAGGAATTCAACGGTTCCGGCACCGATGTAGTCGATGGCGCGGGCCGCCACCAGGGCTGCCTCGCCCATGGCGCTGCGCAAGCCGGGCGTCATGCCCGGGGCCGGCGCTTCCTCGATGATCTTCTGGTGGCGGCGCTGAACGGAACAGTCGCGTTCGAACAGGTAAACCGCATTGCCGTGCCGGTCGCAGAAAACCTGGATCTCGACGTGCCGCGGCCGTTCCAGGTAACGTTCCACGAGCATGTGGTCGTCGCCAAACGAAGCGGTGGCCTCGCGCCGGGCCGATTTCAATGCCGCGTCAAATGCGCCGGCGTCCCGCACCAGGCGCATGCCCTTGCCGCCGCCACCGGCCGCTGCCTTGATCAGCACCGGGAATCCCATGCCTTCCGCCGCGGCCCTGAGCCGCTCGGCGCTTGCATTCTCACCGTGGTAGCCCGGCACCAGGGGCACACCGGCTGCCCCCATGATGGCCTTGGCTTCCGACTTGGATCCCATGGCCCGGATAGACGCGGGGTCGGGCCCAATGAACACCACCATGTTCTCGCGGCATGCCTGCGCAAAACCGGTGTTTTCGGAGAGAAATCCGTAGCCGGGGTGCACGGCTTCGGCCCCGGTGCGTCGGCAGGCGTCGATGATCTTGTCGATGCGAAGGTAGGACTCCGAGGGTCGCGGCGGACCAATGTTCACGGCTTCGTCCGCCATCGAAACATGCAATGCATCCTGGTCGGCATCGCTGTAGACCGCAACCGTGCCAATGCCCATGCGCCGGGCCGTGCGGATGATACGGCAAGCGATCTCGCCGCGGTTGGCTACCAGTATTTTCCTGATCACAAGTCGCCTCCTACATCCGGAACACGCCGAAGCGCGTTTCGCCGATGGGCTGGTTGAGTGCGGCTGACAGGGCCAGGCCGAGTACCTGGCGGGTCTGTGCCGGGTCGATGACGCCGTCGTCCCACAACCGGGCCGAAGCGTAATACGGGTGCCCCTGCTCTTCATAGCGTTCGAGTATCGGTTGTTTGAACGCGGCTTCCTCTTCCTTGCTCCAGGACACACCTCCGCGCTCTTTCTGGTCGCGTTTGACCTGGGCGAGTACGCTCGCGGCCTGTTCGCCGCCCATCACGGAGATGCGCGAATTGGGCCAGCTGAAAATGAAACGGGGGTCGTAGGCCCGCCCGCACATTCCATAATTACCCGCGCCGTAGGAATTACCGATGATAACGGTGAGCTTTGGCACGGCAACGTTGGATACCGCCGTGACCAACTTGGCGCCATGTTTTGCGATGCCTCCGGCCTCGTACTGCCTGCCCACCATGAAGCCGGTAATGTTTTGCAGGAACACCAGTGGAATGCGGCGCTGGCCACACAACTCGATGAAGTGGGCGCCTTTCTGGGCCGATTCGCTGAACAGGATTCCGTTGTTGGCCACCACCCCTACCGGATAACCGTGGATGCGCGCAAAACCGCAGACCAGCGTTTTGCCAAACCGCGGCTTGAATTCATCCAGCTCCGAGCCATCGACCGTGCGGGCGATCACTTCACGAACGTCCCAGGGCTTTTTGGGGTCTTCCGGCACCACCGCGCGGAGTCCAGCCGGGTCGTACAGCGGATCGCGGGATTCAACCAGGTCCAGGTCGATCCGTTTCACGCGGTTGAGCCGGCTGACGGCCCGGCGGGTCAGCTTCAGCGCGTGGTGGTCGTTGCGGGCATAGTGGTCGGCCACGCCGGATTCCGCCGTGTGCACATCGGCACCGCCCAGTTCCTCGGCTGAAACGACCTCTCCGGTCGCGGCCCGCACCAGCGGCGGGCCGCCAAGGAATATCGTTCCCTGGCCACCGACGATGATGGCCTCGTCCGCCATGGCCGGCACATAAGCACCGCCGGCCGTGCACGAGCCCATCACCACGGCGATCTGCGGGATGTTGCGCGCGGAAAGATTGGCCTGGTTGTAAAAGATCCGCCCAAAGTGATCGCGGTCCGGAAAGACCTCGTCCTGCATGGGCAGGTAGGCGCCGCCGGAATCCACCAGGTAAACGCAAGGCAGGTTGTTTTGTGCAGCTATTTCCTGGGCGCGCAGGTGTTTTTTCACGGTCAGCGGGAAATAGGTGCCGCCTTTGACCGTGGCGTCGTTGGCGACGATCACGCACTCCTGCCCGGCGATCCGGCCCACGCCGGTGACGATACCCGCGGCAGCAACTTGCTCACGGTATACGCCCAGGGCAGCCAGTTGCGAAAGTTCCAGGAAGGGCGAGCCAGGATCGACCAGGGCGTCGATACGCTCGTGCACCAGGAGTTTTCCACGCGCGTGGTGTCGCTCCTGGTAAACCTGTCCACCGCCCTTGCGGGACCGTGCCACCTGCAGTTCCAGGTCATCCACCAACGACTGCATGTAGGCAGCGTTGGCGCGAAACTCCTCGCTGCCCGTTTCCAGCCGGCTTTCAATTGTGCTCATCCTTGCTCTCCGCGTGCCGCGCCCTACTGGGGCCGTGTCTCATCGAACAGTTCCCGCCCGATCAGCATGCGGCGGATTTCATTGGTGCCGGCACCGATCTCGTACAGTTTCGCGTCACGCAACAGGCGGCCCGCCGGATAGTCGTTGATGTAACCGTTTCCGCCGAGGCACTGTATGGCTTCCAGCGCCATGCGCGTCGCGTTTTCCGAGGTATACAGGATCACGCCGGCCGCGTCCTTGCGTTTCTCCATGCCGCGGTCACAGTTGGCCGCGACCGCGTAAAGATAGGCACGGGCAGCGCTCAGGGTGGTGTACATATCGGCGACCTTGCCTTGCATCAGCTGGAATTCACCGATACTTTTTCCGAACTGTTTGCGTTGGTGCAGGTAGGGTTCGACGATATCCAGGCAGTTCTGCATGATGCCGACCGGCCCGGCGCCAAGCACCGTGCGTTCGAAGTCGAGACCGGACATCAATATACCGACGCCCTTGTTTTCAGCGCCAAGGATGTTTTCGGCTGGAACGAAGCAGTCTTCGAAGACCAGTTCACACGTGTTCGAACCGCGCATGCCGAGTTTGTCCAGCTTGGGACCGCGTGTGAAACCTTCGGCATCGCGTTCGATGATGAAGGCCGTGATGCCCGCGGAACCCGCTTCGATATCCGTTATGGCGTAGACGACAAAAACACTGGCCTCGGGTCCGTTGGTGATCCACATCTTGTTGCCGTTCAGGCGATAGCCGTCGCCTTCCCGTTCGGCGCGAAGTTTCATGCTGACCACGTCCGAACCGGCCTGGTGTTCCGACATGGCCAGCGCACCCACCTGTTCGCCGCTACACAGCGCGGGCAACCAGCGTTGTTTTTGCGCTTCGCTGCCATTCCTGTGTATCTGGTTCACGCAGAGGTTGGAGTGCGCGCCGTAGGACAGACCAACCGATGCCGAGGCCCGGCTGATTTCTTCCATCGCCACGCAATGTGCCAGGTATCCGAGGCCGGTGCCGCCATATTCCTCATCCACAGTAATGCCGAGCAGACCCATTTCCCCCAGGGCGGGCCACAGGTCTTCGGGAAATGCGTTCTGGCGGTCGATCTCAGCCGCCCGCGGAGCGATCTCCAGCCGCGCGAACTGGTAAACGGATTCGCGCAGCATCTCGATGTCTTCACCGAGGTCAAAATCAAGGGATGGAAAGTGTGTGTTCATGACATCTCCGTTACGCCTTCGTCTCAAGTTCTGCCAGCGCGGTGGCGCATTTTTTCTCCGCCTGGTCCATTTCCCTGAGCATCGCGTTCAATTCGCGACGACGCTCTTTCAATTCCCGCCGCTTGATGTTGATTTTCTCCAGCAGGGTTTGCAGCTGCTTCCGGTTATTGCCTGGCGAGCCGTACATCAGGATGATTTCCGCACTCTCATCGAGGCTGAACCCGAATCGCTTGCCACGCAGGATCAAGCGCAGCTTGGTGCGATCAGCGGCGCTGTAAAGCCGGTGCTGACCGTGGCGCTGCGGACGGAGCAGACCCTTCTCCTCGTAAAACCGGATGGTGCGTGTCGTCACCCCGAAGTCACTGGCCAGTTCCCGGATCGTGTATGAATTTTTCATCGCAGGAGTATATATTACGTTTACGTAAACGTAAACTTAGTGCTGCAGAGTCTGCTGTAGCGGCTGACACCGCGACAGGTTTTGACTATGAGCGCAGGAGGCGCCTGGCCTGGACCAGGTGGGGTTTGTCGAGCATTTTTCCATCCATCTCCAGTACCCCTGCTCCGGGGTTGGCATCGAACAGGGCGACTACCCGTTGCGCGTACTCAATTTCGGCCTTGCCGGGCTGGAATGTGCGGTTGATGATCTCGACCTGGCCGGGATGGATGGCGAGTTTACCGCTAAATCCGTCGCGTCTGGCTTCATTGCAGGAATCAACCAGACCCTCGATATCACGGAAATCGGCGTGGATGGTGTCAATGGGGGCTACGGAGGCAGCGTGCGCTGCAAACAGGCACAGGTTGCGAACGAGTTCAAAAGGCGGTGTCCAGCCGGCGAAACCGTCATGAACTTCGGACGCACCGATCGCGGCGCCCAGGTCCTCGGCGCCCCAGCTAAGCCCGGCAAGCCGGTCCCCGCAACTGCTGTAACTTCCCAGAGTGAACAATGCTGCGGGGACTTCTGTTACCAGCGGCAGAATCGCGGTTGAGCCGGCTTCGATGCCATGGCGCGATTCGTAGCCGTCCAGGAGCCGGGAAAGTGCTTCGACATCTTTGGCTGAACGTGCTTTAGGCAGCATGATGCCGGCCGGACCTTCGGGCATGACGGCGTCGAGGTCGGCCTCGTAGTCCAATCCGCTGAGCGGGTTGATTCGAACCCATGACCTGCCTCGATCCGCCCCGGCCGCTTCGAGGAAACCGGCAGCAAGTTCCCTTGCCGCTGTTTTGTTCTGCAAAGCCACCGAATCTTCGAGATCGAGAATCAATACATCTGCCGGAACGGTCAGCGCCTTGTTCAGTTTTTTTTCGCTGTCCGCCGGCACGAACATCCAGGAGCGGTACCTCACGACGACGGTCTCCTGAGCATCAGCGCCGTGCGTTTGCACTCTCCGACCAGGGTGCCGTCCTGTTTGAATGCGCGGTGGGCAAAAATCACGATGCCGTTGTCCGGCCGCGAGCGGCTTTCGCGCAGTTCCAACACCTCGCTTTCAACACGTATGGTGTCTCCGTGAAACAGCGGCGCCGGGAACCGGACCTCGTCCCAACCCAGGTTGGCAACGGCCGTTCCGAGCGTGGTTTCGTGCACCGATATGCCGACCATCATGGCCAGCGTAAGGCAACTGTTCACCAGCCGCTGGCCAAATTCGGTGTGCTCACGACAATATTCCTCGTCCAGGTGCAGGGCAGACGGGTTGTGGGTCAACGTGCTGATCAAGACGTTGTCGGCTTCCGTGATGGTGCGGCGAATGGGGTGCTGAAAAACTTGCCCCGGCACGAATTCCTCGTAGTACAAGCCAGCCATGTGGCCTCCAGGTCGTGGTGTTTGATGCTCATACAATACAGTCGGAGCCACCCGTGCCACAAGGGTCGCTCTTACGCGAGCCCTGAACAAATAGGCGGTAGCGGGTCTTCTTCCAGCCACTCCGGAAAACGTTCACTGGCGTGTTCTGTCTTTTGCGGGCGAGGACCCAACCAACCGGCTGAATCCAACTACCAGCAGAATTAACCCCTTTTCGACACAGTGAGTAACAAAAGACAGACTAAACATCTTTGCAATTAAGATCCGGCCGCCTTTTTACTCTGTCCCTCTACTCTGACCCCTTCATTTCCTCTGACCCCATCATTTCGATTACCGAACTGGGGTTTCCTTATTAGCGCCTGGCAGCGCCTGCGTCGCAAGGTTACGGTTTTCGCGAAGCGAAAGAAGTGGCCTTGCGAAGCAGATCAGCGCGTGACCGCGTTGCGTGTCGCTATACACGCAAATTATTCAGTCGCGGAGCGACACGACAAATTTGTTTAAGGGTAGAGTGGGCAGTGACCTTCCAATGGTGTCTGCGTGGGGCCTTTTTTCAGCTGCGCTGAAAGCGGCCCCACTTCGACGGCATCAATGAGCTTTCCTTCTGGTGCGCGAAGCGCACCAACCGGAAGGGCATGGCGCACGCCGTGCGAGAGCAGGTCACAAATTGCCAGGCTATAAACAAAAAAAGCCCCCCGCATGAATGCGGAGGGCTCTTTCTGTTTAGCGCCTGGCAGTGACCTACTCTCGCACGGGAACTCCCGCACTACCATCGGCGATGCATCGTTTCACTGCTGAGTTCGGGATGGGATCAGGTGGGACCAATGCTCTAATGCCGCCAGGCAAACTGTTGGGAGGAAGGATTCTCCTGCCCCCCGCAACTGGTAATTCTGTCAAGTGCTTGTGTCTTGCGAAGTGAAATTTATAACCTAATAAAGTATTGCTACTTGTAATAGTCGTTACAAAAGGGCTTTGGTGTTATATGACCAAGCCACTCGGGCAATTAGTACTGGTTAGCTTCACACATTACTGTGCTTCCACACCCAGCCTATCAACCTTGTAGTCTACAAGGGCCCTTACAATCTCGAGGATTGAGAAATCTGATCTTGGGAGGGGCTTCCCGCTTAGATGCTTTCAGCGGTTATCCTTTCCGAACATAGCTACCCGGCAATGCCACTGGCGTGACAACCGGAACACCAGAGGTTCGTCCACTCCGGTCC
>JAZBOH010000220.1:0-11861 GCA_036351055.1 Lysobacterales bacterium
AGCATTTTTCAAAATTTTTTAAAAATTATATAGAAACCGGTATGTGTCAGGTTCCCATATATAGACGGGGGGTCGAATACTGTGCGGGGGTGTATGGGGGGGTGTGAAAGGAATTCCGAAGGAGGAATATACTGACGCATGACTGACGCGCCTAAAAAAGAAAAAGACCGCACTTGGCGGCCTCTTTCTTAACAACCTGTTATTACAGGTCTTTTTATTGGCTGGGGGAGAGGGATTCGAACCCCCGCTGGCGGAGTCAGAGTCCGCAGTCCTACCACTAGACGATCCCCCAATGAGATCAATTAACTCCGTAAGTAGCAGTGTTGTTGTTTTTTCGCTTCCCTGCTCCCGCCTGCGGCGGAAGGCGGCTGCGCGAAAAACCAACGATTTTGTATCTCAGTACTTCTAAATAACTTAACGCTTGCTGTACTGCGTAGCCTTGCGGGCTTTGTGCAGGCCGACTTTCTTACGTTCTACCTCGCGGGCGTCGCGGGTGACGTAGCCGGCTTTGCGCAGCGGTGGGCGCAGTTCTTCGTCGTATTCCATCAGGGCGCGGGTCACTCCCAGGCGGATGGCGCCGGCCTGGCCGGAGATGCCGCCGCCGGAGACAGTTGCCTTGATGTCGAAGGTGTCGACCATTTCGACTTTTTCAAGCGGCTGGCGCACGATCATGCGTGCGGTCTCGCGGCCGAAAAACTCGTCGATCGGACGGTCGTTGATCATGATCTTGCCGGTGCCTCTGGTGAGAAAGACTCGTGCGGTCGATGATTTACGACGTCCGGTTCCGTAATACTGTTCAGTTGCCATTGACTATTACCTTGTTCGACTCAGAGCTTGAGCTCGAGTTCTGTGGGCTGCTGGGCGGCATGCGGGTGCTCGGGACCGGCATACACGTGGAGCTTGCGGAACATGGCGCGGCCCAGCGGGTTGCGGGGCAACATGCCCTTCACCGCGGACTGGATGACACGCTCGGGGTGCTCGGCCAGCTGCTTTTCCAGGTTGATGGATTTCAGGTTGCCGATGTAGCCGGTGTACCGGTAATACATCTTGTCCTGCAACTTGTTGCCGGTAACCCGGACTTTTTCAGCATTGATAACGATGATGTTATCGCCCGTATCCACGTGCGGTGTATAAACGGGCTTGTGCTTCCCACGCAGGCGGGACGCCAGTTCGGTGGCCAGTCGGCCCAGTGTCTTGTCGGTCGCATCGACCAGGCACCAGTCGCGTTCTACAGTCTGCGGCTTTGCTACGTAAGTTTTCATATCAATCTCTCAGAAAAAACCCACGCGCCAAAAGGCCGTAGGTGAAGAGCGAGAATTTTAAGGGGTTATGGGTTTTAAATCAACACCAAGAACGGAAGATTTTGTATTTTCATGTGGGAGCGGCTTTAGCCGCGATAAAGAAATCGCGGCTAAAGCCGCTCCCACAAGCGGTCTCAAATCTTCAGGCGGGCCACCTCTTTGCCGTTTACCAGGTGGGATTCGATGATTTCATCGATGTCCTGCTCGTCGATAAAGGTGTACCAGGTGGCTTCGGGGTACACGACACAGCTTGGCCCTTCTTCGCAGCGGTCGAGGCAGCCGGCCTGGTTGACGCGGACTGCTCCCTCACCGGACAGGCCCAGGGCCTTGATCTTCGCCTTGGCGTAGTCGCGCATCTCCTGGCCGCCGCACTGCGCGCAGCTCGGGCGGTCGGCACCGGGGCCGCGGTCGTTGCAACAGAAGAAGATGTGGCGTTTGTAGTAGCTCAAGGGGCTGATTCCATCAATAATCGCGGCTCTAACTGGGGGCGGATTATACTAGAATACGCGGCATGGATAGAAACTACTCAAGCATCGACAGGCTGATCGCGGCCGTGGACCAGGGTTTGCGCGTGTCCACCGGGGCGGCGCCTGAGCCCTTGCGGGACAACCCGGCCGGGGATATCCCGCAGGCGGAAATGGATGAGCAGGAACGCGCCCACGCGGCCGGCCTGATGCGCATCAACCACACCGGCGAGGTCTGCGCCCAGGCGCTGTACGCCGGCCAGGCCGCCACCGCGCGCCACGATTCGACACGCGAGTCCATGCAACTGGCCGCGGACGAGGAGATCGACCACCTCAGCTGGTGCGAAGACCGTCTCAAGGAACTGGAAAGCCAGCCCAGCCTGCTCAACCCCCTGTGGTATGCAGGATCGTTCGCCATCGGCGCCCTGGCCGGCATCGCGGGTGACCAGTGGAGCCTGGGTTTCGTGAAGGAAACCGAGAACCAGGTCGAGGCCCATCTGCAGGAACACCTGGAAAAGCTCCCGCAAAACGACGCCCGTAGCCAGGCCATCCTCGACCAGATGAAGGTGGACGAGGCCAAGCACGCGGAAATGGCGGAAGAGGCCGGGGCCAGGGATTTACCGGAACCGGTCAGGCAGGCGATGGGCTTTGCGGCCGGAATCATGAAAGCGCTGGTTTACAGGGTGTAGGAGCGGCACGCGTTTAACGGCATTCCATGAGCGCTTCTTTGCCTTTGGCAAAACCGCACTCATTGCATTGCCTACGCTGTCGCGATTGAAGTCCACGGAATTCAAAAAACGGGCGTTTTCCGCCCGTTTTTTATCGCGGCTAAAGCCGCTCCCACGAAGTTAACCGTCTGTTATAAAAGCTCTGAGTTCGTCGAGGGTCTTGGCGTCTTTTGCTGTTATGGCCACGGGGTCGGCTTCGTCGCGCCAGTGCAGGGTCCAGCCTTCAAGCGCTTCGCTGCCGGCTACCGGGAATTCGGTTTGGGCAAAATCGGCCACGCCTTTGAGGCGCATGCCCACTTCCTGCTCGCCGTTGTCGTCTCGCACGGAAAAGGTGAACTGGAGGTCAAACCGGCGCTTGCTGTCGCTGCTTGCCGCGAGCATGCCCTTGACCGACCACGGGGCCTGGAACCCACCGGCCGCGGTGCCGGTGTCGAGCATGATGTTCATGATTTCCTCGGTGACATCCACACCCAGGTCGCTGGTCACTTTTGCAGGCCCGCCCGGCTCGGCCCGTTCCAGCAGGCGCAGCGCCAGTTGCATCATCAGGGCCGGGGCATCCATCGAGGAACCCAGTTCTTCCTGGTGCTCGCCGAAGCCACGGCTCAGCACCGCGCGGCGGTGCACCATCAGGGTCTCGCCCTTCTCGGCTTCGCCGGGTACGTTCAGCTCGGAGTGCACCAGCAGGTCGCCGCACTTGCAGCGGAACAGTTCCCAGTTGGCGTGGTAGCCATCACCGGGAAACTCCACGTCCAGCACGACGTGTGAAGGATCGTTCCAGCGGGTTTCCGGCGGGATTTCCGCCAGCGCCGTGAAAGGCAGCAGAACCAGCAGCAGGGCGGTTGTGATCAGTTTCATGTGTTTTCTCCTTCGAAGAACAGGCTGCGCAAGCCTGCGCCCGGGTCTTCGACGCGCATGAACGCCTCGCCGACCAGGAAAGCGTTGATACCGCAGTCGCGCATCCGGGCCACGTCTTCCACGGTGTGGATGCCGCTCTCGGTCACCATGGTGCGGTCTTCGGGGACCAGGGGCCGCAAACGCTCCGACGCGCCGAGGTCGGTGGTGAAGGTGTGCAGGTCGCGGTTGTTCACGCCCACCAGCTGTGCGCCGGTAGCCAGGGCGTCGGCCAGTTCCTGCTCGTCATGAATTTCCACCAGCACGTCCAGGCCCGCTTCGCGCGCCAGGCCTTCCAGGTCCTGCAACTGGCCGCGGCTCAAGGCCGCGACGATCAGCAGGACACAATCGGCGCCCAGCATGCGCGACTCGTAAACCTGCCAGGCCTCGACCAGAAAGTCCTTGCGCAACACCGGAATGGCGCAGGCCGCCCGGGCCTGCTGCAGGTAATCGTCACTGCCCTGGAAATACTGCATATCGGTGAGCACGGAAAGGCAGGCGGCGCCGGCGGCCGCATAGCTGGCGGCGATCTCGGCCGGTTGGAAATCCTCGCGGATCACGCCGGCGCTGGGCGAGGCCTTTTTGACCTCGGCGATCACGGCCGGGCCGGTTTCGGCCAGGCTTTGCAAGCACTGCGCAAAGCCACGCGCAGGCGGCTGGTCGAGCGCCATGGCCCGGACGTCGGGAAGGCGGAGTTTCGAAGAGCGAAAAGCGACTTCTTCAGCCTTGGTGGCCAGGATTCTTTTCAGTATTGAGGGGATATCGGGCATCGGAATGTTTTGAAACACTTGTGGGAGCGGCTTTAGCCGCGATTCTAACAGAGGCTATTCACCATCGCGGCTAAAGCCGCTCCCACAATTCTTGTTCACATGGCGGCGGTCAGGTCGGCCAGGGCTTCCACCTTTGCCCAGGGCGTTCCGGAACGCAGCAGGCGCATGGCCTCGGCCACGCCTTCCTTTATGTTGGGCTGCAAACCGGACACGTACAGCGCGGCGCCCGCGTTGAGGGCCACCACGGCCCGTGCGCGTTCGGCGCGGTCACCGGGGGCGCCGGACAGGGTATCGCGGATCAGGTTCAGAGACTCCAGTGCACCGTGCACTTCCAGTCCCTCCAGGCTGGTGGTTTCAATCCCGGCGTCTTCGGGCCTTATCACGTACTCGGAGATTTCACCCTTTCTCGCTTCGACCACGCGGGTCGGCGCCGCGGCGCTGATCTCGTCCAGGCCGTCCTCGGAGTGCACCACCATCACGTGCTCGGCGCCCAGGCGGTTCAGCACCTCGGCCACCGGGCGGCACAGGTCCGGATCGTACACACCGACCAGCAGCCGGGTTACGCCAGCCGGGTTGGTCATCGGCCCGAGGATGTTGAAGATGGTGCGCATGCCCATGTCCTTGCGCGGCTCGATCGCGTGGCGCATCGCGCTGTGGTGTTGCGGGGCGAACATGAAGCCCACGCCGACCTTGTCCACGCATTCGGCCACCTGCCGTGTCCGCAGGTCGAGCGATACGCCGGCCGCTTCCAGCACATCGGCGCTGCCGGAACTGGAAGAAACCGAACGGTTTCCGTGTTTGGCCACCCTGCCCCCGCCGGCCGCCACCACGAAGCTCGAGGCGGTGGACACGTTGAACAGGTTGGCGCCGTCGCCACCGGTGCCGACAATGTCGACCATGTGATCGCCGTACACCTCCACGGTCGACGCGAGCTGCCGCATGACTTTGACCGCAGCCGTGATCTCGTCGACCGTTTCGCCCTTCATGCGCAGCCCCATCAGGAAGGCGCCGATTTGCGCCTGGGTTGCATCGCCGGTCATGATCTGACTCATCACGGCCTGCATATCCGCCAGTGACAGGTCGTTTCCGCTTGCAATCTGTACCAGTGCCTGCTTGATATCCATGTTCCAGGGGTCCGTATTAAGCGTTGTAAGCCGGGCTGATCGAGACCAGGAAGTTTCGCAGCAGGTCGTGCCCGACCTTGGTCAGGATCGATTCCGGGTGGAACTGTACGCCCTGTATATTGAACTCAGTATGTTTCACGCCCATGACCTCGTGGTAACCCTCTTCTTCCGTCCAGGCCAGTACTTCCAGGTTCGATGAAATCGTATCGGGCTTGATCACCAGCGAGTGGTAACGCGTCGCCACGAAGGGCTGCGGCAATCCCGCAAACACACCCATGTTGCGGTGCACGATCATCGAGGTCTTGCCGTGCATGATGTTTTCCGCGCGCACGATCTCGGCGCCGAAGGCCTGGCCGATGCACTGGTGGCCCAGGCAAACACCAAGTATCGGGTAAAAATGCCCCAGTGAACGCACCACTTCCAGGCAGATGCCTGCCTCATTGGGCGTACACGGCCCGGGCGATATCACGATGCCTTCCGGCCTCATGCCGACGATATCGCCGATGCTGACCGTGTCGTTGCGCACGGTCTCGACTTCCGCCCCCAGTTCGCCCAGGTATTGCACCAGGTTGTAGGTGAAGGAGTCGTAGTTGTCGATCATCAAGATCATCTGAGATCCATCTCGTTTATGGCGAAAGTGAAGTGTACCTGAAGGACCCAAGGTGTTGTAAGAGCCGCTTTAACCGCTCTTACAAGGTTAAAACTCAAATTCGAAGCCGAAACGAAAAGTCTGGTCCGGGCTGTCGTCGTCCAGCCCGAAAATAAGGCCGGCTTGCCAAAGAACCTGGTTGCGAGCCCCTAAGCGGAACTGCCCGATGACGGCCGGACCGATACCCACGGTGTTTTGCCCGCTGTAAAACTCGACGGCCGGTTCGAAAGCCCGGGACCAGCGGTAGCGCGCCTGCAGGTTGAACTGGGTTTCCCACTCGTTGGCGATATCCCCGCCCCACTCGTAAGTCATGAAAAGGTTGGCCGTGCCGCTCCACTTGCCCCACTCCTTTTCGGCCAGCAAGGCGGTGGAGAATTCCCAGGCGTCCTCGTTGGCTTCTTTTTCGAGCTCGAACAACAGGCCGGCATCGGCCCAGTATTCACCCTGCTCGGTCAGCTGCCACTTGGCTTCGACCTCGTAGGCTTCCAGGCCGAAGCTCTCTTCGCCGGACCGTTCACCTATCAGGTAGAACTCGATGAACCAGCGGTCGTTGATGGACCGGCCGTAGGCAAAACGGTGAAGCTGGAGGTTGTCGGGCACACCCGGCTGCTCGTTCTGGAAAATCGACCGGTACTCGAATTCCTGTTCCAGGGGCTGCACGTAGGGGTGGTAGATCTTGTCGATCACGACGCCATCGGCCGCCAGTGGCCCCACCGCTGAAAGCAGGGTCACGGCGCAGCCGAGCCTGGCAATTTTGCGTTTCATGTCCATCAGTCGTTTGCCGCCATTTTCCTGCCCGCGACGGCGGCCAGCAAGACCAGCAGGAATCCGGTTATGTAGCTCACGATCTGCGCCGCGGACGGCGTGGCCTCGTAACCGATCAGCGCATACAGCAACTGGCCGGTGATCGAGTCTTCCCGCCACCAGGCCGACGTGTCCCACACGGCCCGGGTCGAAGAGATCCAGTCAGCCTGGGTAAACTGGAGCGCTGCCTGGGCCAGCATATTGCCGGCAAACAGGGCCAGCAGGGCCAGCGATGCGGCGGCCGCCCATTTTCCCTTCAGGCCCACGAGCCCGTAAAACAGCAGGAAACCAACACTGATACCGATACTGAAGCCGATCCCGCTGCCGATCATGACGGTTTGCAGCTTGTCGGCCTGGTGCAAAACGCCGCCCAGGTAGGTCAGGACTTCGGCGCCTTCACGCGTGATGGTCAGGGTTATCGCCAGCACGGCGCACCACTGGAACAGGGCGAGCGTGCGGATTTGTCCGGGCGCAACATCACGGTGGTTCCTGAAACTGGCCCAGGAAAGCAGCACCAGGGCCAGCGCGATGATGATCTGCAGCAAGGCGTTCACGACCTCCTGCCCCACGTAATCGAACCACTCGGACACCGTGCCCATGTTCGCCGCGTACACCCACGCCAGTAATGCGCCCAGGCAGAGACCGACCGGAAACCACCGGATGCGCAACCCCAGGCGGTAACTCAGCGCCATCAGCACGCTTGCCAGCAGGGCCGCTTCCAGCGTTTCCTGCAGGACCAGGATGACCGAGCTCAGCAACACGGCGATGTCACTCCACCACCACCTTGCCCTGGGCAGTCTTGGGGTAGAACTCCCCGAAAAACGGGTATTCACCGGCAGGCAGGGGACCGATAAAGATCACGGTCTTGCTGTTCCCGGCGATCACTTTTTCACGGTTGAGCTCGTAACTCTCGAACTCTTCGGGGGTCGGGTCCAGGTTCTTGATCAGCAGTTTCACCTTGGTATTGGCGGGGATAACGACTTCCTGGGGGGAAAACAGGTGATCCCTGATTTCGATTTCCACCACGGGTGTGGCCGCTGCCGCCGTACTTGCGGCCAGTAACGATAGCAGCGCGCTCACAAGCCATGCGTTCCTAGGCATGAGGTGGCTCCCCCCCGGGCTTGTAGTGTGGCAGCGGCGGGCCCGGTGGAAAAGTGACCCGGAATGCCGTTCCGGAATCAAAACGTGAATCCACCACCTCGATCGAGGCGCTGTGCAGGTCGACGATACGATTGACGATGGCCAGCCCCAGGCCGCAACCGGGCTCACCGGACTGGTGCCGGTCCCCGCCCACGCGGTAGAAACGCTCAAAAATATTGCCACGCAGCGATTGTGGAATACCCGGACCGGAATCTTCGACCGACAGCGTTACCCCGGATTCATCCTGACGTGTGCTGACCAGCACCTGTCCGCCCCGGGGCGTGTACTTGTTGGCGTTCGTGAGCAGGTTCTGCACCAGGGTGACCAGGGCAAACTCGTCCCCGGAGATCACGCAGGGCTCTCCCTCGAATTCCACGGCCTGGGCCTTGCGGTCGAAATTGGCGTATTCCCCGGCCAGGGATTCCTGGACCAGGCCGGACAGGTCGATCGGCTGGAAATTGGCCATGAACTGGTCGGGCGAGGTCCGGTACAGGTCCAGTATCTGCTCAACGATGTGCTCCAGGCGCTCTGCCGTGGACTCCAGCTGTTCGAGGTTTTCGCTGTCCCGCGGCACTTCCTGGCTGATGTTGTAAAGCTGGACTTTGAGCACGCTGATTGGCGTGCGTAACTCGTGGGCCGCGTCGGAGGCAAACTGCTTCTCCCGCAACAGCGAGGTCTCCAGGCGTTCCAGCAGGCCGTTGCACGATTCCACAATCTGTTTCAGCTCGCTCTTGGGCGCCTGGATGGACAGCGGGCTCAGGTCCACCGGCTGCTTGTTGCCCAGTTCATCGGCCAGCCTGCGCAATGGTTTCAGTCCCTGGCTGACGATCACCCAGATCAGCAGGCCGACCAGCGGCAGACCCATGAACACCGGCAGTATCGACTCCAGGATCACGTTTTCGGCCAGCGTGTAGCGCAGGTCGGTGCGTTCCGCTGCAAGAACCCAATATCCGCTGTCCGTGTCCAGGTAAGCCACGGTGCGCCAGCGGTAAGCACCAAAATTGCTGAAATCGAAACCCGGCGCCAGTTCGGCCATGGCCTCGACCGGCGCGTTGGAAGACGAAGCCTTGAGCGCTTCCCCGTCCCACACCTGGAAGGCGATGTCGGCGTCACGGTTGACGCTGACCGCCGTTTTGTCCGTTTGAATGTGCGCGATCAGGCGGGCGGTGTCCAGCAACTGCTTGTCGAACAGGCGCTCGGCTTCCAGCATGCTCGACTGGTATCCGCGCAGCGCGGCAACAAAGGTGAACAACGTCATCACGGCCAGGATCACCACGACCAGGAAGACGCGCATCGAGTTCACGGATGCTTGACCTTGTAACCGACACCCCGCACCGTTTTGATGAAATCAGAGCCCAGCTTCTTGCGCAGGTGGTGAATGTGCACCTCCAGCGCGTTGCTGGCCACTTCCTCGCCCCAGCTGTACAGGCGCGACTCCAGCGTTCTGCGGGTCTGCACCCTGCCGGCACTTTCCACCAGGGTTTTCAGCAGCATGAACTCCCGGCGGGAAAGCTCCACGTTCTCGCCGCCAACCGAGACCTGGCTGCTGTTGATGTCCAGGCTCACGTTGCCGATGACGATCTCGGCGGTTTTCGAGGTGCTGAGGCGCCGTTCCAAAACGCGCAGGCGCGCAAACAGCTCGGTCATTTCAAAGGGCTTGGCCAGGTAATCGTCAGCGCCGCTGTCGAGGCCGGCGATCTTGTCGTCGACATGGGCGCGCGCGGTCAGCAACAGGATCGGCAGGTCGACGTGTTTCTCACGCGCACGTTTGAGCACGTCGATTCCGTCCATATCGGGCAGGCCAAGGTCGAGGATCACGATATCCGGCGTTTCCACGTCGATAACGTGCAGTGCCGAGGCGCCTGTCGCCACGGCATTGACACTGTAACCCTGCTTTTGCAACGCCTGTTGCAACGCTTGAGTCAGCGATCGATCATCCTCGACCAGCAGTATCAGCATCCCGTAGAACCCCCGGTATCAATTCTTGAGTTTCTTTCGAACTTTCAATAATGCCACCTCGATTTCTTCCTGTCGCCCCGCATCTGCCAGCGGGCGCTCAGGCCGCGCCGGCGCCGCCTGCGCTTTGAGCAGGTAAGCCTCGGCTTCTGTCCAGCGCTTTTCCCTGGCCAGGAAGTCGCCGTAGAAATAGTTGGCGTCGATGCCTTCCGGGTTCAGCGAGATGGCCTTGAGCAGAAGTTCTTCCGCCTTCTCGTCGTCACCAAAACCCACCGGCCAGCCCGGCACGTTGAAATACAGGGTGCCCAGGCTGGTATAGGCCGAGCCGTTCATGGCTTCGGCGTCGAGTTCCATGGCGTGTTCCAGGTCGGCTTTTGAGGCCTTGGCGTACTTGAGCGCGCCCATGCCGCCCTTGGCGCCGGCGTAGGTCGACTTGATGATGCCGCTCCAGATCCAGGCCGGTGCGTCGTCGGGGTGTGCTTCGACCACCCTGGCCGCGTCGTCCAGCAGGGTTTCAAAGGCGGTCAGGCGGGTTTTGCCTTCGAGTTGATAATTGACTTCCGCCCAACGCTTTTGCAGCTGGAGGACATCTGAATCAAGTGCAGCAAAGGCCGGCGCCGCTGCAAACAGCAGCAGGGTAAGTATCCATTTCATTTGTTTCATATCTTCAACTCCTTGTTTCAAGCTCCGGCGTGCTGCCGGATTATGGGTAGTTTTTTGACGAGGGCGTTGTGCACCAGGCCGGGGAACAGGCCGTTGAGGCGCACAAAAAATTTTTCCGGCCAGCCCATGAATGACTGGGCGCGCTTGCCCGACAGGACGCGCAGCAACTCCTCGGCCACCAGCTCCGGGCTGTCCGTGGTATTGCCCAGGGCTTCGTTCAGCGCACTGACGGCATCCGAATTCAGGCTGGTGCGGGTGGCCCGCGGGGCCAGGTAAAACACCTCGACAGGCGTGTCGGCCAATTCACGTTGCAAGGCCTCGGTGAAACCCCGCAGGCCGAATTTACTGGCGCAATAAGCGGCAAAACCGGGGTGGCCGATGCTGCCAAAAATCGAGCCGATATTGACGATCGCAGCCTCCGGCCTCTGTTTCAACAGGGGTATCAACTGCTGACACAGGATCATCGGAGACAACAGGTTGGTCGTCACCATCTGCTCGACAAGCTCTTCACTCTGCTGGTCATAGAACTGGAAATCCATGACCCCGGCCGCGTTGATAAACACGTCCGTTCCAAGCTTCCGGCACAGCTCCACCACCGTGTCGCGTCCGCCTGCCAAGTTGATATCCGCCTCGATAAAGTAGTGATTTCCCGGCAACGTCTGCTGTAACTGTTCCAGTTTCGCGGCATCGCGCCCCACCAGGGTCAGGCTGGCGCCGCTTGCGGCAAGCCGCGATGCGATTGCGCGGCCGATACCACCGGATGCACCGGTAAGCAGAATGCTTTTGTTTTCCAGGTCCAGGGCTTTCACTCCTCAGGCAGCCAGGGGCGCTTGCCGCCCGCTGTCCAGCGAGCGGAAAATATCGCCGTACAGGCGGTAGAAAGCTTTTGCCGAGTGAATGATCTGCGCCTGTTCGTCCGGGTCTTCGATCCGGTTCATCAGGGATTCGAAAAACTTCACGTGTTCGATATCCAGTGATCCGTGCGAGTAAAGGTAGGAAAACGCCTTTTTGGGCAGGTTCAGCGTGGCCCGGATGATGTCCGCCGCCTGGTCCGCGACGCTGATGCTGGTGCCTTCCAGCACGTGCACCATGCCAAAAAAGCCAACCGGGTTGATGCGTTGCACCGTGTCGTAGGCGTAACTGACCATCAGCTCGGTCTCGAAGGCGGGCCGGCTGTTGCGCACCGCTTCCTTGTCGAATCCGCAGGCCGCGATATCGTTCAGGATCCATTCCTGGTGACCCAGCTCTTCCTCGATATACTCGGCCACGGCTTCGCACAGCCACTCGTGTTCCTCGCCCAGGCGCGAACCGACGGCCATCAGCAGGGGCACGGTGTGCATGACGTGGTGGTAGGCCTGCGAGAGAAAGGCC
>JAZBOH010000221.1:0-2909 GCA_036351055.1 Lysobacterales bacterium
AGGAACTTACTTGCAGGCGATCACTCTTTGTATCATCCGCAAGCCCGTTCCTGCAAAAGCACAATGAATCACCTGCGAAACGGGCTAGCCGCCCGCCGTGTCGGCTGGTGCTTCGGCCTCGAACGGCTTTTGTTCGGGTGTCAGGTCTGCGCCACCCGTACCCGGCATCATCTCGAAGCCCACGTCGAAGTGCACCAGCATGCCTTTCAACTGCTCGTAAGGCTCTTTTTTACCTTCCAGCTTCGCTTTCCCGGCCTCGATCTGCTCGTCAAAGGTCATCGCACCCATCATGGTCTTTTCGAGGTCGGTGCGATTGATCGTGATGGTCAGGTCCGCATCGTCGGCCTGGTAGCCCTCGATGTTGGTCAGGGTACCGTTGCTGAGTTCAACAACAAACTTCTCGTCGTTGTCCGGCGTGACCAGGTTGATTTTGAACGCCTGGCCATCGGCCTTCTTGCTATCTAGACGCACGCCCAGGAAGTCCAGCCACAGCTCGGTGGTCATCGCGCGGATCATGTCGGGGCCGGAAGACTTGGGTGTGGCCCCGGTTGGGATGCCATTACGCAGTTCGTAGGCCGCCGCCAGGAAGCTGTTACGCACACTGGGGCTTTCCTGTTGGTAGCCGATCTGCTCGAATACGTTGGCTAACAGATTTTTGGCTTCCTGGTTCTGCGGCTCGGCATAGACCAGCCTGTTCAGGATCTCCTGGGCCTGGCGGTACTCGCCTTCGTCGTAAAGTGCCTTGCCCTTGGCCAGGATCGGTTTGGCGCCGCCCATCATCTCGACATACAGTGGCGCCGAATCTTCCGGCGACAGTGGAATCAGCGTGGCCGGATTGCCGTCCCAGTAACCCAGGTAGCGGTTGACGACCGCACGGCTGTTGTGCTCGACCGAGCCATGGTAGCTGCGCGCCGACCACTGTTGCTGCAGGCTCTCCGGTACTTCGTAGACGTTGTGCATCTGATTGATCGTCACGCCCTGGTTGGCGAGATGCAGCACTCCGTTGTTCAGGTTGGCGTAAGTATCACGTTGTGCGCGCATCACTTCCTGAATACGGTCGTTACCCCAACGCGGCCAACTGTGCGAGGCGAACATCACCTCGGCCTCCTGGCCGAACAGATATAGTGCATTGTTGATCTGCTTGGACCACTCCAGCGCATCACGCACCAGGGCGCCGCGCAGGGTATAAATGTTGTGGATGGTGCCGGTGATATTCTCTGCGGCCCAGAACGCCTTCCAATCCGGAAAATAGGTGTTCATCTCCGCTGGCGCTTCGGTGCCCGGCGTGTTCTGGAACACCATTTTTACGCCATCCACGGTCATCTCTTCGATATCATCCTTGATGACGACGGTCGGCGCGATGAGTCCCAGATTGCCGGCGGCGGTATTTTTGCCGATGGACTGATCGACGTGCCCGAAGGGGCTGCGTGGCAGCAACACCCCGTACTGAAAGAACATGCGCCGGTTCATCGCGTTGCCGGCATAGACGTTCTCGGATACCGCGTGATCCATGAATCCGATGGGCGCGATGACCGGGACCTTGCCGCTCCTCACGTCGGCCTCGTCGACGACGCCACGCACCCCGCCGAAGTGATCGGCGTGCGAGTGCGAATAGACGACCGCAACCACCGGCAGCTTTTCAACTTTCTCGTTGATAAACTTCAGTGCTGCTGCCGCCGTTTCCTTGGCCGTCAGTGGATCGAAGACGATCCAGCCAGTCTCACCGCGGATGAAGCTGATATTGGCCAGGTCGTAGCCGCGGACCTGATAGATCTGGCCCGGCAAGACCTCGTACAGGCCGTAGTTCATGTTGAGGATCGCCTGGCGTTGCAGCGAAGGATGGATGCTGTCGAAGTCCTTGCCTTGCAACAGCCAGTCATAACTGCCGATGTCCCAGGCCACATGGCCGGCGTCGGCCATGATCTGTTTGTAGGGCGGTGCAGCAATGAAGCCCTTCCTGGATTCCTCGAAATCCCGCTTGTCCTCGAACGGCAGCATTTCGCGCTGCTTGTTCTGCAGCGTGACGGTAAATTCGCTCGGTGCTTTGCCCTTGGCATCGAAATGTTTTAAAGGGTCTGCCTTCACGATGTCGCCACCGCCGGCTGCCCAACTCATTCCAGCCGCCAGGCTAAGCGTGGTAAATAAGGTAAGAACTGTTTTCAATCGCTTACTGTCCAACTTAATCCTCCTGCCGAGTTTGAGTGCAATAGACCCGCTCGAACTGTATATTTGGAAAACTGTTTACAAAGTGATTAACCTATCTCATTAGTAGGGAATTGAACGGCATGTTAACTTATGGATTCGCGAGTTTCACTATCCATTTTTCGTCAATGCGGCGACTGGCGTTCAAATAAACTGGAACTGCTCAATGAGATTGGAAAGTACCTACCTGGATTCTTTCGATCCGATATCGATGGAGGAAGCCCTCAGCGGAACGACCATTCGCCATGTTCAGCTTGCTCGAGGGCGGTTTCTGGGGAAGTTATTGAGTATTCAGACAGGTCAGTATCGACTGAACTATGGCAAATACAACCTGCCACTCCATGCCGAAGGGGCCATGCTCGATGATCTTATCACTGTTGGTTTTATCCTCGATGGTGTCGGCGATTACAACGTCAACGGCCGCATCACGGAAAAACCCGCACCGGTGGTGCTTCGCGAGAGCGCTGAACTCGATTTTTTTATGGCGCCAAGGACGGAATGGATGGCGCTGCAGGTCAAGAGATCGGCGCTCGAAGGACTGGGCGTTTCTCCGGAAAATCATAGCGACAGCCTTGTAAACATTCCAGGTTCCGTCGCCATGGAAGCTCGTGAAAGCATGCGCCGAGCGGTTGCTGAGTTGCGCGCCATTTCGGTAGGTGGAAATGCAATCCTTTCACCGGGAACCTACAGCGAAAGAATCCTATCGG
>JAZBOH010000222.1:0-18233 GCA_036351055.1 Lysobacterales bacterium
CCGGTTGCGGCTGTTCATGGCCGCCAGGCCGCCGTCCGCGGGCCAGCGGTAGTACCGCGGTCCCTGGTCCTGCTGCTGGAAACCGAGTATGGCGAACTCGTAGCCCGTTTGCAGGGATTCCATGGCGCGGATGACGGTGCCCCTGACCAGGGATTCGTGCGGGGCCAGGAAACGGTTCATGTCGACCAGGAACAGGATGCGTTTCTGGTCCGTTTTCAGGCCGAGGAAACGGAAGGTCACCAGGTTGCTGCCTTCCTCCTGCTCGGTTTCCACCGGGCTTGGCGGCGGCGGGGGCGGCTGGTCCAGCCGGGCCTGCTGTTCCGCGTTCAGGATGTCCCTTTCGGCGGAAACCGTTTCGTATTCGGCCTGCAGTTGCTGGTGCCGGGTTTGCGCCGCCAGCAGCGCTTCCAGGATGTCCCGGCTGCCCTCCTCGGTCTGCTCCAGCATGGCCTGGGTCTGTCCGGCAAGCTCTTCCAGGTACTCCAGGTCACCCTGTGAGCGAACCTCTTTCTGGTAATCGGGCATCAGGATGATGCTGATGATGATGAACGCGCCCATCGCCGAGGCGAACAGGTCGATCGCTGAAAGCGAATAGACCTCGAAGGTGCGCCGTCGCGACCTCATCGTGAAACACCCACGAAATCACCACCGTTCTGTTTCGCAAGGGTTTGCAGAAACATCACCAGGCCGCGGTTCTGCGTGTAGTCGCCGATGGCCACGGTGTGGATTTCTTTGTTTTCGTATCGGTTGAGGCCGGTAATGTCCTGGATGATAAAACCCGGTGCATTATCCGGTTCACCATCGCTGAGCAGGATTACCGCCTCGGCCGGGTATTGCAGTGCGGATAGCACGGCGTAATGGGTTGGCGTGGAACCGGAAAAACGCCGTGCCAGCGACAGCACAAAATTCTTTGCATCGTCGAGGTTGGCCGGCGTGGCCTGTACCAGTCCCGAACGATCAGGGAAGGACCAGAGCGTCGGTGATGGATTTCCCTGGTAGCCGATGATGGCGAATTCATTGCTCTCGTCCAGCGGTTCGAGCATGTCCAGGACGGACTCGACCATCAGGTCGGTGTAGGACAGCATGCTGCCGGACATGTCGATAACGATGACGAAGGACTTTTTCTCCGACGCCAGCCCCAGGATGGAGAACTCGACCCCGGCGACCAGCGCCTCGGGTTCCTCGGTGATTTCTTCAACCGGCTCCGGTTCCTTCACCGGCTTTTCGGCTAGCTGGGTCTTGATGTCCGCCATGTTCTGCCGGATTCGTGAAATTTGCGCTTCGATGCCGCGGTTGGCCTCATCGAGTTCGCGAACTTCGCTGGTCGAGGTGCGCTGGTCAGCCAGAAGTTCCGCGATTTCGCCCGACGCCAGGCGGCGCATGTCCTGGATTTCCTGCGTGCGCGAAAAGGCATCGTCGCTGCCCGCATTGCGGTAGTAGGGAAACAGGATCATCACCAGCAGGATAAAGGCGCCGAGCGCAGATGCGAACAGGTCGATTGCCGAGGTAGAAAATACGCTGGTTTGGCGGTTAAGTCTTCGCATGGATGCCCGCAAGCTAACAAAAAGCCCTGTCAACAGCAATTGACCGGTTGACCTTCACGGCTCTGACCGCTATTTATGTGCGATGTTCTGGCCTTTACGCAAAATCATCAAGGGTTCCCTGGCTGTACTGCTCCTGTCGACCTGCGCCGCCGTGCCGGCCCAGCAGGAAGAGGCGTCAGCCGCGCGGCCAGCCGAATACATGATCTACCAGTACCCCGCGGTCTCGCTGGTTGTCGTGATCGATACGCTGGAGAGCGAATTCGAGGCGCAAATCAGCGGCCCGGAGGGCGCACTGGTCAGTGAAACGGCCGTTGCATCGCGCCGCATCGGGCCCGTTTACCAGTTTGTCGAGGCGGTGGACATACCCCGGCAACTGATGATCGAGGTAAACCCGGCCCGGCGCATCGAACGTTCACGTATTGGGCTGGAGCTGATGCAACTGCCCGATACGGACCGCAATTCACGCGCCCTGGCCAGTGCTTACCGCTACCTGGCGCACGGTATGAAGCGTGTTCATGGCGACAACACCACGGTGTGGGCGGAACGGACCTATTCCCTGCGTAACGCCGCCCAGGCTTTTGCCGCCATGGGTATGGAGGAAATGCGCCTGTGGTCTGAGTATTACGCCACGCACCTCATTCTTTACGAAATCAGGGACGTGTTGCTGGCCATGGAACGTGCGTACACGATCCGCGCGGCGGCCCGCAAGGCCGGCTTCGAAACCATCGAGCTCACCACCCGTGTGCTGGAAGCCGACGCCATGATGATGGCGGGGGATAATTCAAGCGGCACCCAGTCTTTTGAACGGTACGAAAGCGCGCACGAAGCCTGGGAAGACGTTGCGCGGATGGCGGAAGCCCAGGGTTACGCCGCGGAGCGGGGCCGGGCATTGTACCAGGACGGTATGGCTTACGAGCGCCAGGGGCGCCTGGACCGGGCCATCGGGCGTTACGAGCAGGCGTTGGATGTGACGGCAACGGCGTCAGACCCGGATTTGATGAACCGGATACGCGCCACCGCGGCGGCGGCATACGAGACCCGTGGCAGCACCAGCGGGGCGATCAGCCTGCTGGATGATATTTCGGGGGACCTCTCAGGAAGCGAAGAACAGGTGGCGGGCCTGGAACTGGCCGGCAACCTTTTTGAGAAAGGCCGCTTGCTGAACAGCACATTCCGCTTTGCCGACGCGGCGCTGGAGTTGCGCAGTGCGCTGGAACTGCAGAAGGACAGGTTGGCGGACGGCCAGTGGGGCCCGGTTGGCCTGGAGTTGGCCTGGTCACACTACTCCATGGGCTACCTGGAAACGGCCGAGGCCTTGATCAGCGAGTCCCTGCCACGGACGCCCGGGAGCAGGAGAGAAGCCCTGGCCAGGGCTTACGGCGTACTGGCTGACATCAGCCGGGAACGTGGCCAATTCGAGCAAATGCAGGGGTATCGGAAGCAGCAGTCCGGGTTCTTGAGCGCCGGGGTGGAGCGGGCCGGGTTCCTGTTCGAATCGGCAATTGATGCCCAGCGGCGCGAGGGCCCTGGCTCGGCAGAGGCCATCCGCCTGTTTCAACAGGCGCGACAGGCGGCTTCCGGCAGTGACCGGCTGACCGGCAAGCGGGCCGGTTTATACCTTTGCCTGGCGGAACTGCACGGCCGCGGTTCTGCGGCTTGTGATCTGGAACAGGCACGGCTGAACTACGCGGCATTGCAAATGGGTGGTTTACCCGCTGTTGAAATCGATTCCGGCCTGGTCTGGGCGAGGATACTACACCTGAAAGGCCGTCATTCCGAAGCGCGGGCGCTGATGGAGGATCTGGTCGACGGCGTGCAGTTCTACCGGGAACGTTTACCCGGTGCGATAGCAGCGTGGTACTGGAGCAATCGTGAAATCCTGTTTCAAACTTACCTGGACCTGGCGCTTGCTGCTTCCCCCGCCGGACCGGGCGACGGCCGAGAGCTTTTACTTGCACTGGACCGCGTTCGCCAGTTGGAGCGGGTCGTGGACAACACCGGGGATGGAGCGGATGGCGTACGCAACCTGCTTGCACGGGTCGAGGCGGCCCAGCCCGCGCCCGGTGATGAGCTTTCGCGCCAATCGCACAAGGAACTGGAAGCGTTCAGGGGCCGCTCCGGCTGGTCCAGCACCGCCCTCTCCGGGGGTGCGCTTGAAACAGCGCTGTCCACCCTGGGGCGCGGTGATTCCGTGCTGGCCTATTATTTTGCCGAGGCTGCCGTATTTGCTGTTCTGGCCACGGGCAAAGACGTCAAGCAAGTCCGGCTGTCTTCGAGCAAGCGAATCCGGGGCCAGTTCGAATCGCTCCGCGGAACATTCCAGGACCCGAACGCCGGCGCGCCGGACAGGGGGCTGGAAAACCTGGGTGAGCTGCTTTTGGGCCCCCTGTCCCGGCAACTGGGGGAGCGCATTTTCCTGCTGCCGTCGGGATCACTGAACGGTTTCCCGTTTGATGCGCTACGGCTGGATGGCAAGTACCTGGCGGAAGGGCACCAGCTTATCCATATCGAATCGCTGTCCTCCGTGGCAGCGGCCCTGGCGCCGTTGGCGGCGGACTACGGCGAGCGTGTTTTCCTGGCAGGCAATCCGCGTTCGGGCCGTGACCTGTTCAGCTATGGCGTCTCCACGTCTGAAGAGATCAGCGCGGTCCGTGATGGGTTCGTGGGCGATGGCCTGCATATCGTCCAGGGCGTTGCCTTGCGCGGCGATGAATTTGATGACGAGCGGTACCGTAACGCCGCTCTGGTGCACCTGGCGATGCCGGGCCGCGTGGACCTGGCTTACCCGGAACGTTCCAGGCTGCTGCTTTCAGGCGAACGGGAAACCCCCACAACGGAGTTCCTGTCACCGGCTGATCTGCGCGCCATTGGCCTGAAAGCACAACTGGCGGTCCTCAGCGGGACCGCTTTCACGGCCAGGCCAAAGTCCGATTTCGACAGCCGGCTGGGCCTGGTCAACGACCTTCAGAGTGCCGGTGCGCGCCAGGTCCTGGCCTCGCTTTGGCCAACGGGTGATACGGAGACGGCGGCGTTCATGGCCGAGTTCTATCAACGCCTGGAGGCTGACAGGAACGTATCGGAGGCCCTGTTTCAAACCCGAAAAGCCCGGATTAAGACCGGAAACGGGGAAAAATTACGTTCTTGGGCGGGTTTCCAGCTTTTTATCAGGTAGAATGAGAGTTTCCCGCTCAGCGGACAATCTAAAAACAGAATCTTGCCCGGAGGGTATTTCAAGTGGAGAAAAGAAAATTCCTGGTTGTTGTCGATCCATCTCATGAAAGGCACCTGGCGTTGGAGCGCATGCTCGAAATCGTTCGCCAGCGGAGCGAGTGGGTCAGCGATTTTCATTTGCTGATTGGCTTCGAAGGTGCGGACAAGGCCGATCCGGACACACCGACCGAGGTCATCCTTGGCAAGGTATGGTTGGACGAACTGCTGGCTCCGCTGGATGAGCTGGGTGTTACGTACACAACGGAGTTGTTCTGGACCGCGAATTGGCGCAAATCCATTACGGACGCAGCTGATCGCTATGCCTGCGACACGATCATGTTGTGCGAATCATCCGCCGAGCACAAGCGTGGCATAACCGATTCCAAGTGGGACCTCGTTCGGCAGGCCAAGAGCGACGTGGTTATCGTGGACGAGGGCACCGAGGCGCCGATCAAGTGCATCCTCGCCGCCGTCAATACACAGGCCAAGGACGCGGGACACCGGGCGCTCAATGACCGGATTCTCGAGCGCGGCAAGTTCCTGGCCGAGTATTTCGGTGCGGACTACCACGTCGTCAATGCCTATACCGACAGCGAGAATTTCCCGGACCGCCAGTTGATAGCGCGCATGAGCGGCCTGCCGCGTGAAAACATCCACCGTGACATGGGCAAGCCCGAAGACGTCATCGCCGCAATCGTAGAAAAGGTAGGCGCCGACATGGTCATCCTCGGCATCAGCCCGCGTACCGGTCTCTCGGCCAAGTTCGCCAGCCATACCACCGAAAAAGTGATGGAAAAGATTACCGTTGACGTGGTGGCTCTGAACTGAGCATCAATTTTTATCTGGCGTGAAAAAGCCCTGGCGATTGCCGGGGTTTTTTTTGTCAGTCAAATCAACAGGGTTGGAGGTTAGGTCGTGGAAATCCGGAGTTCCCGTCAAGCAGACATTGATGCCATTGCGAAACTGCATTGCGAGGCGTTCGGGCCGCAAGAAGGAGAAGCGGTGGCTGCACTGGCGGGAATAAAAAAAGCCGGCTGCAACGCAGCCGGCTTTTTTATCCCTTTTCGGTCAAACAGGGTTTGCTACTGATTACCCTCGATCACCTCGAGAAGCTCATCGCGCTCGCGTGGCTGGAAGTCCGGAACTTCCTGTCTCATCAGGTCGCGGCGCTTGATTTCGCTGTCGACGTAGTTGATCCACTGGCCAGCTGCGCGTGCGGAACGCTTGTCCCGTGACGCGGCCTGGAAGGCCGTGCGCGCCTGTTCCAGAAGCTTTTGGTTGAACAGCGCCATTCCCAGCATAATGTTGGCCTGGTCTGACCGTTTCAAACCGCCCATCTTGATCCCCTGGCGTGCCGCGGTTGCGGCTTCTTTCCACTGCTCCAGGTTGATGTGCGACTGCGCGAGACGGATATACAGTTCGCCGTCATCGGACATTTTCGCGGCGCGTTCCAGCGGCGGGATGGACTTCTGGTCTTCACGGGCCTGGTACCAGGCCTGGGACAACAGGCGCAGGTTGCGCTCGTTGGCCTTGACGATCCCGGACTCCATTTCCCGGTCAAGAACGACAGCCGCCTTGTAGGGCAGACCGTGCAGGAGGTACAGGTTGGCCAGGTTGGTGACCTGCGAAGTATTGCTCAGGTAGTCTTTTTCATACAGCGTTTCGACCAGGGCCAACTGCTTCTTGGTATCGCCCAGCTCGCTGTAGATACCCGCCAGCACCAGGATATACGTGTCCTTGGGGTAGTAGGCGATCAATTCCTTGACCACCTCGAGCATGCTGTCGTAGTCCTTCTGCTCGAAGTAGATCACGCGCAACAGCAACAGCCAGTTTTCCTTGGGCTTCTGGCCCTGCTCGCGGTACATGTTGATGGCGGTCTTGATCGGCACCAGGGCTTCGTCGTAACGGGCCAGCTGGAACAGGGCCTGACCTTCGATCATGTAGACGTCGGCGCTGGGCTCGGGAATGATGGCCATCAGTTCGCGGATCACGACCAGGGCGCTGTCGTAGTCTTCCAGCGTGAAGTACAGCTGGGCCTTGGTTTTCAGCGTGCTCTGGGTCAGTGCTTCAGGAAGCTCGGGCTGCGCCAGTACCTGGTCGTAGGCGTCGATCGCGTCTGCATAACGTTCCTGCAGGTAGTACGAATAGGCCGAGATGTTCCAGATCTGTGCGAGCTCATAGGGGCTCAGTTTTTTCTTGCCACTCCTGAGATCGTCGATCTTGACCTGCGCGGTGGCGTAGTCCTTGGTTTCGATGAGTTCCTGGACCTCGACCAGCACTTCATAAACCTGCTGGCTCATGGCGACCGTTGCCTTGGTCTTCTTCTCCTCCTTTTTCTGCACCTGCGCCATGGCGCTGCCCGCGGTTCCCAGAACGAGGACTCCGGCCAGCAGAGCGACGATGAGCCTGGATAAATAGTTTTTCATTCGTCCGCTCCTCTATTCCTGGATCTCGTAAGTGAACTTGTTCTGTACGCCCGGCACTTCGATCGCATTGCCATCGACCACGCGGGGTTTGTACTTGAACTTCAGGGCCGCCTGGATCGACGCGCGGTGGAACAGGGAAGAGGTGCACTGATCCTCGACAACAAACGGGTCACGGATGGTGCCGTTACGGGTTACCGTGTACTGCACCACGCAATACCCTTCCACGCCGCGGGAAAGTGCACGCTGTGGATAGATCGGCGCAACTTTCACGATGGGCAGGTAGTCACCTTCACCTACACCCAGGCTGAATCCGCCGCTCATCTCGATGTCCGTTTCAACCGGAGCAGCCTGGATGGCGATTTTTTCAGCGTTGGGGTTGAGATTTTCCAACTGCGGAGTCGGTGGCTGCGGCGGCGGTGCGTCCGGCGGTGGCGGCTTCTTCGGTTTCAGCTGCCTGCGCTGGATGGACTCGTCGCGTTTCAGCCTGACGAAATCGATCAGGTGCCCGGCGGCGCCTTCGTTCAACTCGCGGTCGGCGGTCACGATCAGGTACTGCATGAACCAGAACAGTCCGGCTGTTACGCAGACACCGAGCACGATACCGATCGCGAGCCGGATCGAATTTCCGACTTTCGGTAGAGTTAGTGTTTCATTAATAGTAGCCGACATGGCTTACCTCATTAGGGTTCGTTAGCCGCGATCGACACGTTGAACACGCCTGCCGAACGGGCGGCGTCCATAACCTGGATCAAGGTATCCGTCTTGGAATCCTTGTCCGCCTGGATGACGACAGAACCTTGTGGGTTCTCTGCGTGCAAACGCTCGATATTCGGACGTACCGAACGGATATCGATTTGACGCCTGTCGATCCAGATGTCGTTATTGGGGCCAATGGCCACAAGGATGTTGGCTTTTTCCTGTTTTACCGCGGTTGCCGCATCGGGCCGGTTGACTTCAATACCGGCCTCCTTCACGAACGTCGCGGTTACGATGAAAAAGATCAGCATGATGAACACCACGTCCAGCATCGGCGTGATGTTGATCTCCGATTCTTCTTCTTCGTACTGAGTGGCTAAATGTTGCCGCATTAGTATTTCTCCTGATCAGCAGGCTGGAGGAAAGTTCCTTCAGCCGTGCTCGATAATCAATTCATCAGCGATGAACTCACGTTCCCTGCGCGCCTTGTTTTCCAGGTAGGCCGACATGGCTACCCCGGAAAGCGCGGCTACCATGCCCGCCATAGTCGGGACGGTGGCCTTGGAAACGCCTGATGCCATGGACCGGGGATTACCCGAACCGGAGATGGCCATGACCTCAAAGACCTCGATCATTCCCGTGACCGTGCCGAGCAGTCCCAGCAAGGGGCACAGCGCGACACAGGTCTTGATCAGCGCCATGTTGCGTTCTGCATTGGCGGAGACCTGGGAGATGATGCGGTCCCTGATCTGGTGGGCCTGCCAGGACGAATAGTCCGTCCTGGAGTCCCAGTAGACATGGGCCTGCCTGACCAGTTTCCGGTGACCCGTGCGCAGGTACACGATGCGCTCGATGATGAGCATCCACATGAACAGCACCACGATGGCGATCACGTTGAGAACCGGTCCTCCGAGTTCGAAGAAATCGCGGATCGTCGCGAGGAATGGCAGATAATAAAAGATGGTATCCATGGTGGATTATCCCATTCTTTCTGCACGCTCGGAGAGCATGCCGGCGGCCTCTTCCTGGAGGATCTGCGTCAGTCGTTTCGCGCGGCTCTGCACCAGTGTGTGCAGGAACACCGTCGGAATGGCTACGCAGAGACCGAGAACCGTGGTCACCAGGGCGGTTGAAATACCACCGGCCATCAGCTTCGGATCACCAGCACCGTAAAGGGTGATGGCCTGGAAGGTAATGATCATACCGGTAACCGTACCGAGCAGACCCAGCAGCGGTGCGACAACCGAGATGATTTTCAGGAATGGCAGCATGCTGTTGAACTTCGGCGTTTCCTTCAGGATCTGTTCGCCCAGCTTGAGCTCGAGCGACTCGACGTCTGAATCCGGGTTGTCGTGCGCAATCTTCAGCACGTGGCCCAGCGGGTTATTACCCGGTTTCTCCAGGTTCTTGGCTTGGCGGTTGACCTTGGCGGCGGTGGTGGACAGGGCCAACAGGCGCCAGATGGCGATGGCCAGGCCGATGATACCGAGCACGATGATCACGTAACCGACTTCCTTACCCTGTGCGATGCGTTCCGTCAGGCTCGGAGACTGCACCAGCAGTGCAAGCAGCTGGCCGCGGGTCGGGTCGATGGCGAAGCCGTGCAAACCGTCCGTTGCTTCCACGAGCTCGCTTGCGCGGCTGGTGTAACGGCCTTGCGGCTGGCGTTGCAGTTCGACCAGGCGTCCGGTCTCGGGCACGTACTCGAGGTACTTGCCATCGGAAACGACGTTGAACAGGCCGACACGGACCACATCGCGCATTTCCTCTTCACCGGAGGCGTTGACGACGTTGGCGTTGACCTTGACCACCTTGGCGGACTCCGTCATCTCGCGTTGCAGTTCGAACCAGATGCGTTCGATTTCCTGCAGCGTCGGCATGCGCGTGGTGGAACCCATCTTCTGTGCAAATTCCGTCAGCCAGGCGCCACGATCCGGGAACTGGATCTGTGTAACCGAGGTGTCGAAGTTGCCGCGGGCGTCGCCGGCAGCCTGCTGCAGAACACCGAAGAGTTCTTTCAGCTCACCCAGGCGCTCCTGCAAGGCGCGCTCGAGGTCGATGATGGCGGCGTCGTTGACCTCGAAGGTGTCTTCCAGTTGCTGGGAGAGGTTCTCCTGGCGGGTCTGTTCGGCCTGCATGTCACGCAACAGCTGTTGCTGGCGCCCACGGGCGGCCTGGAAGGCCTGGATACGCTGCTGATTTTCAGCAGCGTCCTTGACACGGCCCTGTTTGACCTGCTCCAGCAGCTCGTCGAGCGAGACTGCCTGGGCGGCAAATGCAGTGTTTCCCATGCCGAAAACAAAGGCGGCGATCACTGCTGCTTTGAATATTGTCTTAATCATGATTATTCCTCCGAAGGAGCAGCGACAGGAATGACCAGCAGATCAGGTGCAACCTGCTTGCGGGCCACCTTCAGGCCGTGAGACACCTGGTTCTTGAACTCGGCGTCGTCAAGCTTGACGAATGCGCCGGCATCCTTGTCCCAGGCACCGGTGGTGCCAGCGCCGACCGTCTGGTAAGCAAGCGAGACGCGGCCGATGCGGAGGAAATCGGCTTCCTGCTTGACACCGTCGACATCAACCGTGTCTTTGTAAGCCTCGATGGTCCGACCGTAATCGTTCTCGATCTGGTAAGCCTCGACCACGCGCCGGAATTTTTCGGCGGCTGACACGTCGGAGCGTTCCATCATGCCGCGCAGCCTTTCCATGCGCTCTGTACGCTCTTTCAGCAGGAACGGCGTATCGAGTTCGATAAACACGTCCAGCGAGTCCAGCATCCTGGTCATCAGGGGCAGGATCTGACGCTCGATGAGCGACACGTTCCTGATGGACTCGTTGAGGGCGGCCATTTCGGATACCTGGTTGTCGACCTGGCGCTGCAACAGTGCGTTGTAGGTCACCAGACCGTCGACGACCTTGGCCACGGTGTTGTAGTCGTTGAGCAAGTCCTGGGTTTGGTCGGCGATCTGCTCGACGCGGCGCTGCTCAGCAGCACCGGCATCGGCGCGTTTCTCGCCTTCCGCCATGACCTGGTCCACAGTTGCCTGGGCAAAAACCGACGCGGAGAAAACCGCTGAAAGCGTTGCGCCGAGCAAGAGCATTTTGTTCATTCGATTGATTAACATACTGGGTCTCGGTTTTGACAAAGGGATTGATGGTAGATAAAACACGTAAATTTATTCCGGACAAGGAAGGGTATAACCTGCGTTACACCGCAGTCAATTGTTTCCACCGTTAATAAAGCGTTGTTTGCGTTGATCTGAGCAAATTTTTCGGGGAATTACTGACCTTTATCAGATCCGGCAGCAATTCTTTAAAATAACGGCGCAGATTGTACCAAGGGTATTTACAGGCCGTAGGCCCAGACCAGCACAGCGGTCAAAACCAGCCAGAGCCCGATCGCCAGCGGCAACCCAACCCGTACAAAGTCACCGAACTTGTAGCCGCCGGCATTCATCAGGAGGATGTTGGTCTGGTAGGCCATCGGCGTGACGAAGCTGAGGTTGGCGCCAAACAGGACCGCGAGCACGAAGGGCTCCAGGGGCAGACCCAGCCGCTGCGCGATACCGATCGCGATCGGCGTGCCGATCACCGCGGCCGCGTTGTTCGAAACGATATTGGTCAGAATACCCATCATCAGCATCAGCCCGCCGAGCACCACGGTCGGCGGTGCGCCGAAGGTGACGGAGACGAACAACAGGGCGATATAGTCCGCTCCACCCGTTTTAAGCAATGCCGCGCCCATCGCCAGCGAGGCGACGATGATCAGGATGACCTGGGTGCTGAGCGCACTCATCGCGTCTTTCCAGTTGAGGCAACGGGTCACGATCAGCACCATGAAACCGAGCACGGCGCTGATTTCGATGGGCATGATATTCAGTGCCGCCAGCGCCACCACGCCCAGCATGGTCGCCATGGCGATGGGCGCCTTGCTGGTGCTGGGCAGCTGGATGCTGCCGTCGAGGACCAGGAAGTCGGCTGTTTCTTTCAGTTCGCGCAGGTTCTCGACCGTGGACTGCACCAACAATACGTCGCCGGACCGTAACTGGATTTCATCCAGTCCGGGTGATTTGCGCTCCTGTGATCCTTCAAAGCGGTTGAAGGCCAGCAGCCTGAGGCCGTAGCGCCCGCGCAATCGCGCATTGCCTATGCGCACGCCGTTCAGCCGCGAGGCTGGCGTGATCACCACCTCGGCAATCTGCTGGCCTTCCGCGCTGAGCGGATGCTCTGCGTCCACGGCCTGGTCGCCGGAAAACAGGGTGCCGCCGAGCAGGCGGGAGTATTCGCGCAGGTTGGCCTGGGTGTCACTGGTGGTAATGCGGTCATTCGCCTTGAGCACCACGTCCGGCAGGGGATTGATAAAAACGCCCTGGCCGCGTTGCACGGTTTCTACCTTGATGCCGTCACCGGTTCGCAGGATGGCGGTCGCCAGGCGGCGGCCAACCACCGGGCTGTCCTCGTTCAGGCGGATCTGGGCGGTGTACAGTCTCGAAACCGTGCCGCTCATCGGCGGTTGCCGTTCCGGCGTGATACGCGGTGCGACCAGCCACAGGTAGAGCACCGCGAAGAACCCCGCAATCAGCGCCGGGCCAAGAAAATCAAACATGTTGAAGGTTTCCATGCCCATGTCTTCGGCCACGTTCACCACCAGAAGGTTGGTGGAGGTGCCGATGGTCGTGGACATGCCGCCGAGGATGGAAGCAAAGCCCATCGGGATCAGCGAGCCCGAGGGCGATTCACCGGTGCGCACGGCGACCCCGACCAGGATCGGCAGCATCAGGACCACGATCGGCGTGTTGTTGATAAAGGCGCTCAGCACAGCCGTGATCAGGATGGTGACCAGCAGGGATATCGCGGGGCCTTTACGCCACAACTGGGCCAGGAGACGGCCGACCGGCTCCAGGGCGCCCGTTCGGATCAGGCCCTGGCCAACAATCATCAGTCCGCATACGGCGACAAGCGCCTTGTGGCCAAAGCCGAGGAAAAAGTCCGATGGCTGCAGGGTTTTGCCCTCAGAGACATAGGGAAACAACGTGAAACCGACCGTCAGCGAGACCAGGACGAGCAGGCTGGTGGTCTGCAGGGGGATGCTTTCACGAGTGAACAGGATCAGCGCCACGACGATCAGAATCATCACGGCCAGCGCGTGCGAATTGGGGAGCGCTAATTCCATCATTGCCTAAAGTGTCTCGTTCCTTTTGCTGCGCCAACCGTCCACCAACGACATCAGCTGAGCATCGCTTCAAGTTCTTGCCGTGAATGTGCCGGCGGGAGGCAATGCATGCCCCGGCAGAGCCAGGCGGTCACGGGTTTGTCTGAATGGTATTCACCCAAAATGCCCGGCAAAGTAGGGTCTGCCGGCCCGATCAGGTAGCAGTCTACCCGATAGTTGCTTTCAACCCACTGTTTTAATGAGGCGCCCTGTTTTTCATTGTTTGCTGAAATTACGAGCTGTGCCGGTGGCAGAATGGCTTCCTGCAGGGCAATCAGAAAACTGGCGTGAGCGCCCGGCGACTCCTGCATCGACGGTAGTGCGCGCCTGCTGCACCGCTCTGCCGCGTCGGTGTAGCGCAATTCGCCCAGCAGGCGTCCGAGGCGGTTCAGTGCGATCACGGCGATCGCGTTGCCGGCCGGTGTGGCGTCGTCCTGGAAGATCATGCTGCGCGTCATGGGCACCTCGACCGCGGCGTCACTGAAATAGAAACCGCCATGTTCCGGGTCTTCGAAGCGGGCGATCATGGCATCCGCTAGCTCGATGGCGAAGCCGAGCCAGGCCCTGTCCCAGCGCGATTGCAGGTAATGCAGCAGGGCGTCCAGCAACCAGGCGTAATCGTCGATGTAGGCCTCGAAGCGGGCCGTGCCGTCGTTGTAGACGGCCAGCAGCCCGTCGCCGGTCCACAGTTCCCGCTGCAGGAAGCTGAAGATGCCCTCGGCCCGGTCCAGCCAGGCCTCCTCACCGAGAGCGCGTCCCGCGCGGGTGTAACCGCCGGCCAGTAGCGCGTTCCATGAAGTCAGCCGCTTGTCATCGAGAGCGGGGTGTACGCGGCTTTCCCGCTGGACCCGGAGCTTTTCACGCGCCTCCGACCATGACGGGAACTGCCGTGGGCGATCCGGCCCGGACCGCGCCAACTGCAGGTGCCAGCTTTTCATTTCGAAATTGGGCGGGTCTTCCATGCCGTAGGCCGCCAGGAAATGCGCGCGTTGCCGGTCATCGAGTACGGCCTCGACCTGTTCACGCGTCCACACGTGGAAACCGCCTTCCTCGCCATCGGCGTCGGCATCGATACTGGCCGCGTAGGCGCCGGATGCCTGCCGCATCTCCGTCTCCAGCCAATCGGCGATGCCTTCAGCCGCCGATTGCAACAGCGCATTGTTCCAGCGCCGCGCGCCCTCGGCGTACAGCGGCAACAGCATCGCGTTGTCGTACAGCATTTTTTCAAAATGCGGGATGGTCCAGCTGTCGTCCACGCAATAGCGGAAAAAGCCGCCATCGAGGTGGTCGCGCAAGCCGCTCAGGGCCATTTGCTCGAGCGTGAACTCGAGGCTCCTGTGTAATTCGTTTCCCGATTCGATCCGGCCCAGCATCGCGACCGCCTCCAGCGTGGGCGCCTGCGGAAACTTGGGCACCCCGCCGTAACCGCCGTGGACGACGTCATGGCGCGAATAAATCTGTTGCGCGGCGGCCTGCACCAGTTCCTGCGCGGCTTCTTCGAGGGGTTTCTCCTGTCCTTGCCGCCGGGGCTGCTGGACAGACCGGATCGCGTCCAGCACCTTCCGGTTCTGTGCGCTCACATCCCCGCGGTTTTTTCCGAACCAGCCATGCACCGACTGCAGCACCTCGCCGAAAGCCGGCATGCCGTATCGCGGCTCTTTCGGAAAATAGGTGCCGGCAAAAAAGGGAACGTGGTCGACCGGGTCGAGAAATACAGTCAGTGGCCAGCCACCGCCCCGCCCGCTGAGCATCTGCTGCGCCAGCTGGTAGATACGGTCCAGGTCGGGCCGTTCCTCGCGATCGACTTTTACGTTGACGAAAAAGCGGTTCATCAGCTCCGCCGTGGCTTCGTCCTCGAACGATTCGTGGGCCATCACATGGCACCAGTGGCAGGCGCTGTAGCCGATTGAAAGCAGGATGGGACGGTCCTGTTCGCGTGCTTCCTGCAGCGCCTGGTCGTCCCAGGGCTGCCAGTGAACGGGGTTGTCTGCGTGTTGCCTCAGGTACAGGCTGGTCTCGTTGCCAAGTCTATTCATCTGACATATGCTGCCACAGCCCGACCGGAAATTGGATTTCAAGCACGCAGTGAACCACCCCAGCCACCCATTTATTGCCTTTGACCCGGTCGCTTTCTCAATGGGCCCGCTCAGTGTGCACTGGTACGGCATCACCTATCTGCTGGCTTTCCTGTGTTTCTGGGCGCTGGGCAACTGGCTGACACGCAAGCGACCCTGGTGGGGCTGGACGCCGCAGGACGTCGGGGACATGCTGTTTTACGGCATGCTCGGCGTGGTGGTCGGCGGCAGGCTGGGGTATGTCCTGTTTTACAGCTTTGACAGCCTGCTCGCGGACCCACTGTTCCTGTTCAAAATTACGCAGGGTGGCATGTCGTTTCATGGCGGTCTGCTGGGCGTCATGGCGGCCATGTGGTGGTTCGGGCACAAGACCGGGCGGGGCTTCTGGGCGGTGGCTGATTTCGTGGCGCCGCTGGTGCCCATCGGTCTCGGGCTCGGGCGCGTGGGAAATTTCATCGGCGGGGAACTGTGGGGACGGATCAGTGACGTGCCGTGGGCCATGGTGTTCGCCAACGCCATCCAGCCGGGGGGCTGGCAGTCAGCCGAGCTCAGGTCGGCCTGGGAGAGCGGCGCGCTGGACCACCTGGCCCGCCACCCCAGCCAGCTGTACCAGGCCTTCGGCGAGGGACTTGGCCTGTTTCTCCTGCTGGCCGTTTACTCGCGCCTGCCACGCCCGGTGGCCGCCGTCTCCGGCCTGTTCCTGATAGGCTACGGTTGCTTCCGCTTTGTGGCAGAATTCTTTCGTGAGCCGGATGCGCACATCGGGTTCATCGCCGGGCAGTGGCTGACCATGGGCATGGTCCTGACGCTGCCCATGATCATAGCCGGCGCCGTCATCATGGCGACGGCGTATCGTTACAGGGAAAGTGAATGAAGACCTATCTCGACCTCCTGCAGACCATCCTCGATCATGGAACACAGAAATCCGACCGCACCGGAACCGGCACGATCAGCCTGTTCGGCCACCAGATGCGGTTTGACCTGTCGCAGGGTTTTCCAGCGGTCACGACCAAGAAACTTCACTTCAAGTCGATCATCCACGAGCTGCTGTGGTTCCTGGCCGGCGACACCAATATCCGCTACCTGAACGACAACGGCGTACGCATCTGGGATGCCTGGGCCACGGAGGATGGTGAACTGGGTCCTGTCTACGGCGCCCAGTGGCGCAACTGGATTGCCGCGGACGGCCGGCGCATCGACCAGGTAAAGCAGCTGCTCGATGACCTGGAGAACCGCCCGGATTCGCGACGGCACATCATTTCGGCCTGGAACCCCGCCCTGCTGCCGGATGAAACCCGCAGTCCAAAGGAAAATGCGGCCGCCGGGCTGCAGGCGCTTCCGCCCTGTCACACCATGTTCCAGTTTCACGTGGCCGACGGGCGGCTCAGCTGCCAGCTGTACCAGCGCAGTGCCGACGTATTCCTCGGTGTGCCGTTCAATATTGCTTCCTATGCCCTGTTGACCATGATGGTGGCGCAGGTCGTGGGGCTCGAGCCGGGCGATTTCGTGCATACTTTCGGCGACGTCCACATCTACCTGAACCACCTGGAACAGGTGGAAACCCAGTTGGCGCGGACGCCATACCCCCTGCCGGAGATGCGCATCAATCCGGACCGCAAGGACCTGTTCGACTTCCGTTACGAGGATTTCGAACTGCTCAACTACCAATACCACCCCGCGATCCGCGCGCCGATCGCCGTCTGAACCCGGACTGATGCTGGCTGGAAAATCCATCGTGGTCATCGCGGCGATGGCCCGCAACAGGGCGATCGGGCTGGCAGGTTCGATGCCCTGGCACCTGCCGCGTGAACTCAGGCACTTCAAAGAAACAACCATGGGGAAACCCATCGTGATGGGCCGCAAAACCTGGGAGTCCATCGGCCGCATACTGCCGGGCCGTCAGAACATCGTGGTCACCAGAAACCGTGAATACGCGGTTGCTGGCGGCATCGTGGCGGCTTCACTGGAAGGCGCGGTTGCACTGGCTGCAGGCGCAGAGGTCATGGTGATTGGCGGAGGGCAGTTGTACGCGGAGGCCATGCCGTATGCCGACCGGATGATCCTGACACAGGTCGATTGCGAACCGGAAGCGGATACCTGGTTTCCGGATTGGAGGGAAGAGGAGTGGATCGAGGAGGAATTGCGTTCGGAGTTGCCGGACGAGAAAAATCCTCTCGCCTACCGGGTTGTGGTCCTGACCAGGAACGTGGAAGACCGGGGTCAGGAAAGACCGGGGTCAGAGTAGCTGAGCTACTCTGACCCCGTGGTTTTGACTCAGCGCAGCGACTTTGGCCCTTTGTTCTGGCCCCGGGTTTTTGCCTGGCCCCTGACCTGGAATAGCTGCCGGTCGTCCAGTCTCAGGGCGGTCAGGTAACCGCCCCATACGCAGCCTGAATCCAGGCAGATCACGTTTTTTCTGGCGAACAGGCCGAGGCGGGCCCAGTGGCCGAATACAATGGTTGTGTCCCGGGTCTGGCGGTTCTTGTGTTTGAACCAGGGCTTGTAGGGTTTTCTCTGTGAACCCGGCGGCCCGCTGGCGCTGCTGAGGATCTTGCCGTTCTTGTCGCAGAAGCGCAGCCGCGTGAAAATATCGCTGACCAGGCTGCGCCTTTTCCAGCCCCTGAGCCCGTCATCCCAGCGCCGTACCCGGTTTTTGCCCATCCGGCTAAAAAACTTGCCGGCCTTTTCAGAACAGAGTTTCCGTTCCACCTCGGCAGCGTGATCCAATGTGTCCTGCACGGTCCATTGCGGTATCACGCCCGCATGCACCATCAATACCTGGTGCTCTTGCGACCAGTGGGCCAGGGGTTTTTGCTGCAGCCAGCCAATCAGTCGCTCGCGATGGGGCGAGCGCAATATCTTGTCCAGCTCTCGGTTGGGGCAGCCGGCGTCGGGGTATTTCCAGTTCTCCCTGAGCAGGTAAAGGTCGTGGTTGCCCAGGGTGGCGGTAAAGCGGTCGCCCAGGCTTTCTAGCAGGCGCAGGGTTTTGAGGGACTTGCCGCCGCGGTTGACCAGGTCGCCGGGGCACCACAGCTGATCTTCAGACGGGTCAAAGCGGATTTTCTCCAGCA